>NZ_AP023065.1:346529-693058 GCF_016593235.1 Nitratiruptor sp. YY09-18
AGCCGCACAAGATGATCCATGACTATTCTAAACGTATTATAGAGCTTGTGCAAAGACCAGATTTCCAACAATTCATAATGACCCATCAAGATGATATCTATAAAGAGTTTCAACGCCTCGAAGCCACATCCGAAAATCTTTTCAATCTTCTTGATCAACTCCTCGAAGCATATGAGAAAAGCCTCACGAGTACTCCACAAGTCGCCAAAAAAGCTGCCTAAACTCTTTTCGCTATAATTCCTTGAATTTAATTCAAGGTTGGCGATGGAGTATTGGCAGCATATCTATGAACATTTTAATCCTGTAGCATTCAATCTTTTTGGTATACCCGTCCACTGGTACGGGATTATGTATCTTCTTGCACTCATTACTGCACTACTCTTTGCTGAGTGGCTCGTACGCCATGACAAGCTGCCATTTACAAAAAAAGAGCTCGATACCTATTTCATCTACGCAGAGATTGGAGTAATACTTGGAGCAAGATTAGGTTATATTCTTTTTTATGATCCACACACATCATATTATATTACACATCCATGGCAAATATTTAACCCTTTCCTCAATGGTCATTTTGTAGGAATACGTGGATTTAGCTATCACGGTGCAGTTATTGGCTTTTTGCTTGCTACATATCTCTATGCCAAGAGGTACCACAAAAACTTCTGGCTGCTCCTTGATATCGTGGCTGTTTCTGTACCTCTTGGATATATTTTTGGGCGTATTGGAAATTTTCTCAATCAAGAGCTTGTCGGAAGAGCTACCGATGTGCCATGGGGTATTTATGTGGGAGGAGTTTTGCGCCATCCTTCACAACTCTATGAAGCATTTTTGGAGGGTTTAGTAATTTTTGCTATCCTTTTTTGGTATCGTAAGAGAAAGAGGTTTGATGGGGAGCTTATAATCCTCTATGGATTTTTATATGGACTTTTTCGCTTTCTAGCTGAATTTTTCAGAGCTCCAGATATTCAACTGGGATTTATCTGCTGCGGTTGGATGACGATGGGGCAGCTACTTTCACTTGTAATGATGGGAGCAAGCACAATCTTATGGATATATCTATCAAAAAGGAGGGTGTATGAGTGATACGCATATGATAGGGCTCTATGCAACATTTGTATTTATGATAATATTGGCTGTATTTCCCTATTTTGTGATCAAGTATGTCAAAAAGAGAGGACGTGATCGCATAACAAAGGAGTAGCTACTCCTTGAATTGTGCCAGTTTTGGATAGAGGTTGAGGAGACTAATTGTCAGAGCTACTACAGCAGGGCCTATGATCATACCCCAAAAGCCGTAGCTAGAGAGTCCTGCGACAATTGAGAAAAATATGAGGAGTTCATTGATCTTCACATGGGACTCCTCAATCATCACATCATCGATATATTTGATAATAATTGGTTTGATAAAAGTATCTGCAATAATAGAGATGACAATAATAGAGTAGAGTGCGATGACTATCGCTCCTGATGTATCATCATGAAAGTAGCGATCGATTGAGAGAGGCAGCCACATAATAATTCCACCAATGACAGGAATAAGTGAAGCAAACCCGTAGAGTATACCAAATACAAGTCCATTATAGCCATAAATTTGCGCAATGATACCAAACAAAAATCCTTCAAAGATTGCAGTAGCAATAATAGAGTTAAACACTACACCTAGCACACCTGCAAGATTTTCAAAGATTGTTTTGCTATCTTCTTTTTTGAGAGGAATTATTTTTTGGAAGTAAAGAAGCAGATCTTTGCCATAAAAGTTGGCAAAGAAGTAGAAAATAAGGATCAATACTGTATCTTTGAGAAAGATTGCACTCTTTTTTCCTAAAAATGTAGCAGTTTGTACAATTGAGTTGATGATGGAGTTTGCGTCTATTTTAGCAGTGAAGCTCTGCATATCCACCCCACCAAAAAATGTTTTATGCTCAGCCAAAAATTCTGCAAGCCACTGCTTGAGGTGCTCAAAAGACTCCACCATCAAAGAGAAATCTATCTTTGTCACAAACGTTGCAGCGTTTGTGATGATATAGATAATAGGTGCAAAGAAGATAATGGCCAAGAGGAGGGTGCTAAGGAGGGAGGGAATGAAACGAGAACTGAATTTATGGGCAAAAAAGAGGTGGATTTTAAATGTTGCAAGAGCCAAAAGGATCGCTATAGTAATAGGAGAAATGTAGGGATAGAAGACTTGATAGAGAAAATATCCTACAACTAAGAGCAAAAGGCCTAAAAAGTGTATCGGTTTCATAATGCTCCTACAGTAGACTCTTCTGGATTTTTGGTGTGAGTTTTAAAAGTTCATATGTCTTTGGCGTGGCTACCCTTCCTCTGGCTGTGCGCTCAATATAGCCATTTGCAAGCAAAAAGGGCTCTATTACATCTTCAATAGTCCCCTCATCTTCACTTAAGGCTGCTGCAATGGTTCCGAGTCCTAGTGGACGCCCTTTTGCTTCGGCTAAGAGTCGTAGCAGTTTTAAGTCCAGCTCATCAAACCCCTGCTCATCTACTCCGAGGGCTTCAAGAGCTTCAAGGGCTTTTGCATGAGAGATCGTATCTTCATTTGCCACATCGCTAAAATCTCTCACTCTTTTCAAAAGACGCAAAGCAATACGTGGTGTTCCACGACTTCTCCTAGCAATCTCCAAGGCTGCACTCTTTTCGATTCCCTTACCAAGTTTTGCTGCAGCATTGGTAATAATGGCACCAAGTTCATTTGGTGTATAAAATTCAAGCCTAAAATGCATGCCAAATCTATCACGCAGAGGACTCGAGAGCATTCCGGCTCTGGTAGTTGCACCTATGAGAGTGAAGCGTGGCAGATCTATCTGGATAGTTTGTGCAGCTGGTCCACTTCCTATGATAATATCGAGTCGGAAATCTTCCATAGCAGGATAGAGAATCTCCTCGATTGCAGGGGAGAGACGGTGGATCTCATCAATAAAGAGGATATCTCCCTCTTCGAGATTTGTCAAAATAGCCGCTAAATCTCCACTCTTTTCTATCATAGGAGCAGCAGTGACTTTGATGCTGGCTTGCATCTGGTGAGCGATGATATTTGCTAATGTTGTTTTACCAAGTCCCGGAGGTCCAAAGAAGAGGATATGATCGAGGCTCTCACCTCTTTTCTTAGCAGCTTCTATGAAGGTTTTGAGAAGTTTTTTGACCTTCTCTTGGCCAATATACTCATCCCAGCTACTTGGACGCAATGAGCTTTCGAAACAGCTCTCTTCACTAAATTTTTCAACTTCTACAATGCGTTCCATCAGTAGCTATAATCCTTTGTCGGAAATTTTCCTTCTTTTACCTCTTTGGCGTATTGACTCACTGCCTTTTTGACAAGTGTTGCTCCATCAAGATACTTTTTGACAAATTTTGGCTTGAAATCTTCGAAAAAACCCAACATATCACTCCACACAAGCACCTGTCCATCCACATCCACGCCAGCTCCTATGCCTATGACAGGAATATCGACACTTTTTGCCACCTCTTTGGCTATATGAGCCTCTGTACCTTCCAAGACTATTGCGAATACTCCAGCCTTTTCCAAAGCCTTTGCATCTTGGAGGAGTTTCTTGGCATCTCTGACGACTTTGTAGCCTCCCTCGCTTCTAACAGATTGTGGCTGCAAGCCGATATGACCCATTACTGCTATACCATTTTCTACAAGATGTTCTATGATAGAGGCTTTCTCAGTACCACCTTCAAGCTTAATAGCATCTGCTGTAGTCTCTTTGTAGACACGTATTGCGTTTTTAAGAGCACTCTTTTTATTTGTATAGCTGCCATAAGGCATATCAAAGACTATAAAACTCTCAGGTGCACCTGCGCAGACAGCTTGTGTATGATAGATCATCTGCTCCATAGTAGCACTGAGAGTATCGGGGCTGCCAGCAAAAATCATATTGAGACTATCACCTACCAAAATCATATCTACATAGGGTGCAAAGAGTTTGGCAAAGAGAGCATCATAGGCAGTGACCATCACGAGTTTCTCTTTATTTTTTGCTGCCTTGATGGTGGTGATAGTGTGCTTTTTGGCCATTTCTCCCCCTTTAGAAACTAAATTCATTTTATCAAAAAAAGTGTATAATTACAATCAAAAAGGCAAAGGATAGTAGTGAAAAAACTCGTTGGCTACATTACTAGTGCATACCCAGACAAAGAGTTTACAATCGATCTCATTTTGGCTATGAAAGAGAAGGGATTAGATAGTGTTGAATTGGGAATTCCTTTTAGCGATCCGGTAGCAGATGGTCCCGTGATTGAGGAAGCGAATGTAAAAGCACTACAAAATGGGTTTAAGTTTGCTGATGTATTAGATATTACTAAGGCTGTAGCCAACGAAATTGATACGCTATGGATGGGCTACTTCAATCCTTTTTATCATAGAGGTGTAGAAAGAAGTATCAAAGAGGCCAAAGAGCTTGGTGTGAGTGGATTTATCATTCCAGATTTACCTTACGAAGAAGCGCTCGCTTATAGGCCACTCTTTGATGAGCATGAGTTAGCTCTCATCGATTTTGTTGCACCTACTGATACAAAAGAGCGAGTCGATCTTATCTGTGAAAATGCAAAGAAGTTTATCTATCTTGTAGCCTATGCCGGAATTACAGGTGCACAAAAAAGAGAAGATCTTAGCCAAATTATCGTTTGGATTCGCCAGAGTACAGATACGCCGGTGTATCTAGGATTTGGTGTCAATGAGAAGACAGCCAAAGAGAAGGCCAAAGATGTAGATGGAGTTATAGTGGGAAGTGCATTTGTGAAAATTTTGCTGGATGATGGCTTGACAAATAGCCAAAAAATTGCTAAAATTGCCGAGCTTTCAGGAAAGATTAAGGAATTAATCAACTCCTAGCTGGTTGCCCCAAAATATGGGGGTGACATGGCTTCGACGGGAGCAGTCGGTCATAGGCTGCGTGCCGGCTTGAGGAACGCCGTAAAAACTCCTCAAAAAAATAGACGCAAACAATACAGATTACAGACCGGCTTACGCAGTAGCAGCGTAAGTTAAGAACTTACGGTCCCTCGCACCTATCCCTGCCCTCTGGGATAGGATTTTGCGGGGTCATCCTCTAGAGGGCTAGGATATCTGGTTGCCTAGCCAGATATCGACACCTTGAGGCTGGACTACTGTAGGTTTCGGGCGCTGAGCCTACAGTAGTCGAGATCAATCAGCGCTACTACGCACGTAGAGGCCTATGGTCGGTTGTTTCCGGACTCGGGTTCGATTCCCGACACCTCCACCAAAAATTAATCTTCAATACGCTACAATATCTGACAAAAATCAATCTTTCTATAATAACTTTACTACTACTACTGGAGAATCTATTTGGAAAAAAAAGTGGTCTTGGCCTTAGGCGATTGCAATATGCGAGGGGCAAATAGTTTCAAAGGTCAAACTTATATTGATTTGATAGCCCAGGAATTGCAAGCCGAAGCGATTAATTGTGGAATCACCATGAGTACTACTAGAGAAGGATTGATCCTTTTTAATAAGTATAAATCTATTAAACCAGATTTTGTCATCATAGCTTATGGTCTTGTAGATAGCTGGAAGACATTTAAGTATGCACCATATGTTCTTTATTATCCGGATAATATATTGAGAAAAATCGCGAGAAAATTTGTGAAAAAATATAAAAAGATTGCGCGCAAACTTGGACTCAATGAAATTTTAGGGCAAAAGTATGTCGTCCCTCCCAAAGAATATAAAAAGAATTTACAAAAAATTATAGAACAAGCAAAAGAGGTGATTCTCATCGAAACTCCGCCTCATCTTTCGCAGCTATTTAGAAACAGAGATATACAGCTTTATAACACAATATTAGATGAGCTATCGCAAGAAAATGATAACTGTAAAGTGGTCAAAATCTATGATGATTTTGAAAAAAATAAGGCGTTCTATCTTGACAATACCCATTTCAACCAAGATGGGTATAACTATATAGCAAAAAAAATTTTGGAAGTTTTATGAAGTTTGGAATCTATCGCTTTAGCGCATTGGGGGATATTGCTGCTTCTATTCCGGTATTCAAAGCTTTCGAACAAAAACCTACAATACTCACTTCACCAATGGGATATGAACTCTTAAAAGATGAGTTTGAGGATATTATTATTCTCAAAAGTAAAAATATCATAGATGTTTTGCAGTTTATCTATAGGCTTAAAAAGGAGCATTTAGGGCTTTTTATAGATCTACAAAACAACGATAGAAGCCGTTTTATTCGCTCATTTTTCAAAAACATCGACAATAAAGGTGTAGATTTTGATCAAAGTGTTACTTATATCTTTTACGATATTGCAAAAAAGAGTAGATTGGTTGGTGAACTTGATGTAAATTTTACAAAAAAAGAGCGAAGCTATATTGTGCTCAATGTAGGCTCAAGTCCCAAATGGATATCAAAGCGCTTGCCTTTTCACAAGTGGCATGAATTTAGTGAAATTTTGTATGAAAGATTTGGTCTGGAATTTGTTCTCACAGGTGATAAAAACGAGCAAGAGTATGTAGAAGAACTTTCTCGGCACATTGTAGGCAAAAAAGAGGTAGTAGCTGGAAAGACCAATCTCCAAGAGCTAAAAAATATTCTTAAAAATGCCTATCTTACTGTCTCAACGGATTCGGCCCCAATGCATATCTCAGCAGTCTATAAAACTCCAACCATTGGTCTTTTTGGTGCGACAAATTGGATACGCTCAGCTCCTTTT
The DNA here is from genome assembly GCF_016593235.1 of Nitratiruptor sp. YY09-18. NCBI lineage: Bacteria > Pseudomonadati > Campylobacterota > Epsilonproteobacteria > Nautiliales > Nitratiruptoraceae > Nitratiruptor > Nitratiruptor sp. YY09-18. The sequence goes on from NZ_AP023065.1 coordinate 353,235, forward strand.
GGTCCTTGGAGTGTAGCACTTTATGACAAAAAGCAATTTAGCAAGCCTCCCAAAGTCAACAGAGTTGCAGTGGGAGACTACTATGAAAATATAGATATCAGTGACGGTCTCAAGCAGTTAGAGCAGTTTTTATAAATCTATCTGCTTCCATACGAGGCTCAGCCTTGTTTTGATTTCGCTTTTGCGTGGTTTAATGATGATCTCTTGGATAGGAAAGTTTTCAAATGTATATCTATTTTCTAGTTTCTCTAGCTCCTCTTCAAGCTCTTCTTGAATTGTTTCGATTTCGTGCTCTAACTCTTCAATGCGCTCTTTTGCGCTCTCAATATCATCATACTCGTTATAGGCTCTTTTGGCTTTAGAAATTGTAGAGCCAGCTTTTGCAATGGTGGAGCTCTTTATCTTTTTGCGGCCAAAGAGTGAGTCAAGGAGTGTCATACCAATAGATATGATTGTATCGGTAGTCTTGCTTTTTGCTTCCTCTTTCTCTTTTTCGAGTTTTTCATAAGCGCGTCTGAGTTTAATTTGCAGCTGCTTGAGCTTTTTTTCATAGCGTTTTTGAATCTTTTCTCGCTCTTGCTCCTTTTTATCCCGCAAAAGTGCCAAAGCGCGTGCTTTAAAATCTTCAAGCGACTCTTCAGGAGTTGATTCAATACGTAGTTTTGCAATTTTATAGAGAGTAAGATGCTTATTTATATAGAGCATATTGCGTAGATCTTTTGCTAGCGTTACCCACCCTTTTTTACTTAGCAGCTGGGATGGTAACGCAGCAAATACGGAATTTTCTGGTGGCTTTGTAGCTAAACTTCGCTCATCACACTCTTCCATTGCTTCAAGATCCATATCTTGCGCTGCAAATTCATAGCAAACTTCTTGGAGAGTATCTATACCACGTGTTTGGTTGTAGTAGTGGAGTGTAGCTTTTGCCTGAATAAATGGAGCAAAGCGAAAAGTTTGTGTGCTTGGATTGTAGATTTCAAAATATTCATCAATTCCAGCTGGAACGAGAGGCTTTTGTGCTAGAGAGCTTTTTGGCTTTAGAGTGTTCTGAGCAGTTTGTGCAGAATTTTTTTCCTCTTTTTTGGCTGCCATGAGTCTTGCGATTTCCTCTTTGTTTAGAGGCCCTTTGAGATAGCTAAGTACCCATCTAGTTTTGAAAATTTCTAGATTTTCTTTGTGGATGCTGCGCAGCAAAAAGGTGCGTTTAGGAAGATTTGAGAGTATTTGGGTTATTCTCTTTTTATCAAGAGCATCTGGACTGTTTTTGAGCAGTCCATCGATAACTCTTTCGATATCTTGCTTTGTTTGCAATCTGCCCAAAAACCATGTGCCGATATTTGCAAGCCCTTTGTAGTCTATGTCCACTGGGTTTTGGGTAGAGAGCACTGCACCTATTCCAAATGCGCGAGCCTGCTTGAGGAGTAAAAGCATAGGCTCTTTTGACGGAGGATTTGCATTTGGCGGAAAGTAGCCAAATATCTCATCCATGTAAAGTAACGCTCGCAGAGCCGATGTTCCACTCTGTGTTCGCATCCACGAAATGAGTTTGTTGAGGAGATATGTGACAAAAAACATCCTCTCATTGTCACTGAGGTGTGCGATATACATGATACTCATTCGTGGCTTGCCATTTTGGGTGTAGAGGAGTTTTGCAATATCGAGAGGTTCTCCTTTGATCCAGTTGCTAAAGGATGGATGAGAGATGAGGTTGTTGAGTTTGAGCGCTAGTTTGGTACGCCCATTTGCTGGGTAGAATCCCTCAAGTGGCAAAATTCCTATCTTTTTAAATGGTGGGTTGATGATATTTGCAATGAGCTGCTCAAGAGTGAGACTCTCTCCCTTTTTCCAATAAAAATCCAAAATATTTGAGAGGAGTATAAATTCATTTGTTGCCTCTTCTTGCGATTGACCCAACAGAGCGAGTAGGGAGTTTGCACTTGCTGCAAGCATATAGCTATAGCTATCAGTATCTTCAATAATCTCTTTGCTTGGAGCATCAAAACTTGCTAACAGTGAAATCTGCACACCAGCACTGCTTCCTGGTGTATAGATAGTGAAATCTGCTGATTCTTTGAGCTTTTTGATACGAGATCTATCTTGGTAGAAACTCTCTATCCCCTCTTGCCACATTGCAGCGATTTTATCTGCATATTCTTCGACACTCAGTCCCTTTTTTTGTGCTTCAAGAGGATCTATCCAGGGTACGAACTCTTGAGGAGATAGATTTTCAAATGCTAGAAGCAGATCGCCCATATCACCTTTTGGATCTATGATAAGAGCAGGGATTTTATCGATTGCCGCTTCTTCCAGGATACCGATCCCAAGTCCGGTCTTGCCGCTACCGGTCATCCCGATAATTGCGGCATGAGTAGTAAGGTGTTTGTTTTTGATAAGCTCTAAAAGACCGGTCTCTTCACCTTTTTGATCTACCTGCTTACCAAGATAGAAGAGACCTAATTTCTCATAGATCTGTGTCATTAAGAGTAAAGATTCTCTTTTTTAAACTTTTTAACCAAGAGATAGTAAAAGATTGCTCTATATTTATTGCGGTTGGATGAGCCCATTTTTTCGCACACCTCTTTGAGAGCTTTATCGAGCTCATCATCACTTGCATCGATCCCAAGCTTTTTGATGATAAAGTTTTTCTTGACTCTCTCTAGCTCATCGGGGCTTGAGCATGATACAGTCTCTGCATCTTTTTTGTAGATTGATGGGCCAAGACTCTTTGTGATCTTTTCTAGCAGCGTTTCATCAAACTTTGGTTCAATCTCTTTGATCTTCTCTTTGTAAAGAGCAATTTTTTCTTGCAATTTGTTCATAATAAACTCCTTAACTTTATGATGTACTTTCATTATACTTTTATAAATCTAATGCTTGGCTTAAATTTATGCTACTATTTTACGATGAATAGTGAACTTAAAAATATTATAATCTGCCACCATTGCCAAACACCCAATAAGAAGAAACATTTGCAAGAGAACGAAGCAGCCTATTGTGCAACATGTGAGAGCTTTTTATATAGCAATGATCCACTGCTTTTGCAAAAACTCTTTGCATTTTCACTAAGTGCTTTGATATTTTTTACAATAGCAAATATCTATCCGATTGTTGCGATAAATATAAGCGGTTTACAGGGGGAATTGACTCTGCTAGAAGCTATATTGCGCCTTTTTGATGAGGAGTTTGTATTTGTCTCATTCTTTTCGCTGCTAGTGCTCTTTATCTTTCCACTGCTATTGATGGTTCTTCTATTTTGCTATGCTTTTTTGATGCTATTTTTTCCTCTGTGTACTCTTAGCAAAAATATTCTCATTGCTATCTCAGTTGTGAGGCGATGGAGTATGCTCGATATCTTTTTTATAGCTATTTTGGTTGCACTGATCAAAATATATGAATACTCTTCTATTTACTTTGGTCCTGCATTTTGGTCACTGGCAATTTTTATAATTATTGAAATATATTTGGTGCGTATGCAACCTATAGATATGCTATGGAGTATCTGGGAGGAAAGATGTGAAGTATCTTAGATGTCTCTATTGTGATGCTACAAACCCAAAAAATCATGAAGTGTGCTGGCGATGTGCGCTTCCTTTGGATTATGATCGCAAAAAGAGTATTCACAAAAGTCTTGCTTTTTTGTTTGCTGCCATAATTTTCTACATTCCTGCAAACCTCTATCCTGTATTGCAAACTGCGAAGTTTTCCGAGTCTCATGGAAGTACAATTCTTGAGGGTGTCTTATCAATGTGGCAAAGTGGTGACTATCCTGTTGCCATCATTATTTTCATAGCATCCATTTTTATTCCAATGCTCAAATTTATCATCCTTTTTTACCTTATTATAAGTATAATGCGTTGCAGCGCCAAAAGAGTAAGAGAAAAGATCAAGCTCTACTTCCTCATTGAGCTTACAGGACCCTGGTCACTCATAGATGTGTTTGTAGTCTTAATTTTGGTAGCTTTGATACACTTTAAAAATATAGCTATAATTCCTGGAATTGGAGTGACATCTTTTGCCCTCATGGTAGTATTGACACTTTTGAGCGCAAATGCCCTAGATCCAAGAGCTTTAGGAGAAAATTGTGAAGAATGATGAGATTGTTGAAGTAAAAATCAAAAAGAGAGAAATCCATTTTCTTATTTGGCTTGTCCCAATTGTAGCTTTTATTATTGGTGGTTGGATGGTGTACAAATACTATACAAAACTTGGACCACTTATCACTATAACCTTTAAAAATAGTGGAGGACTAGAGCCAAAGCAGTCGTATGTAAAGTTTCGGGATGTCAAAGTTGGTATAGTCGAAAAGATAGAGATTCTCAAGCAAAAAGATGGCGTAGTAGTCTATGTGAGAATGAACAGGGATGTAGAGCCATTTCTCAATGAATATACAAAATTTTGGATAGTCAAGCCTGAAATTACGGCAGGGAAAGTAAGAGGTCTCGATGCTCTTATGAGCGGAAGTTACATCCAAATGGAGAGTAAGCTTGGAGGCAATAGTCGCTATACATTTAAGGGTCTTGAGTCTCCGCCACTTGAGTTCGATGCAAGCCAGGGAAGCACATTTGTATTGGAGAGCAGCTCTTCATATACATTGAGTGTAGGTCTGCCTATCTACTACAAAGATCTCGAAGCTGGATCGGTAAAAAAGGTGGAACTCGCTAAAAATGGTGAAGAGGTATTGATATATGTTTTCATCCGCCATCCATTTGATAGATACATTAATGATACGACGCAGTTTTGGAATCTCAAAAGCTTTGACGTGCAGATTGATCAAAGTGGCCTCAAAGTTAAAACTCCTTCCATCTCACAGCTTCTCTTGGGAGGTATCGCATTTGGTACCACAGATCTCCATCGAAAGAGATCAAAAAATCTTACGCACTTTTGGCTCTACAGCTCCAAAGATGAAGCAGCGCGTGCAAGGCTTGGAGCTAAGAGAGCCAAATTTATTCCAATGTTGATACATTTTGGAGAGGGGAGCGGGTATCTGCATAAAGGTGATGAGATACTCTTTAAAGGGTATAAAGTAGGTTACATTAAAGATATCAGATCAAAAATTTTTGACAAAGATATTACAGCTACAATTATAGGAATGCTTGATATCAATGCCTTTAGCGATCAAAACCGCAGTGGTCAAGAGGGGTTACGAGAAGCTTTTTCAAAAGGGATTGTTGCGACTTTACAAAAAAACAATCTCCTTACAAATAGCTATCACATAGAGCTGAGCTTTGATGGGAAGAGTCGTAAGATGAAAAAAATTGATGGTCTCTTGGTGCTCCCATCAAAGAGGAGTGTGGAGGATAGATTCTTTGAGCAGATTCAAAAAATCCTCGATAAGATCCAAAAACTCCCTCTTAAAGAGAGTTTAGAGTCATTTAGCAATATGATGAAACAAAACAGCAAGCCGTTGCAAAAACTCCTTGTAGATACCGACGCGAGCATCAAAGAGTTGCATAAGATTTTGGAGCAAAATGCTACAAAGAGCTTACCTCAAGAATTTGCACAAACTATGCAAGAGCTGCAAAAAACTCTCAAAGAGTATAAGAAGTTAGCACAAAGCTATGCAAAGGATTCGATGTTCCAGGCAAAACTCGAACAGACACTCAAGGATATTGATACAGCATCCCAATCACTCAATAAGCTTTTGATAAAGATCTATAAAAAACCAAATGCTGTGGTATTTGGAGATTAGATGCGAGGATTAATTTTTCTGCTACTCATCTTTTTTGCAGGGTGTAGTTCAAAGCAGGTCTATATCCCTGCTGCCCCGCAACCGCAACAACAAAGTATAAAAAGGTGCACTATAGGAGTGATGCAGCTAGATCTACCCTGGTATATGCTCGAGGGTAAAATCTATGATAAGAATGAAAAAAAGTATATAGATATTGGATTGAGCGAAGATATAGCTGATTGGTTGATGCAAAGAGGTGTATACTATTTGCAAAACTCTTTTCCAAATGCTACAGTAGGCCGCTATCCATGGGATTTTGACAAAAAGCCGCAATTGTTGGTCCATATTGTCATTGATGAGCTTTTTGTAAAAAATAATACTATGATAGTAGAGGGAAAAGTTTTTATTAACGAGCAGGCAAAAATATTGCGATTTGAGGAGTCCCTGAATACCAATTTGTACAAATCAATAGACAAAATTTTTGCTAAGCTTCTAGCTTTTGTAGTTACAGAGGTAGATAGATCTTGTCAAGAAGCTCTTGATACTCACTTTTGACATCGCTATCAGAGGTGATTCCGCCTCCGCTTTTGTAGATAAGACCTTGTGGTGTCTTTTCAATGAAGCGAATCATAACTCCACTATCTAAATTCTTTCCATCAAAGTAACCGAAAATACCTGTATAAAAGTCTCTTTCGTACTTTTCAGCTCTTTTAATGATTTGGCAGGTGCTCTTTTTGGGAGTTCCTGTGATGCTTCCAGCTGGCAGCAAAGCATTAAAAATCTCTCCGAGTTTCGCTGTCCAATCCTTTGGGAGTTTTCCAGCTATTTCGCTCGATACTTGCAGCAGCTCTTTCTCTCCTGCAAGAATCTTATCAACATAGCGAAATCTCTTGACTCTTACCCCTCTTGCTACCTGGTTGAGGTCGTTGCGCAGCAGATCTACCACCATCGTGTGTTCAGCCATCTCTTTGATATCTTGCAGGATTTTATTTTTGGCATCTGGAATAGATGCATCGATTGTTCCCTTCATAGGGTAGGTGCTGATAGTATCATCTTCTATTTTTATAAATCTTTCAGGTGAAAAGCATATAAACTCATCTTGGAAATAGAGCTTGAATTTGGCTTTGGTAGCAAAAAATATCTCTTGGAGCGAATGTGAAGTTTTGATGGGGGTAGGGAATGTAAGATTGAGCAGATATGTGTTGCCTTTGCGGATCTGCTCTTGCACATATGTAAAAGCTTTGGCATAGTGGGCAAAATCTATCGGCTCTTTTTGAATGATTGTAGGATAGATCTTTGGTGGGAGGGTGTAATTTTTAAAACTTGGGACTTTGAAATAGATATTATGAAGCTCTTCTATAGGTTTAGCAAAAACCTTGCACTTATCATAGCTTATAACAAAGAGAAAAGGGATTCCTCTTTTTGCGTAGTATGAGAGTCTATCCATTGATGAGAAGATCAAGAACCGCCATACGTACTGCTACCCCATTCTTAACCTGCTCTAAAACCTTACAGCGAGGATCAGCAAGCACTTCATCGCTTATATCGATATTGCGATGGACTGGTCCTGGATGGAGTATCATGATATTGCGATTTGCTATGAGATCTTTTGTGATGCAATATTCACTTCCATAATCTTTCAAAGAGGCATAGATGGGATATTTGTGGCGCTCAGTCTGGGTGCGAAGACTCATTATTACATCCACTTCATCGATCACATCTTGCAAAGAGTAAGTACTTCGCAGTGAGGTTTTTGGCAAAAAGTGGGGTGGAGCGACGAGGATGACCTCCATACCAAAGCGCTGCAAGAGCTCAATATTGGAGTTTGCTACGCGAGAGTTTTTGATATCTCCTACGATTGCTATTTTTTTGCCTTCAACGTCTGGAATATACTGTTTGATTGTAAAAAGATCTAAGAGTGCTTGAGTAGGATGCGCGTGTGCACCATCGCCTCCATTGATGAGCGATGCACAGACGTAGCGGGCCAAGATGTTTGGTACGCCTGCACTTTTGTGACGCACAACTATCGCATGTGGTCCCATAGCATCAAGATTGGCTGCAGTATCAAAGAGGGTTTCCCCTTTTTTGGTTGAGCTTTTGGAGACATCGAGGCTAACAACTTCAGCACCGAGTCTTTTAGCGGCCACTTCAAAACTGCTGCGTGTTCTTGTGGAGTTTTCAAAAAATATAGTTATAATGAGCTTGTTTGCTAGGAGTTTTTCTGGTTCATTTTGCAAAAATCTCTTCGCACGTGTAAAAATCTCTTCGATTTGCTGCTTTGTTAAATCTTTGGTTGAGATAAGATGTTTTGCCATTTCACAATTGCCTCACAAAAATTTCATATATTATACAAAAATATGAGGAGGCGAAGATGAAAAAGTTGATAGTTCTGAGTATGATTGCAGCTTTGGCAATGGCAGAAACTATAACTTTTAAAAAGTATATCCCTGTATATAAGAGTGTTGAAGTACATAAAGAGGTGATTCGCAAAAGACCATACGAAGAGTGCTGGAATGAAGAGGTTCCTGTAGATGAAGGGGTAGATGAGGGGACAGTAGGCGCAGTGATTGGCGGAGCTGCAGGAGGAATCTTGGGACATCAAATTGGAAAAGGCAGCGGTAAAACAGCAGCAACTATTGGTGGGGCTGTTATAGGTACTTTGGTGGGCAAAAATCTCGCACAAAGCAGAGCAAAACCAGGATATCGTGTCGTGAGACGCTGTCGCACAAAATACTCTCGCGAAAGAGATGTAGTTATTGAGTATAAAAACTACGCAAAAGTAGAAGGGCGTACTATCATTAAATATAGCGACAGACCACTTAGCTCAATCCCTGTGAAGATAATTATCAAATACTGATGTAAGCTCAAGAGGCACTTGACCAAAGTGCTTCTTATAAAATGGATAGGTAATTGTAAAAAATTCTTCTTTATCTTTGAAAAGATTGACATACCAATAATGTGTGATCGATCTATTTCGCAGAGCCTCAAGACTCAAAAGTGTTTGGTTTATGCAGCCAAGCTGCGAGGGGGTGACGAGGAGAGCTTGAGCTTTGCTCTCTTTGATAAGATCAATCATATAGTAATCCTCTTCAATTGGTACCATCAAACCTCCAGCACCTTCGATGAAAAGGATATCGCAACTCTTTTCAAGCTCTTCTATCTTTTCTGAAATTAATCCAATATCGATTTTTTCCTCTCCCTTGGCTACATAGGGAGCTGCTGGAAGCTTGAAACTATAAAAGACAATATCATTAACTTCTATATCTTTATAAAATTGATTGAAGCGCTGACAAGTCTGCAGCAGCTCTTTTCCATCAAGAGGTATAGTTGCTACACCTGTCTCAATTGGTTTGCACACTCCTGGTCGTAACCCTTGCTTGGCCGCGAGCTCTATAAGCTTTTTGGTTGTATAGGTTTTGCCTACATTTGTATCTGTTGCAGTGATAAAGAGTCTCATGAGAATAATTGTAGTCTATTTAAGGTTAAATTTGCAAAATATGAAAATTTTGGCTCCTATATTGGCCATAATATGGTAAGTAGTGCAAGTTTGACAAAACCTTAAAAGTTTGTTAATATGAATTTGCTCTCCCAAGCTCCTTGATATTTCCTATAAAAGTGTATAATTATTAATGAATATACAAAGAGGGAATAGATGGAGATAAAAACAGAGTCACAAGAGATAACAGAGCTCAAAGAGCCTAAAAAATATAAAGTTTTTTTACTGAATGACGACTACACTACAATGGATTTTGTAGTGGATGTGTTGTGTGAGATTTTTCACAAAACCTATGAAGAGGCAGTAAATATTATGTTAAAAATTCATAAAGAGGGCAAAGGCTTATGCGGTGTATACACATATGAGATCGCTGAGACAAAGGTAGATCAGGTTCATCGTCTTGCCAGAGCCCATGAGTTTCCGCTCAAAGCGACAATGGAGGAAGAATAATGATTAGTAACCAACTCAACTCAATTTTTAAAGAAGCGGTGCGTTACGCTAAAAGCCACCGTCATGAATATTTAACCTTAGAGCATGTCTTTTTGGCAGTACTCAACTCGCCAGAGGGTGAAGCGATACTCAAAGAGGCAGGAGCTGATGTGCTCACACTCAAAAAAAAGCTTATCGCTCATCTAGAAAATACGCTCAAACCGCTTCCAACAAATGTAGTGCGTGAGCCTTTTGAGACCGTGGCACTTTCACGCGTCATTGAGAATATGATCCGCCATATCCAGAGTGCCGATAAAAAAGAGGCGACTGTAGGTGATCTCTTGGCGGCAATTTTTGATGAAGAGCACTCATACAGTGTCTATCTACTCAAAGAGCAAGGAATTAGTAAGCTTGATATTTTGGAAGTGATATCCCATCGTCCTGAACCAAAAGAGGAGCAGCGAACGAGTAAAAAGAGCGAAGATGAGAGTTATCTTGCTAAATTTACAGTAGATCTCTTGGCTGAGGCAAAAGAGGGGCGCATTGATCCAGTAATTGGACGCGATAAAGAGATAGAGCGCGTTATGCAGATTCTTTGTCGTCGCAAGAAAAACAACCCATTGCTTGTGGGTGAACCAGGTGTTGGAAAAACTGCGATAGCAGAAGGATTAGCGCTTAAAATTGCAAACCAAGACGTACCAGAAATCCTTAAAAATGCAACACTCTATTCATTGGATATGGGTGCACTCTTGGCTGGCACAAAGTATAGAGGTGATTTTGAAAAGCGTCTCAAAGGAGTCATTGAAGAGCTCAAATCGATTCCAGAAGCAATTTTGTTCATCGATGAGATTCACACAATTGTAGGTGCAGGAGCGACGCAGGGTGGAAGCATGGATGCTTCAAATATGCTCAAGCCTGCTCTTGCTAGTGGTGCAATTAAGTGTATAGGAGCTACGACATATAGCGAGTTTCGTAACTTTTTAGAAAAAGATAGAGCTCTTAGCAGACGTTTTGCAAAAGTTGACGTAAAAGAGCCAGATTTAGAGACTACATTTAAGATCCTTAGAGGGCTCAAAGACAAATATGAAAAGCACCACGATGTGAAGTATCACTTGAGTGCTTTGCGCAGTGCTGTGGAGCTTAGTGACAAATATATCAATGATAGACAGCTTCCAGATAAGGCGATTGATCTCATAGATGAGGTGGGTGCTAGTTTTCACTTGCGCAAAAAGCGTCGTAGAGTTGTCACAGTCAATGATATCGAAGATACAATTGCAAAGATGGTAGGTCTTCCACCGCAGCGTGTGACACACGATGATGTGGCAATTCTCAAAAACCTTGATGAGCGCCTCAAATCTCGCGTTCTTGGACAAGCAGAAGCGTGCGAGGCACTTGCTACTGCTATTAAGCGCAGTCGTGCTGGACTCAATCCGCCAAATAAACCGATCGGATCGTTCTTGTTTGTAGGTCCTACTGGTGTAGGTAAAACTGAATTAGCCAGGGAGCTTGCACGCACGATGGGAGTACATTTTGAGCGCTTTGATATGAGTGAATATATGGAGAAACACGCCATATCGCGTCTTATTGGAGCACCTCCTGGATATGTAGGCTATGAAGAGGGAGGTTTACTCACTGAGACAATCCGTAAGCATCCATATACGGTGCTTTTGTTGGATGAGATAGAGAAAGCCCATCCAGACCTTATCAATATTTTGTTGCAAGTGATGGATAACGCAACGTTAACAGACAATAATGGAAATGTAGCAGATTTTAAACATGTCATTATCATAATGACATCAAATGTTGGTGCTACTGAAGCCAATATTATGGGCTTTAAGAAGGAGTCAGTGAGCAAATTTGATGAGGCGCTCAAGCAGTATTTCACGCCAGAGTTTCGCAACCGCCTCGATGCGATTATACGCTTTAGACCATTAAGTCTTGAGATCGTTGAGGGAATTGTGGATAAATTCATTGAAGAGCTCAATATGCAGCTCGATAACAAAGGCATTACACTTGTTCTCACCAAAAGAGCCAAAGAGTATCTTGCAAAAAAAGGCTACAGTGAAGAGCTTGGTGCAAGACCGCTTGCACGGGTCATTGCCGAAGAGATCAAGACGCCACTTACTGATCATATCCTCTTTGGCAAACTCCGTAATGGAGGTAAAGTAGAGGTAGACTATAAAAATGAGTATCTGGTGTTCGATTTCAAATGATCGTAGTGCCACAGCTAAGTAGATTTAGTTACGTATTTCCAGATCCTCGCCGCGCATCCCCTGAAGGTATTGTAGCTTTTGGCGGGGATCTGAGTCCCCATCGCATCCTCACAGCCTATCGCAACGGTATTTTCCCTTGGTACAACGAAGGTGATCCAATTCTTTGGTGGTCTCCAGATCCAAGATGTATACTCTATCCAGACAATATCAAAATATCTCGCTCACTCAAAAAGAGTCTCAAAAAATATGAAGTTCGCGTCGATACTAATTTTGAAGCAGTTATAAAAAACTGCAAAGATATTCGCGATGAGACGTGGATACTGCCTGAAATCATTGAGGCCTTTTGTGAGCTCCATGAGATGGGATTTGCTCACTCCATTGAGACATACTATGAAGGGAAGCTTGTGGGTGGGCTCTATGGTCTGAGTCTTGGTGGAGTATTTTTTGGTGAGAGTATGTTTAGTAAACGCAGTGATGCGAGTAAAGTTGCTCTTGTAAGGCTATGTGATATAGCAAAAAGATTCGATTTTGATTTTATTGATTGTCAGATTCCAAGTGCACATCTAAGGCGCATGGGAGCTGAAGAGATTGCACGAGAGCAGTTTTTGAATGAACTAGAGAATGCTTTGCAAAAAAGTGGAAAATATGGAAAATGGGAGGATATATGTTTTTAGAAGATATCGAGTTTTCATTGTGGGTTGATTTTATAGAAAGAGAGTTCATTCACACAACACTCAAAAATCTCATTGAGCAAAATATTGTCAATGGCGCTACGAGTAATCCGGCAATTTTTAAAAATGCAATCTTGAATTCACCAGCATACAAGGAGCAGCTAGCAAAACTAAGTGGTGATGCAAAAGCAAAGTATGAAGCATTAGCAATAGAAGATATCAAGATGGCTGCTGATGTACTTAAGCCACTATATGATAAAGGAGATGATGGCTTTGTTAGTATAGAGGTTGATCCAAGACTTGCATACGATGCTTTTGGGACTGTAGAAGAGGCAAAAAGACTTTTAGCAAAAATTGGTAGAGACAATGTGATGATAAAAGTACCTGTGACTCCAGCGGGATGTGAAGCTATTGAGGAGCTTATAAGAGATGGTGTCAATGTCAATGCGACGCTCATTTTTTCGCCAAAGCAAGCAGATGAGTGTCTTGATGCGATGGAGAGAGGCTTCAAAAGTGGTTCACAAAGCCATGCAGTTTTGAGCATTTTTGTAAGCCGCTTTGATAGAAAGCTTGATCCCTATTTAGCGCAAAAGGGACTTCCAGTTGGCCGTGTAGGGATAATGAATGCGGCAAAAATCTACAATATGATCAAAAAACGCAACCTCCCGCATACCAAAGCGCTCTTTGCAAGCACAGGAGTCAAAGGTGGCAACTATCCGTCTCATTACTATATTTCTGAACTTGTAGCTCCAAGAGCGATAAACACAGCTCCAGTTGAGACGATTGAAGCTTTTGTCAAAGAGGGAGACAAAAGGGCTAGGCTGCCTATATCAAATGAAGAGATTGAGAAGTTTTTTATACAGCTCAAAGCTAACGGAATCGATATGAAAAAAGTCTATGATGAACTTTTGCACGAGGGGCTTGATGCGTTCGTGCAAGCTTTTGAAGAGATTTTGAAGGAGCTCTCATGAATCAAAGCTTTAACCCAAGTTCCCACGATTTTCGGATGACCAAAAAGCTTAATCGCTATTTGCAAGAGCTTGTAGATTTGGGTGGAAGCGATTTACATATCAAGGCCAATTCTCCAATATATGCACGTATTAATGGCGATATTGTACCTCTCTCTACAGATACTATTTCTAAAGAGGATGCGCTTCTTTTGGCTAAAGAGCTTTTGCGCAGCCGTTTTAATGAGCTTGCAGAACAAAAAGATGTAGATCTCATCTACTCCTATGATACTAAAAATCGCTTCCGTAGCAACATATTTTTCCAGATAGACGGTGTTTCGGCTGTTTTTCGTGTCATTCCAACTGAGATTAAAACAATAGATGAGCTTGGGTTACCAGAGGCTGTGAAAAAGATAGCAGATCTGCATAGAGGCCTTGTGCTCGTTACTGGTATCACTGGGAGCGGTAAATCAACAACAATGGCAGCAATTTTAGATGAGATCAACCGTAAGCGCAATGCGCACATTATTACTATCGAAGATCCGGTGGAGTTTGTTCATCAAAACAAAAACTCTATCGTCAATCAGCGAAGTCTTGGTCAGGACACTCCCTCATATGCAAGGGCTCTACGGGCAGCTTTGCGTGAAGACCCTGATATTATAGTCATTGGTGAGATGCGTGACCTTGAGACTATCGAAATGGCGCTTCATGCTGCTGAGACTGGACACTTGGTGTTCTCTACACTCCACACACTCGATGCCAAAGAGACTATTAATAGGATAATATCAGTCTTTCCTAGCCAGGAGCAAAACCGTATCCGCATAGTCTTAGCTTCTGTGCTTGAGAGTATCCTTTCACAAAGACTTGTCAAAACAAAAGATGGTGGAAGGGCTGCGGCTTTGGAGATTCTATTTAAAACAGAGCGTATTGCTTCTCTCATTATAGATAAAAGTGATAGTGAAATTAGTGAAGCTATTGAAGGTGGCAAGATCTACGGTATGCAAACCTTTGACCAATCACTTCTCGATCTTTATGATAAAGGAATTATAGATGAAGAAGAGGCATTGGCAAATGCAACATCCAAAGGTGACTTGAAGCTCAAGCTCAAACAGGTGGAAGCTACGAAAAAGAGTGCAGATCTTGTGGGAGAGGATGGCATAATTGATCTTAAGCTTTAAGTGAAAATAAAATTAATTTCGCTATAATAAGCTCCCATTTTTAAAAAAAGGAAGAGAAATGTTAGAAGGCATTGTAAGAGAGAGTACCGGCAAAAAAGCTACAAAAGCTTTGCGACGGGATGGTTATCTTATTGCCAACATTTATGGAAAAGAGTTTCCAAACATAAATGCGGCATTCAAGAAGGGCGATTTCATCAGAGCCGTTCGCCACAAGGAAAAACTCGCTTTTCCAGTGAAAGTAGGTGATAAAGAGTTAGAAGTTGTTGTGCAGGAGTACCAAAAAGATCCTGTAACATACGATCTATTGCATGTAGACTTGATGGTGGCACAACCTGGTGTAGTAACTTACTACATGGTACCTATCAAAACTATTGGAACACCAATTGGTCTCAAAAACAAAGGTGTTTTGATCACTTCAAAAAGAAGAATCAAAGTTAAAGGCGCAATAGAGAATATCCCTGATAGCATTACGCTTGATGTAAGCAATCTCGATGTAGGTGATGCAATTCTCATCAGAGATATCGAACTTCCAGAGGGTGTTGAGCATATGACACCAGAACATGTTGCAGTTGTGGGTGTTGTAAAAGCGAAATAATGTTTCTCATTGTAGGATTGGGTAATCCTGGCAAAAAATATGAGAAAAATAGGCACAATGTAGGATTCATGGTGGTCGATATCCTTATCGACCGCCTCTCTCCTCAGTCCATCTCCAAGCAGACTTTCAAAGGTGAACTTTTTAAAGCTGGAGAAATACTCCTTCTCAAACCAGCTACATATATGAATCTTAGCGGCGAGAGTGTCCAAGCGGTCAAAAACTTCTATAAAATTGATCTAGATCATACTATTGTTATCCATGATGATCTTGATCTCGGTCTTGGTGCAATCCGCATCAAAAAAGGTGGCGGTCACGGTGGTCACAATGGCCTCAAATCAATCGATGCAGCCATAGGAAAAGAGTATATACGTATCCGGTTTGGAATAGGGCGCCCTGAAAGAAAAGAAGAAGTTATTCATTATGTATTGAGTGATTTTTCATCACAAGAATTATCTTGCATTCAAGAACCACTCCAAAAAGCAGCCGATGCAGCTATAGAACTTACACGTAAACCTCTTGAAGTTGTAAGAAGTCAATACTCCCAAAAACCTCCAAGCTGTGACTAAAGAGTTTTTTGCTACAATCTGAAAAATTTTAAAGAGGCGCGATGGCAAAACGCTACTTAGCCAA
Organism: Nitratiruptor sp. YY09-18; assembly: GCF_016593235.1. Taxonomy (NCBI): domain Bacteria; kingdom Pseudomonadati; phylum Campylobacterota; class Epsilonproteobacteria; order Nautiliales; family Nitratiruptoraceae; genus Nitratiruptor; species Nitratiruptor sp. YY09-18. The sequence continues at coordinate 369,062 of NZ_AP023065.1, forward strand.
ACTCTATAGCAAATACTTTTTAATTATTCTCAGTGCTTTGGTTTTATTTTTTGTAGGTTTAGACTTTTTACAAGCATTCAAAAAGCTTCCAGATTCAGCAAACCTCCAACTTCTCTACATTTTCTATAGATTTTTGCACGGTATTGATATCCTCTATCCCATATCACTTGTCTTTGCCATGATAGGGCTCAAAGTCATGCTTATTCGCTCCAATGAACTTGTGGCACTCTATGCACTAGGGTACAGTAAGCGTGCGATTTTGGCACCAATGTTTTTGACCTCATTAGTGCTTACTTTCATCTACTTTTTCTTACATCTCACATCTTTTACTTATGCCAATGAGTATGCAGATAATATTCGCAAATACAACTCACTCCAAAGTGCAACCAAAGAGCTCTATTTTAAATACAATAGTAGCTATGTCTATTTTGATAAGCTCTTGCCTTTGGCGCAAGAGGCTTTTGATATTCGTATATTCGAAACCAAAGGGAGGAATCTTCAAAAGATCGTCACTGCCAAAAGAGCAAAATTTACCCAAGATCACTGGCATCTGTTCGGAGCAAAAATTGTGCAAAATTTTGGAGACCACATAGAGGTGCGAAGAAGTGATCTTAATACACTCTATGGCTACAAACCAAAAATCCTCGATAGCGTATATGAAGGCAAAAGCAACATATCCCTTCTTGATGCAATCTATGCGCTTGAACTCTTCTATAAGCAAAAAATCGATACCCAAAAACTCAAAGCTGTGGTCTACTACAATCTCTTTTATCCATTTTTTGCACCACTTCTTATGATCATCATCTTCTATTTTGTTCCTATTACTGCTCGTATAGCTTCACTCAATCTCTTCAGTTTTGGTGCTATTGTATTTACGCTTTTTAGTTGGGGGGTTCTCTATACCCTAGCGAAGATGGCTTTCAATGGTGCACTTAAGCCTGAGGCGGCAATATTGATACCTATTGGAATCCTCTTTATTGTGTCTTTTTATTTTTATAAGAAATTCTAAAAACTTTTGCTAATATTGGGCAAATTTTTCAAGGATGCAGAGTGGATTATAAAGCATTAGTACAAAAATATGATACACCTTTGTATGTGTATAATTTTGACATAGTTGCACAAAATTTTATGCAGATTAAAAATGCTTTCAAGGCGAGAAAATCTCTTATAGCATATGCAGTCAAAGCAAATTCTAATATGAGTCTTTTAAAGCATCTCGCAAATCTTGGAAGTGGAGCAGACTGTGTAAGTATTGGTGAGGTTAAGCGTGCACTTTTGGCTGGTATTCCTCCTTATAAAATCATTTTTAGTGGTGTAGGGAAGCGTGATGATGAGATAGCCGAGGCTTTGGAAAAAGATATTCTTTTTATCAACGTAGAGAGTGAAGCTGAGCTTGGACGCATAGAAGATATAGCAAAATCAATGGGTAAAGTAGCCCGTATAAGTATACGCGTCAATCCCAATATCGATCCAAAGACTCACCCCTATATCTCTACAGGTTTAAGTGAGAATAAGTTTGGTGTAGAAATTGATGTGGCTAAGAAACTCTATCTCCAGGCTAAAAATTCTCCATATCTTCAGCCAGTTGGTATCCATTTTCACATAGGAAGCCAATTGACTGAACTTGAACCTATCAAAGAGGCAAGTGAAAAAGTGGCTGATCTTGTGAGAGCTTTGCAAAAGATAGACATAGATATCAAGTTTTTTGATGTTGGTGGGGGTTTAGGGATTCGCTATCAAGATGAAAAGACGATCGAGCCATACGATTATGCGCAAGCGATTCTTTCGACTTTAAGTGGTACAAATATGACGATTGTATGTGAACCGGGAAGATTTATCGTAGGCAATGCTGGAGTCTTTTTGACAAAAGTACTTTACGAAAAACGGACAAAATCGAAGCGCTTTATAATTGTAGATGGAGCGATGAATGATCTCTTGCGCCCAAGTCTTTACAACGCTTACCATGAAGTGGTGGTAGTTGGCAAAGAGAATGAGAGGGGGAGTAAAGCTGATGTTGTGGGACCGGTATGTGAGAGTGGGGATTTCTTAGCCAAAGAGAGGGAACTTCCTCCAACTGAACACGGTGATATTGTTTTGGTCAAAAGTGCTGGAGCATATGGATTTGTTATGAGCAGCAACTACAATACAAGACCACGGCCAGCTGAAGTCGCTCTTGAAGGTGGCAAAGATAGACTCATACGTGAACGTGAAACATTTGAATATATTATAGAAAAAGAGATAAGGTTCATGGTGTGAAATTTTTTATTGATGTGCAGGGTACTCTCATTGATGATACACACAGACTGCCACTTCCGGGAGCAATTGAGTTTGTTGATGCTCTCAATAAAAAAGCCATTCCTTATGTTATTATTACAAATAATACAAAGCAGTTAGATTTTTTAGAATATCTACGTACTCTAGGATTTGAAATCGATGATCAAAACTATATCGATCCTTTGCAGATTCTCCCTGAGGCTATGCCATACAAAAGAGTTGCCGCATATGGGCTAGATCAATTTTTGCAAACCCTGCAAAAGCTTGGATTTATACTCGAATATAAAGATCCTGAGGCAGTACTTTTAAGTGTGAAGAGAGACTATACTTTTGAAGAGTTTGCTGATATTGATGAATTTTTACTTTTAGGTAAGCCACTCTTTGGTATGCATCAGACTTCCCTCTATGCCAAAGGCGATAGGCGCTATCCAGGAGTTGGAGCATTGGCAGCTATGTTTTCTTTTGCTACAGGAGTACAGCCACAATTTATTGGGAAGCCAAGTGAATATTTTTTCAAAAAGGCTTTGGAAAAGATTGGTGCGAAAAATTTCAAAGAGATTACAATTATCAGTGATGATGTGCAGGGCGACCTCATGGGAGCCGCAAAACTTGGAATGAGGAGTGTTTTTGTTTTAAGTGGCAAATATAAAAGGGCTGAAGAGATACTACCAAAACTTGGATTTACTCCAGACCTTGTGTGTCGCGATATTGCTGAAGCTGGTAAAAAATTAGGAGTGCTGTAATGGAAGATAAATTGCAAGAGTTGCGTAAGCAGATAGATGCTATCGATGATCAACTGCTTGAACTCCTCAACAAGCGGATGGAAGTTGTCAAGGCTGTCGGTGAGCTTAAAAACAGATCAAAAGCACCGATATACCGACCAGAGCGTGAGATTGAAATTCTCAATCGTCTCAAAAAACAAAATAGAGGTCCTCTCAACGATAAAGCGATAGAGGCTATATTTTTGGAGATTTTTGCAGTCTCACGTAATTTGGAAAGACCAGAGCGCGTAGCATACCTTGGACCAGAGGGGAGTTTTACACACCAAGCTGCTGAATCGCGCTTTGGGGCGATGAGCGAGTATCTTCCAGCGCACTCTATAGCAGCAGTTTTTAAGTCAATTGAAGCAGAGAGAGCAAAGTATGGAGTGGTGCCTATCGAAAACTCCATTGATGGGGTTGTAGGAGAGACACTCGATCTTCTTGGCAAAAGTGAGCTTAAAATCGTAGCAGAAGTTTATATGCCGATCCACCACTCTTTTGCATCGCTTGAAGAGGATATTAAAAATATCAAAAAGATCTATTCCAAAGATATTGCATTTGGACAGTGTAGAAAATTTTTGCAAGAGCACTTTTTGGAAGATGTAGAGCTCATACCTGTTGAATCAACTGCAAAGGCTGCAATGCTTGCAAGTAAAGAGCCAAAAAGTGCGGCAATCTGCTCCAATATTGCGGCAAAACTTTACAATATTCCGGTTCTTTTTGAAAATATCGAAGATGTGCATACCAATATGACACGCTTTATAGTGCTGAGCAATTTCAAAAACCAGCCAAGCGGATTTGACAAAACTTCAATCCTTGCCAAGTTAGAGGATAAACCTGGAGCACTTGTAAGATTTTTGCAAGATTTTGACAAAGCCAATATAAACCTTACCAAGATTGAATCAAGGCCAGCTGAAGATAAAGATTTTAATTACTGGTTCTATATAGATTTTGATGGGCATGTAGATGATGCAAATGTCCAGGAAGTTTTCAAAAAGCATCCAAAAGAGATCAAATGGCTTGGAAGTTACGCCAAAGGAGATAATCAGTGAAATTCAATCCAACACTTTCGCGCCTCAAAACCTATGAAGCTGGCAAACCTATCGAGCTTGTTGTGAGAGAATTTGGTATAGAAGAGAAGGATATTATTAAGCTCGCATCTAATGAAAACCCCTATGGAGCAAGTCCAAAAGTAATAGAGGGTGTGCATGAGAATGCTCACAAAGTCTCCATCTATCCTGATGATAGTATGTATGAGCTCAAATCTGCTCTTTCTCAAAAATTTAATATATTTCCTGAAAACCTCATCATAGGAGCAGGAAGCGACCAGGTACTAGAGTTTTGTGCTAGAGCTGTGCTTGGTGAAGGTGATAATGTATTGATGAGTAAAATCACTTTTGCAATGTATGAGATCTATGCATTGCAGCAGGGTGCAAATATTGTGCGCAGCTCTTGCTATCGTCACGATCTGGATGAGTTTTATGATCTATACAAAAAGTACAACCCAGCTATCATCCATATCTGTACACCAAACAATCCAACAGGTGATGCACTTGATCGCGATTATCTCTATCAATTTTTAGAAGATGTAACAGATCCTCTTATCATTGTAGATTGTGCTTACATGGAGTATGCAGCCTATAAAGATCCAAAAAAGTCGATCGATCCAAAAGATCTGATTGGAAAATTCCCAAATGTGATCTATCTTGGTACATTTTCAAAAGCCTACGGCCTAGGGGGTATGCGCATAGGATATGGAATAGCGCAACCTCGTATTATCCAAGAGCTCTACAAACTGCGTCCACCATTTAATGTGACTACTCTCTCTTTAGTAGCTGCACAAGCGGCTCTTGAGGATGAGAAGTTTGTGCAAGAGACAATTCGCAAAAATTTTGAGCAGATGGAAAGATACGTGCAGTTTGCTTTGCGCGAAGGGCTTGAATTCATCGATAGCTATACCAATTTCATCACATATCTTTTTCCTTCACATCTCTCATCCAGGTATATTGCTGAATCTTTGCTGAAAAAAGGTGTTATTGTCAGAGATTTAACAAGTTACGGCATGAATGCCATTAGAATAACGATAGGAACAAAAGAGCAAAACGATAGAGTATTTACGCTCTTTAAAGAGGTACTAGATGGATATAAAAAATAAGAGTATCGATGAGTTAGAGGATATTGCTCAAAGTATTCGCCATAGAATATTAGAAGTTGTAAGCAAAAATGGCGGACACCTCAGCTCTACTTTGGGTGCAGTAGAACTTATTATAGCGATGCACTACGTCTTTGATGCTTCAAAAGATCCATTTATTTTTGATGTGAGTCATCAAGCCTATGCCCATAAGCTTTTGACTGATCGTTGGGACAAGTTTGATACTTTGCGGCAGTTTGGTGGTATCAGTGGTTATACGAAACCGAGTGAGAGTCCTTATGATTACTGGGTAGCAGGGCACAGCTCTACCTCTATCTCTTTAGCTGTTGGTGCAGCCAAAGCGATTGCTCTTAAAAGGGAAAATCGTATTCCTGTTGTACTCATCGGTGATGGTGCCATGAGTGCTGGAATGGTATATGAAGCGCTCAATGAGTTAGGTGATAGAAAATACCCTGTCGTCATTATTTTAAATGACAATGAGATGAGTATTGCCAAGCCGATCGGGGCGATTAGCAAGTATCTAAGCAAAAAAATGGCAAGCCCTTTTTATCAAAACATGAAAAAACGTACTGAGCAGCTTCTGCAGCATCTACCAGAATCTGCTACCTATATTGCCAAACGATTTGAAGAGTCCCTCAAGCTTATTACTCCTGGTGTGCTTTTTGAGGAATTGGGTCTAGACTATATAGGACCGGTTGATGGACATGATCTCAAAATTCTTATCGAAACCCTCACTATCGCCAAAGAGCTAGGTAAACCTGTTATTATTCATGCCCAAACTCTCAAAGGCAAGGGGTATAAAATTGCCGAAGGTTACTATGAGCACTGGCATGGTGTAGGACCATTTGATATAGCAACAGGTGAACCACTCAAAAAGAGTTCCAAACCCAATGCTACTTCAGTCTTTAGCAAAAAACTCTTAGAATTAGCGCGCCAAGATGAAAAAATTGTAGGTGTAACTGCTGCTATGCCAAGTGGAACAGGTCTAAAACCTCTTATCGAAGAGTTTCCCGATCGCTTTTGGGATGTTGGAATTGCTGAGCAGCATGCTGTAACATCTATGGGACCTTTGGCAAAAGAGGGTTTTAAACCATTTGTAGCAATCTACTCAACCTTTTTACAAAGAGGCTACGACCAGGTTATTCATGATATTGCGCTTATGGATGTAGGAGTTGCTTTTGCTATTGATAGGGCAGGAATCGTTGGAGAGGATGGAGAGACGCACCAGGGAGCATTTGATATAAGTTATTTGCGTCCAATTCCAAACCTTCACCTCTTTGCCCCTCGTGATGGAGCTACATTGCAAGAGGCAGTTGCATTTGCAGCCAATTTTAGAAGACCTTGCGCTTTTCGCTATCCTCGAGGAGCTTTTATTCTTGATGATGAGGTATTTGCAGCTACTCCATTTGAATTAGGCAAAGCAGAACTTTTAAAGGAAGGAAAAAGTGAAATTCTGCTTGTTGGATATGGTAATGGAGTGGGTCGTGCTTACAAAACACTCCAAGAGCTTTCAGTTGATGTAGGTCTTTTAGATTTACGTTTTGTCAAACCTCTTGATGAAGAGCTTTTGCGAGAGCTAAGCACTCGTTATAAAAAATGGTTTGTCTTTAGTGACGGTGCAAAACTTGGTGGTGTAGCAAGCGCAATTGCTGAGCTTGGTATGGATATTGAGATTGTAAGTTTTGAATTTGAGGATAGATTCATACCTCATGGAAAAATAGCAGATGTTGAGGAAGCTTTGGGTCTAACTCCCAAGCAGTTAGCACAAAAGATAGAGAGTTTACTTGCAAAGAGTTAAAAGGCGCAAGTGCGCCTTTTTGTTAGAGTTCGTCTGCGTGTTTTGCAAGATATTCAGCAACACCTTCAGGGGTTGGCTTCATAGCCTCTTTACCTTTTTCCCACTCTGCAGGACATACTTCGCCATGCTCGTTAGCAAATTCCATGGCATCTACCATACGAATCATCTCATCGATGTTACGTCCAAGTGGAAGGTCATTGATAACACAGTGGCGAATAGTTCCATCTTTGTCTATTAAGAAACTTCCTCTAAGAGCTACGCCTGCTTCTTCTAGAAGCACATCATAGTCTCTTGCAATCTTTTTAGTAAGATCAGCTACAAGCGGATAGCGGATATTGCCGATTCCCCCTTTTTCTACTGGAGTATTTTTCCAAGCAAGGTGAGTGTAATGACTGTCTACCGAGCATCCTATTACATTGATACCTCTTTTTTGAAACTCTTCAAGTCTATGATCAAATGCTATGATTTCACTTGGACATACAAATGTGAAATCGAGAGGATAGAAGAAAAGAACTGCTCCTTTTTCTCCGATATTTTCATAGAGATTGAAGTTTTCATTGATTGTATTGTCTGGCATTACCGCCGGTGTAGTAAAATCTGGCGCTTTTTTAGTGACTAACATTGTCTCTCCTTTTGGATAATTATTTTCTATTGCAAAACATTTGTATGATAACAGCTTTTTACTAAAATAGCATTTAAAGAGGAGAGTTGAACTCATTTTGTTCAATTTAGTTAAGTGGAAAGTTTCCCTATTTCGCTATAATTGAGAAAAAAATTAAAGGAAAACTATATGGCAAGAGACTATCTCTTTACATCTGAGTCTGTAACTGAAGGGCATCCAGACAAAATGGCAGACCAGATCAGTGATGCTATATTAGATTATATTATTGATAAAGATCCAAATGCACGAGTAGCGTGTGAGACGTTGCTGAGCAACGGTTTTGCGGTCATTGCTGGTGAGCTCAAAACCACAGCCTATGCACCAATGCAAGATATAGTTAGAGAAGTGATTCGCGAAATTGGCTATACAGATGCACTCTATGGATTCGACTATCGTAGTGCTGGAGTGCTTAATGCTGTTGGAGAGCAGTCACCTGATATCAATCAAGGTGTCGATAAAGCAAGTGGTGAGATTGGTGCAGGTGACCAGGGGCTTATGTTTGGGTACGCTTGCAGGGAGACTGATGTTTTGATGCCGCTTCCTATTACGATGGCGCATCGACTCACCCAAGAGCTTGCTCATGCGAGAAAAGAAGGAGTATTGCCATTTTTGCGACCTGATGGTAAAGCACAAGTGACTGTGAGATATGTAGATGGTAAACCAAAAGAGATTAAAACGATTGTCATTTCTACGCAACACGATCCAGATGTGAGCTACAATCGTCTCAAAGATGCTGTCATAGAGGAGGTTGTGTATAAAGTAATTCCAAAAGAGCTTATTGCAGATGATATTGTCTATCATATTAACCCAACAGGACGCTTTGTCATCGGTGGTCCGCAAGGGGATGCGGGACTTACAGGACGTAAAATCATAGTTGATACCTATGGCGGTAGCTGTCCACATGGAGGAGGAGCATTTAGTGGCAAAGATCCAACTAAAGTGGATAGAAGTGGTGCATATGCTGCGCGCTATGTGGCCAAAAACCTCGTTGCAAGCGGAGTATGTGATAGAGTTACTATCCAGATAGCCTATGCTATTGGTGTAGTTGAGCCTGTATCAATTATGGTGGATACCCATGGAACTGGCAAAGTAGAAGATGAAAAAATCGAGCAGTGTGTACGAGCAATTTTTGATCTTACGCCAAAAGGGATTATCGAGTCACTCGATCTCTTGCGACCTATTTATAGACAGACTGCGGCATATGGCCATTTTGGGCGAGAACTCCCAGATTTTACGTGGGAGAAGACCGATAAAGCTGAAGAAATTGCAGACTACCTAAATGTAAGCAGACTTTAAAAAAAATTTGTTATAGTTTGATTGACAAACCAAAAAAGGAGTAGAAATGGCAGTAAAAATTACAGACATCTGTATTAACTGTGGAGCATGTATCGATGAGTGTCCGGTTGAAGCAATCGTAGATGATGATGATAATCCAACTGGAGAAGAGATTTACTACGTTTATCCAGATAAATGTGTAGAGTGTGTTGGTTATCATGACACTCCAGCATGTGCAGAAGCGTGCCCTACTGAGGGATGTATTGTTTGGGATGTGTGCCTCGAAGGTGCAACTTGCCGTGACGATGTTCCTCAAGAAGCTCGCGAAAACCACGCTCCAGTTATCGAATAATCTCCTTCGGGGCTTTTGCCCTGATTAACCCTTCATTTTAAACTTTACTTATGTTTTCTTTGCTATAATCTGCGTCTAAATTTATTATTGGGAGATACGATGGAGAGAACCCTTTCTATCATCAAGCCAGATGCAGTTGCAAAAAATGTTATCGGCAAAATCATCGATAGATTCGAAACTAATGGTCTGCGTATAGCTGCAATGAAAAAGATCAAACTCACACGAGAAGATGCAGCAAAATTTTATGAAGTGCATAAAGAAAGACCATTCTTCAATGATTTGGTAGAATATATGACAAGCGGTCCTGTAGTTGTTATGGTACTAGAGGGTGAAAACGCTGTGTCAAAAAATAGAGAACTGATGGGTGCAACTGATCCAAAAGAGGCTGCTCCTGGAACAATTAGAGCAGATTTTGCTGAGAGTATCGAAGCAAATGCAGTGCATGGAAGTGATAGTCTCGAAAATGCTCAAAAAGAGATCGCATTTTTCTTTGCACAAAGGGAAATTCTCTAATTGAAAATAGCATTCAAAAAGATTGGATTGCACAAAAAAGATGTGTTAATCCAAAAAGATGACCTTACCCTACATGGTTCAGTAGTGAGGGGGAAAGACTCTCTGGTCGATCTTGAGGGAACCTTACGAGGGAGTGTTGAAGTAGAATGTGCTAGGTGCGGGAAGAGCTTTTCAGTACCCATAGATGAACCACTTATATTGAAACTCAGTGATGGAGTATATAAAGGCTTTGATAACGAAGCAGATATCATTGAGTTTTATAATGGCAGTGTAGATATGCAAGAGCTAATCGATTCAGAGTATGAGTCGATACGGCTCGATTATCACATTTGTAATGAATGTAAACAGAAAGAAGGAGAATAATTATGGCAGTACCTAAGAGACGTGTAAGTAAAACAAGAGCAGCTAAAAGACGAACACACTACAAAATCAAACTTGCTCGCCCAGTAAAAGATAAAGATGGCACTTGGAAAATGCCGCACCATGTGAACCCAACTACAGGTGAATATAAAAGCTAAGCGATGTATAAGATCGCAATAGATGCTATGGGAGGGGACTTTGGTCCCTATCCAATTATCGAAGGAACTATTCTCGCACTTAAAGAGTACAATAATTTTGAAGCTATTCTTGTAGGTGATCCCCAAAAAATAAAACCTCTCATAAAAGATAAAAAGATCTATTCACGTGTCCATATTGTTGAAGCCACCGATGTCATTGGAATGGAAGAGCAAGCTACAGAAGCACTTAAGCGCAAAGAGAGTTCTATTTATAAAGCAGTCGATTTGGTGCGTAAAAAAGAGGCTGATGCAGTAGTCTCAGCTGGTCACAGTGGTGCAACTATGAGTTTAGCGACGCTACGTATTGGTAGACTCAAAAATGTATCACGTCCCGCAATTGCAACTCTCATGCCAACATACAAAAGGAAGAAGACACTTGTTTTAGATGTAGGTGCAAATGTAGATTGTAAGCCAGAGCACCTTTTCGAATTTGGAGTTATGGGAGAAGCGTATGCCAGCTCTATCATGCATATCGATAATCCAAGAGTAGGACTCCTCTCTAATGGAGAAGAGGAGACAAAAGGTAACGAGCTTACAAAGGCAACATTTAAGCTATTGCAAAAACTTCCCACATTCATTGGAAATGTTGAGGGCAATAATATCTTTGACGGTTCGGTAGATGTCGTAGTGACTGATGGCTTTACTGGCAATATTTTGCTTAAAACCAGTGAAGGTGTGGCTGGAGCTATTAGTAAACTGATGAAGCAAAATATAAAAAAGAGTCCTCTGAGTATGGCGGGGGCTTTGATGATGAAAAAAGTATTTCGATCTTTAAAAAAAGAGATAGATTATAGTGAATATGGTGGTGCACCTCTGATTGGGATCAAAGGATGTGCTATCATTAGTCATGGCAAAAGTACACCAAAAGCTATAAAAAATGCTATCAATCAAGCAATAAACTATGTCTCTTCAGATATAAATGATACAATTGAAAAACGATTAGAAGAGGTAATAATCAAAGGATAAGAATTGTACGCAGCTTTTCGATCTGTTGGAGCCTATGTTCCGCAAAAAGTCCTTACCAATCAAGATCTAGAGAAAATGGTTGATACAAGTGATGAGTGGATCACCAAACGAACAGGTATAAAAACACGCCATATCGCTGCGCATGATGAATCTACAAGTGATTTGGGATTCAAAGCAGCACTTGTAGCTATTGAGCGATCAGGGATTGCAAAAGAACAGATCGATATGATCGTGTGTGCGACAATTTCACCAGATTACCTCTGTATGCCTTCAACCGCTTGCATGATTGCCAAAAGACTTGATATTGCCAATATACCAGCTTTTGATATAAGTGCAGCTTGTAGCGGTTTTATTTATGCATTGGCTACTGCCAAATCTTTTATAGAATCTGGCATGGCTAAAAATATATTGATTATTGGTGCAGAAAAGCTGAGTGCTATTGTCGATTGGCAAGATCGCACTACATGTATCCTCTTTGGTGATGGTGCTGGGGCAGCTGTTATTAGTGCAACTGAGAATAGAGAAGAGGCAATCACTGATGTCCATATTGCTGCAGATGGAAAATACTATGACTATCTCATTACTCCTGGTTGCGGTACCAATAAACCCTGTTCACAGATTGCTCTTGAAGAGCGAGCATGCTTTATCAAGATGAAGGGGAATGAGACCTTTAAAGTAGCAGTAAAAACTCTTACAAATGATGTGCGAGATATTTTAGAAAAAAATAGTATTGATGCTAGTAGTATCACACACTTCATTCCTCACCAAGCCAACTATCGTATTCTCACTGCTGTAGCTTCTGCTCTTGGACTTTCATCTGAGCAGGTTGTCATGACTGTTGCAAAATATGGTAACACATCCTCAGCTTCCATTCCAATGGCAATGAATGATATCTATGAAGAGGGGAAACTCAAAAGAGGCGATATGATGCTTCTTGATGCCTTTGGTGGCGGCTTTACTTGGGGAAGTGCCCTTGTTCCATTTGCTGGCAATTAATCTCCTCCCTTGACAACGCATCCAAACTTTGGCATAATCACGATCCTCATTTGGGAGAGAGGCTGTTTGGGCTTTGCGATCTTTTTAGGGAATGAGAGTTAAAAAGAGATCTACTAAAAGACCTCTTGACAAGTAAAGAGAAATGAGATAGAATTCTCGCCTTTAAAAAAAGAAGAGGGCAAGAGGAGCTCTTGACAAAGAGTGATGAATTTGGCATAATTTCAGTCCTCGAAAAAAGAGTTCAAATCACTTATCTTGAGTGAAGATGAGTGAGAGAGTTCTTTATAAGAAATTGATCTTTGACAACTAGACAGAGTCGAGCTCCTTTGAGTAAAAGTGAAATAGGATTTGACTCCTTAATACAGTAAAAAGTATTTATGGAGAGTTTGATCCTGGCTCAGAGTGAACGCTGGCGGCGTGCCTAACACATGCAAGTCGAGCGAGAACGGCTCAATGATCCCTTCGGGGTGAATTGAGTGTCAGCTAAGCGGCGCACGGGTGAGTAACACGTAGCTAACCTGCCCCATAGCGGGGGATAACAGCCCGAAAGGGCTGCTAATACCCTATACACCTTCTGCACATAAGTGCAGTTGTGGAAAGCGATTGAGCGCTATGGGATGGGGCTGCGGCCTATCAGCTAGTTGGTGGGGTAACGGCCTACCAAGGCAATGACGGGTAGCTGGTCTGAGAGGATGATCAGCCACACTGGAACTGAGACACGGTCCAGACTCCTACGGGAGGCAGCAGTGGGGAATATTGCGCAATGGGGGAAACCCTGACGCAGCAACGCCGCGTGGAGGATGACGCCCTTCGGGGTGTAAACTCCTTTTGCAGGGGAAGAAGATGACGGTACCCTGCGAATAAGCACCGGCTAACTCCGTGCCAGCAGCCGCGGTAATACGGAGGGTGCAAGCGTTACTCGGAATCACTGGGCGTAAAGGGCGCGTAGGCGGCTTAGTAAGTTGGATGTGAAAGCCCACAGCTCAACTGTGGAACTGCGTCCAAAACTGCTAGGCTAGAGTCCGGGAGAGGCAGATGGAATTGGTGGTGTAGGGGTAAAATCCGTAGAGATCACCAGGAATACCTATTGCGAAGGCGATCTGCTGGAACGGTACTGACGCTGAGGCGCGAAAGCGTGGGGAGCAAACAGGATTAGATACCCTGGTAGTCCACGCCCTAAACGATGGATGCTAGTCGTTGGGGTGCTAGTCACCCCAGTGATGCAGCTAACGCAATAAGCATCCCGCCTGGGGAGTACGGCCGCAAGGCTAAAACTCAAAGGAATAGACGGGGACCCGCACAAGCGGTGGAGCATGTGGTTTAATTCGAAGATACGCGAAGAACCTTACCTGGGCTTGACATCCCCGGAACCCTCCAGAGATGGAGGGGTGCCCCCTTATGGGGGAGCCGGGTGACAGGTGCTGCACGGCTGTCGTCAGCTCGTGTCGTGAGATGTTGGGTTAAGTCCCGCAACGAGCGCAACCCTCGTCCTTAGTTGCCAGCACTTCGGGTGGGCACTCTAAGGAGACTGCCCGGGTAACCGGGAGGAAGGTGAGGATGACGTCAAGTCATCATGGCCCTTATGCCCAGGGCGACACACGTGCTACAATGGCGCGTACAGAGAGAGGCGATACCGCGAGGTGGAGCAAATCTCTAAAGCGCGTCCCAGTTCGGATTGCAGTCTGCAACTCGACTGCATGAAGTCGGAATCGCTAGTAATCGCGGATCAGCCATGCCGCGGTGAATACGTTCCCGGGTCTTGTACTCACCGCCCGTCACACCATGGGAGTTGAGCTCACCCGAAGCCGGGGGACCGACCCGTTAAGGGAGGACCCCCGTCGACGGTGGGCTCAGCGACTGGGGTGAAGTCGTAACAAGGTAACCGTAGGAGAACCTGCGGTTGGATCACCTCCTTTCTAGAGTGATGATCCAAAGATTAGGTTCTTTGGATAAAAGGGGTTTAGGGAGTATCACGACTCTCTAAGCCTGGGGAGCTCGCTCTGTCTAGTTGTGAGAGATCAAAGAGGTTCTTTGAAAAGATAAAGTGGAGTTAAGAAGAGCTAAGAGGAGCCCTTATCAGGGGCGAGCTTTAAATGGGCCTGTAGCTCAGGTGGTTAGAGCGCACCCCTGATAAGGGTGAGGTCAGAGGTTCAAGTCCTCTCAGGCCCACCATATTGAGAGAGTCTTGCACAAACTCTTTCGCTCACGTACTACAAGGTACGCTACGCAAAAGAGTTTGCACAATTCACTACTCAACCAGGAAATGGGGTCTTAGCTCAGCTGGGAGAGCGCCTGCCTTGCACGCAGGAGGTCACCGGTTCGATCCCGGTAGACTCCACCAGGATAAAAGCACGTAGTTGGGAGTGTAAGAGAGATTACATTGCCGACTGCGTGCCTTGCACGGGAGGAGCGTAAAGCAAACGACAACTGCTTGTCGTTTGTAGCTCCGCACGGCGATGCGTATATGCGCGAGCGAAGCGAGTGCATAGTATACGCCAGTGGGAGGTCACCGGAAGGGTCCTCGGTAGACTCCACCAGGACGAAGTTTAAAATAAGCTCTAAAGGGATTTAGGGTTTATTTTAGACTTTAGGTCTAAGGGATATTTGACAACTCATTGTTCATAGATAAAGCACAAGTAAGGCTGTCTTACTCAAGAGTAGTTGAGTAAGGCGGCGGTGCGTCTTAGAGTAGGTGTAAGCTACAAAGGGCGTACGGTGGATGCCTAGGGTGATGGAGGCGATGAAGGACGTGCTAGGCTGCGAAAAGCCTCGGGGAGCTGCCAAGAAGCGTTGATCCGGGGATTTCCGAATGGGGCAACCCGGCTGGCAGAGATGCCAGTCACCGGCGTAAGCCGGGGCGAACCCGGGGAAGTGAAACATCTCAGTACCCGGAGGAGAAGAAATCAACCGAGATTCCCCTAGTAGCGGCGAGCGAACGGGGAGTAGCCCGCCTCTGTGTAGCCTATACTATAGCCGAAGTGTCTGGAAAGGCACACCATAGAGGGTGATAGTCCTGTAGGCGAAATGGTATAGGTGGGACTAGGCAGAGGCCTAGCGAGTAGGTCGGGACACGTGTTATCCTGACTGAAGATGGGGGGACCACCCTCCAAGGCTAAATACTACCATCACACCGATAGTGCACAAGTACCGTGAGGGAAAGGTGAAAAGAACCCCAGTGAGGGGAGTGAAATAGAACCTGAAACCGTATGCCTACAATCATTCGGAGCCCTATGTTCTTCGGAACAGGGTGACGGACTGCCTTTTGCATAATGAGCCTGCGAGTTGTGGTCAGTGGCGAGGTTAAGCGCACGCGAAGCCGTAGCGAAAGCGAGTCTGAAGAGGGCGAATAAGTCACTGGCTGCAGACCCGAAGCCGGGTGATCTATCCATGGCCAGGCTGAAGTGGGGGTAAGACCCCATGGAGGGCCGAACCAGTGGAGGTTGAAAACTCCTTGGATGAGCTGTGGATAGGGGTGAAAGGCCAAACAAACTCGGTGATAGCTGGTTCTCTGCGAAATATATTTAGGTATAGCCTCAGGAAGTAGCACGAGGGGGTAGAGCACTGATAGGGCTAGGGCCCCACACAGGGGTACCAAACCCTGTCAAACTCCGAATACCTCGTGTGGTATCCTGGGAGTCAGGCGTAGGGTGATAAAATCCTATGTCGAGAGGGGAACAACCCAGACTGCCGACTAAGGTCCCCAAGTTGTGACTAAGTGGAAAACGATGTGGGGCTGCATAGACAACCAGGAGGTTGGCTTAGAAGCAGCCATCCTTTAAAGAAAGCGTAACAGCTCACTGGTCTAGCGGCCCTGCGCGGAAAATATAACGGGGCTAAGTCACACACCGAAGTCGCAGGTGCATACTGGAGTATGCGCGGTAGCAGAGCGTTCCAGTCGGCGTTGAAGCTGTACCGGTAAGGAGCAGTGGAGCGGCTGGAAGTGAGCATGCAGGCATGAGTAGCGATAAAAGTGGTGAGAATCCACTTCGCCGAAAACCCAAGGTTTCCTACGCGATGCTCGTCAACGTAGGGTTAGTCGGGTCCTAAGCCGAGTCCGAGAGGGGTAGGCGATGGGAAATCGGTTAATATTCCGATACCTACTTACTACAAGGCGATGGAGGGACGCTTAGGGCTAGCCGGGGTCCGTGATGGAATACGGGCTCGAAGGGTGTAGGCTGCTGGGTAGGCAAATCCGCCCAGCGCGAGGCCGAGACCCGACAGGCCCCCAAAGCCCTTCGGGGCGGCGGGGGAACCGGTGATGCCGTCGAGCCGAGAAAAGCTTCTAAGCCGTTTGAGTAGTAAGTAGCCCGTACCGTAAACCGACACAGGTGGGTGAGATGAGTATTCTAAGGCGCGCGGAAGAACCCTGGTCAAGGAACTCTGCAAACTGGCACCGTATCTTCGGTATAAGGTGTGCCCGTAGTAGGTGAAGGCCCTCGCGGCCGGAGCCGAGGCGGGTCGCAGCGAAGCGCTCCATCCGACTGTTTACCAAAAACACAGCACTATGCTAACTCGTAAGAGGATGTATATGGTGTGACGCCTGCCCGGTGCCGGAAGGTTAAGGGGATCGCTTAGCCCGTAAGGGCGAAGGCGTGAACCGAAGCCCCGGTAAACGGCGGCCGTAACTATAACGGTCCTAAGGTAGCGAAATTCCTTGTCGGTTAAATACCGACCTGCATGAATGGCGTAACGAGATGGGGGCTGTCTCGACCAGGGATCCGGTGAAATTGTAGTGGAGGTGAAAATTCCTCCTACCCGCGGAAAGACGGAAAGACCCCGTGGACCTTTACTACAGCTTGGTACTGCCATCGGGATGAGGATGTGCAGGATAGGTGGGAGGCTGCGAAGCCCGGGCGCCAGCTCGGGTGGAGCCGTCCTTGAGATACCACCCTTCCTCATTCTGATGGCTAACTCGCTGGTGTTAACCACCAGGAGGACAATGCCTGGCGGGTAGTTTGACTGGGGCGGTCGCCTCCTAAAGAGTAACGGAGGCTTACAAAGGTTGGCTCAAAGCGGTTGGAAATCGCTTGGAGAGTATAAAGGCATAAGCCAGCCTGACTGTGAGAGAGACAACTCGAGCAGAGACGAAAGTCGGTCTTAGTGATCCGGTGGTTCTGAGTGGAAGGGCCATCGCTCAAAGGATAAAAGGTACCCCGGGGATAACAGGCTGATCTCCCCCAAGAGCTCACATCGACGGGGAGGTTTGGCACCTCGATGTCGGCTCATCGCATCCTGGGGCTGGAGCAGGTCCCAAGGGTATGGCTGTTCGCCATTTAAAGCGGTACGCGAGCTGGGTTCAGAACGTCGTGAGACAGTTCGGTCCCTATCTTCCGTGGGCGTAGGAAGGCTGAGGAGAGCTGACCCTAGTACGAGAGGACCGGGTTGGACGTGCCACTGGTGTACCGGTTGTCCCGCCAGGGGCATCGCCGGGTAGCTATGCACGGAACGGATAACCGCTGAAGGCATCTAAGCGGGAAGCCGACTCCAAGATGAGCCTTCCCTGAAGGACGGTGGAAGACTACCACCTTGATAGGCTGGGTGTGTAAGCGCAGCAATGCGTTTAGCTGACCAGTACTAATAGTCCGATTGGCTTACAAGATTAATTAATCAAAAAAAAGACGCACCGCCGCCTTACTGAGCTACTCGCTTTATCTATGAGCAGTGAGTTGGAGATCTTTTGCACTACTCTTGCAAAGACAAGAGAAGTAAGTCTTTAAAAAAAGATTTACTTCTCTTGTCCTGGTGCCTATAGAGCGGAGGAAACGCCTAGCTCCATTTCGAACCTAGAAGCTAAGCTCCGCATCGCTGATGATACTGCACCCCTCGGGTGTGGAAAAGTAGGTCGGCGCCAGGCCAAGGGTTATACTTCTATGAACTCTTCTTCATTAATCTCAAAAAATTACTATTGTGGCATTTTTCTGATTAAAGTCTGTTCACCTCTAAGAGATTGTGGAATCATAAAATTTACCAAAGCAACAATTATTCCTGTAGAGATTATTACATTGTAATCATACGTAATTTCTAATACTGCAATGACTGCTGTAAGAGGCAACTCCATAATAGTTCCCATGAATACCGATGCTCCAATTGCTGCATAGTAGAATGGCTCAATAAAAAATCCTAAAGAGACCATCACTTCACCAAATCCATAGCCTATAAGTGCTCCAATGCTCATGAGTGTAATAAAGAGTACTCCTATGGCATTTGCATATATAGATATTGTAGTTGCAATAATTCTGTGTAAAATAGTTACTATTAACAGAGTTATCGAGATATGCACTTTGTCATTAATAAGATAGTTGACAAGCTCGTGGCCTGAAAAGGTAGCATATGGAGCTATGAAAAATAGTGTACCAATTGTCCCACTACCTATGAGAGCAAAAATGATGTTCCTATGTTTTTCAAATCTATTTGTGATAAATATATTGATAGTGTAGAATTTTGTATTTGAGTATAAAGTAGAGATAGACAAAAAATAGAATTACAAAAATAAAGAGAATGTCTCTAAATATATATTTGATATAGAGGTTTTTCCCGCGAGTATTCAAAAATTGTGGGCTCTTAAAAGTTGATTGCAATAGCAAAAGCAAGTACACTTGCTACTATCATATAGCCTATATAGTTTTTGACAAAAATATATGCAATATTTTCAAGTGCAGAAGCAATCCCTGTGAGTGGTTAGACAAAAATTGCTGCTATACCGCTACTTGCACCGACACTTAGCATAATTCGGATAAGTTTTTTAGGAAGTTGGAAGAGAGAGTGAAGTTTTTGCCCTATTATAGCATCTATAATCGCAGATGGTCCTTCGTCGCCTATTGCAAATCCACTTAGCTATAGATAATGATGAAGCTAAGACTTTTAAAAAGATGCTTTTTATACTCATTGTAAATCTGTTCTGTTCGACTGCTGTTGCAATCTCTTCCACACCATACTCTTTGTTAGATGGATCCTTAGATATAAGGTTATTGACAAAGAGAATTGTAAGTGTTGGCACTAGATAGAGATACCATATTGGCAGATGAGGAATGGGTTTCATATGGATTGCCAAAATAGAAAAGAAATGCAAGTATTTGACTAAGTAGTCCATAAAGAGTAATCAGTATACCACTAATAAGGCCGGTAAGTATGGAAGCGGTAAGAAATTTTATAAGCATCGCAAGTTTCTCCTAAGTTTTTCTTTTTTGTTCAAACAATTGTTATACTATAACAAAAATATTTTAAAGGTTTGGGATGCGCTAACTAATAGAAAAAATCAATAATGAAGTTATGTAGGTTGGTGTCAGGTAAGAGATTTTCCTCATTTAAAACCTCCTAAATAATTAATCGAAACAATCGAACAACAAATGATATATAATTGCATATAATCTTAATTGGAGTTTTTATGCTACAAATTAAGTCTTATACACCCAGAAAGTCTTTTTCACCTCTTTATGCAAAGAAGAGTATTACAGAAGATGAGCTATCGCAATTTGATCAAATATTGGAACGTTATATAGATAGTCTTCACACACAATTACAGATGAAACAGACAGAGCCTGTGATGGTTTCTACTGTATTGCAACCATTTTTTGAATCGTTAGGTTATAAAGCACAAAGTTATTCTCAAAAAGGACATAGTGGCATTGATCTTGCATTGATGAAAGAGGATAAACCAGCAGTTATTATCGAAGCCAAAAAGCCTCATTCTATGAATATGATTTCACAAACTAATTCAAACAAAAAAGCTTTGCACGAAGCTATTCTCTACTATATGCGAGAGCGTGATCAAGGAAATTTTACTCTTTTTCACATTATTATAACCGATTTTTTCTCATGGTTCATTTTTGATGCTAAAGAGTTTGACAAATATTTTTGGCAAAACAAGGCGATACGAAAAATATATGATAATGTAAAAAGTCCAATAATGCTTGTTGATAAAACAGAAGAGTTTTATACTTTGCTACAAAAAGAGTTAAATAATCAAGATATTATTTTGGAAGCTACTTATGTAGATTTGAAGAAACCTCTCAATAAAAATCAAAAAGTAGCTCTTTGTAAGCTTTTTTCTCAAGAGAAACTTCTAAAAGAGTTTAATCCTAATGATGCTAATAGACTCGATAGAGGATTTTATAATGAGTTGCTTTACTTATTAGGACTAGAAGAACAAAATATAGGCGGCAAGAAGATTATAGCCCGTGCCAAAAAGCCACACATGGCATCTTTATATGAAAATACTGCCAGAAACCTTGAATTTGCTGGATATAATCCAGATTTTGAGACAGTATTGCAACTCATGATAATTTGGATGAACCGCGTTTTGTTTTTGAAACTTCTTGAAGCGCAACTGCTTAAGTGGAATAATGGAAATAAGCGATACAAGTTTCTCAATATTCAAACTATCAAAGATTTTGATGTTTTAAAAATCTTCTTTTTTGATATTCTTGCTAGAGCACAGGACCAAAGAGTTCACAAAGAGTATGATCATATTCCATATCTCAATTCATCACTTTTCGAAATATCATCAGTCGAGAAGCAATTTATTGATATTTCCAATCTTGAAGATAATTGTGAACTGCCTTATTACTCTAAAACAGTTTTGCGTGATGAGAGTGGAAAAAGGCGTAAGGGAAAGTGCAATTTTCTTCAGTATCTTTTCGAGTTTCTCGATGCATACGACTTTTCTAGTGAAGGCAAGGAAGAGGTTACGCATAATAATAAAACGCTCATCAATGCTGCGGTTTTGGGGCTTATTTTTGAAAAACTTAACGGATATAAAGAGGGAAGCTACTATACACCAAGCTTTGTGACAATGTATATGGCACGAGAGGCGATCGAGAGAGCTATTGTAGAAAAATTTAATCAGCTCAAAGGTTGGAAATGTAAAACACTTGCAGATATCGATGAAAAAGTTGAAGACAAAAAAGAGGCAAATCGGATAATTGATTCTCTTACTATATGTGACCCGGCTGTTGGAAGTGGTCACTTTTTGGTTTCTGCTTTGAATACGATTTTAGCTATCAAGAGTGAATTGCGTCTTTTGTATGATACCGAGGGTAAGCGCATCAAAGACTATACTCTAGAAGTAGAGAATGATGAGTTGATAATTAGAGATGATGAGGGGGAGATATTTGAGTATCGACGAAATTCTCAAGAGGGATTTCGCATACAGCGAGCAATATTTGAAGAGAAAAAGAGAATTATCGAAAACTCTCTTTTTGGTGTAGATATCAATCCTAATGCAGTACATATTGCAAGACTTCGCCTTTGGATCGAGCTACTAAAGCATAGTTACTATGATGAAAATGGGCATCTTGTCACAATGCCAAATATCGATATTAATATAAAAGTTGGTAATTCTTTGGTAAGCAGGTATGGCCTCCATGAAGAGATAACAATTCCTAATATCCGTCATAAAGTAGAAGAATACAAAAAGCTTGTTCGCCAATACAAAGAAGGTGCTTTTGATATCACAAAAGAGCAGATGCAGCAAGTCATTGAAGAGATCAAAGCGATGTTTGGTTTAATACTACAAAAGCAGCATAAAGTGATGCAAAACTATAAAAATCTTCTCTATGAGTATGTCAAGGAGTTTGGGTTAGAGGGCTTGAGTCGCGATATGCAGCTTGATGCTTTGGAGTTTAACTATGGGCAGCATGCGCGGCTTTTTGATGATGAAATGGATGAAAAAAAGCTTCAAGATCGCGAGAAGATGTGCAGGAAAATCGAGGAAGCCTATAAAAAGATTGAAGAGATCCGATTTGGCAGAATTTATGAAAATGCATTTGAGTGGCGTTTTGAGTTTCCAGAAATATTGGATGATGAGGGAAATTTTGTAGGATTTGATGTGATACTTGGGAATCCACCATATATTTTAGAAGATGAGAATAAAAAAGCCTTTGATGGTTTGCATTTTACAGAGTGCTATCAAGGCAAAACAGATATTTGGCATCTTTTTACATGTCGTGCTATTGATATAACAAAAGATAATGGCTATATCAGTTTTATTGCAAAAAACCAGTGGCTTGAGAGTAGTGCAGCATCGAAAATGCGTAGAAAAATATATGATAAAACCGAAATAGTATCTCTCATAGATTTTGGTCCCAATATGATTTTTGATGAAGCTAGTCAGCAAACAATGATCTTTTTACTCCAAAAACATACTGTACCAAAACACTCTATTCACTTTATAAAATTTACAAAAAAATTGCCTTTAGAAAAACTTTCCGCCTTACTATTAGCAGGCTTGCAAAAGAGTGAGGAAGAGGGTGTAATAGAAGGAGAAAAAGAGATACCAAGCTCTATGAGTGAGCGGGAGAATTTGAAATTTTCTTCACAAAAGGTTGAAGAGATTCTTAAAAAAATAGAAGCGCGTACAAATTTTCGTTTTAATCCTAAAAAGGAGATAATTCAAGGAATCATAGGAGGGCCTGATGAGGCATTTATCGTAGATGCAAATATGTTGGATAGATTTACTGATGATGAGAAAAAATATTTGCGCAATTTTCATACAAATACACAAAAGTATTATGCACCACCGAGTAAAAAATATATTATTTATCTTAGTGCCAAAAATTTTCAAGGGACAATCGATAACTATCCTAACATAAAAACTTTTTTTGAAAAGAACAAAGAACTATTAAGGGAAAAGAAGCAAAAATACAAAACCCCTCACAAACCATATTTTTTCTTGCATAGAGAGAGGGATGAATCATTTTTTATGAAAGGTCCTAAAATTGTATGGGAGAAGAGAACGAAAGGAAGATCGTTTACTTACACTGAAGAACCTTTTTATGGCTCAGCCAATCTCTTTTTTATAAAATCAAACCGAGTTGATCTTAAATTTCTCACTGCTTTGCTCAATTCTAAACTTTTCTATTTTTATATGCATGAGAGGCTGAAGCATAATGGAGATCTCCTTCAGATAGATAAAAACCAATTTATGAAGATACCTCTTTATGTGCCAAAAAACATGAGTGAATTTGATGAAATTGTAGATGCTATTATCCAAAAGAAAAAAGCGGGAGAGGATACAAAAGAGCTTGAAGATAAAATCGATGCAATGATTTATGATCTTTATAATCTTACGCAAGAGGAAAAAGAGCTTATAGAAAAAAGTGTAGCACAGTGATAGCAATTAATCTCTGTCGCTAACTTTTTTATACTACAATTGCAAAAAATTTCTGGGGACGGGTATGCGAACTATTATAGAAAACATCAAAAACGAAGTAAAGAAGGTTGTAGTTGGGCAAGAGGGGATGATCGATGGGCTGCTTATAGGCCTCATGTGTGATGGGCATATCCTGCTTGAGGGTGTGCCAGGACTTGCAAAGACAACTACCGTCAATGCCCTTGCAAAGACACTTGGACTCCAATTTAAGCGGGTGCAGTTTACTCCAGATCTTTTGCCAAGTGATATTATAGGAACTGAGATTTATGATCCAGCAAAGAACGAGTTCAAGATAAAAAGAGGTCCGGTATTTACAAATCTCTTGCTAGCTGATGAGATAAACAGAGCTCCAGCAAAGGTACAGTCAGCACTGCTGGAAGTAATGCAAGAGCGTCAAGTAACAATTGGGGATGAGACATTTATGATAGATAGACCATTTTTGGTTATGGCTACGCAAAACCCTGTAGAGCAAGAGGGTGCTTATAATCTGCCTGAAGCGCAGCTCGATCGCTTTATGATGAAGCTTGTAGTTGGATATAACACTAAAGAAGAAGAGCTTGAAATTGCAAGACGTGTTGCCAATAATGCATTTGGTAAAATTGAGATGGTAGCTACAAAAGAGGATCTTGAAAAACTCAAGAATGAGGTAGTGCAAGTACATATTGATCCAGAGGTAGAAGAGTATATCATTGATTTAGTTTTTGCTACAAGAGAGCCGCAAAACTATGGGCTTGGTGAGCTCAAAAAATATATCGATTTTGGTGCGAGTCCAAGAGCAAGTATCGATATGTTTAAAGCGAGCAAAGCCTTAGCCTATATGCGGGGTAAGGAGTATGTCACACCCCTAGAGATTGCCTATGTTGTCAAAGATGTTTTGCGTCATAGAATAATTCTCAGTTATGAAGCAGAAGCAGAGGATATCAAGGCAGATTTCATCATAGATAAGATCTTAGAGGCAGTGCCTATTCCATGACAGAAAAGCGTATCAAAAAGCTTCTTATCAAAACTAAAAGGCAGGTCTTTAGTGAGATTCCTGGCAACAACCCTTCTCTTTTTAAAGGTGAAGGGTTCGATTTTGTAGAGCTCAGGGAGTATCAGCCAGGAGATGATGTCAAGAAGATCGATTGGCTCATTACTGCAAAGCTGCAAAAGCCATTTGTGAAACTCTACCGCGAAGAGCGTGAGCTCAATGTGGTAGTAGCAGTGATGCTCAACGGGAGTATGTTTTTTGGTACAAAGCGTTTCAAGCAAGAGGTTGCTGCCGAGGTGGCATCACTGCTTGGGTTTGCGGCAATTAAAAATCAGGATAATTTTAGCTATCTGCTCTTTGCAGACAAAGAGTATGGTTCAATCAGGCCTACTAAAAATATGCAAGCAGTCTGGCAGATGGCTAAGCAGATAGTAAGATTTCAGCCTCTTGGAAAAGTTGCCAATTTTGCAGCTTTGAGTGCGAGACTTTTCAAGATTCGTCGCAAATCTATCATCTTTATTATTAGTGATTTTTTGGAGCCTTTTGATCTCAAAGTGCTGGCAAAAAAACATGAGGTTGTGGCAATTGTCGTGCGTGATCGTTTTGAAGAAAAACCAGAGTCTATCGGCTTTATGCACCTCATTGATCCTGAGACAAAAAAGAGTATGATGGTTGATTTTGAAGGGTTGACCATCAAAAACTATGTCAAAGAGATTAAAAAACTCGATCACAAGATGTATACACACTTCAAAAAGAGTGGTATTCGCTTTACAAAAATCTATACAGACGAAGAGCCATTTATAAAACTTTTGAAACTTTTTGGACAGCGGTAATGGAAAAGTTGCGTGATATCAAAGGGCTTGTGGAGATACCTGATTACAGTTTTTTTCTCTATATTTTTTTCATTGTGGTGGTCACAACTCTTGCAGCTGTTTTGGTCTATCTTGTTATCAAAGCTATAGGATCGAGAAAAAAGAGTAAGCGTGAAGAGGTTTTGCAAAAGCTGCGCAGTCTCAACCTTGATAACCCTAAAGAGGTTGCCTATGCGATCACGCGTTATGGGAGATACATCGTCAATGATAGTGCAAGGGCAAAAATGTATGAAGAGCTCGTGCGACGTCTTACTCCATATAAATACAAAAAAGAGGTGCCAAAACTTGATAGCGAGACGAAGAAGATGATCAATCTCTTTTTGCGAGTGCATGATGAGTGATTTTGCATTTGAGAGACCATTGATTCTGTGGCTTTTGGTCGTAGCTGTATATTGTCTTGTAAAATGCAGGGCAAGAGAGAGCGCACTCATTTTCCCACATCTTTCTATTGTCAAAAAGGCTGCAAACAAGAAGAGTTTTTTGCCGGAATTTCTTAAGGCTGTTGCTATTTTTGGGACTATTCTTGCACTTGCAGGACCTGTAGCTATAGATAGAACCCATGAGTATCACAAGAAGGGGTATGCTATCGTTTTGGCTCTTGATGCGAGCGGCTCGATGAAAGAGCAAGGATTCGATCCCAAAAATCCATTTTTAAGCAAATTTGATGTAGTCAAAGATCTTGTCAAAGAGTTTATTCAACAGAGGAAAAACGATAATATCGGGCTTGTTGTTTTTGGCTCGGTAGCTACTATTGCTTCACCGCTCACCTATAATAAAGAGGTGTTAGCAAAACTTATAGACTATCTTGATATCGGTATAGCTGGACAAAAGACAGCTATCAACGATGCAGTGGTGCAAAGTATAAATATGCTTGCAAAAGCCAAAGCAAAATCGAAGATTTTGATCCTTCTCACTGATGGGATTGATACAGCAAGTCATATTCCGCCAGATGTGATTACAAGAATGGCAAAGAAATATCATGTGAAGATCTACACTATTGGAATCGGGAGAAAAAGAGATATCGATGAGCCCTATTTAAAGTGGATCGCACAGCAAAGTGGAGGAAGATACTTCTTTGCAAAAGATGCTAGGGTTTTGAAAAAGGTGTATGAATATATCAATAGACTTGAAAAGAGCGAGATACGTGGCAAAGAGTTTGTTAAAAAAGATGAGCTCTATCCTTACGTGCTCTTTGTAGCAATTTTGGCACTTCTTGGTTATATCTATATTTATGGCAAAAGAGGTTTTTGATGCATTTTGTCAATTTTGAATTTTTTCCATTGATGCTGTTGCCTTCACTCATACTACTCTATTTGGTACTGACAAATAAAAGCCTCATAGAGCGGGTTTTCAATGATGAAATATTGGCAAAACTGCGTATCGATCAGGGACTATCGAAGAAAGTACGCCTCTCACTCCTCTTTAGTGCGCTGTTTATGATGATTGTTGCTATGGCAAGGCCGGTATACCAAAAAGGAGTAGTAGAGGTAGAGAGTCTTCAGGGTAATCTTGTAGTCGCCTTGGATATCTCTCGCTCAATGCGGGCAAAGGATATCTATCCAGATCGCATACACTTTGCAAAAAAAAAGATAGAGGATCTGCTGGGGCGATTAGAAAACATTGCTGTTGGAGTTGAGACTTTTGGGAATGGTGCTTATATCCTTACGCCTCCAACAGCTGATAAAGAGGCGCTGCTTTATCTACTTGATAAATTAAATATCGATAATCTCATAGCGCAGGGGACTGACTTTTTGGCTGCACTTTCAAGTGCAAATATGTTACTAAAAGATTATAAAGAAAAGAATGTACTTTTAGTAACTGATGGAGGGGATAAGAGCGAATTTAGCAAAGAGATTGCATATGCAAAAGCGCATCATCTGCGCGTATACGTACTAGGGGTTGGTACTGCAAAGGGTGCGCCGATTCCAGATGGTGCAGGAGGTTATGTACAGTATGCTGGCAAAATAGTAATAACCAAGCGAAATGATGCTATAGCAGCTCTTGCACATGCTACAGGTGGGAAGTATGTAGTTGCTCGCCTAGATAACAAAGATATCGATGAGCTGCTACAGCTTTTAAAAGAGGTGCAAAAGACAAAAAAGAGCCAGAAAATAGTTGATCAAGTGGAGTTTTATCCTTACTTTGTTGCCTTGGCACTGCTTTTTTTGGCTCTGAGTTTTTTCGATATTCCTGGCAAAGGTGTGGTCTTTGTATTGCCTCTTGTGTTGAATGTGCATCTGCATGCGGGTTTGAGTGACTTTAAGGTGATCAAAGAGGCAAAAGATGCCTATAAGCGTGGTAATTACAAAGAGGCTGCAAGGCTATTAGGGCAGATTGCCAAAGAAAAAGGCTCACCCCAGAGCTATTATGACTATGCAAATGCTCTTTACAAAAACAAAGAATACAAAAGAGCGATAGAGAATTATAACAGGGTGCAAACAGAAAACAAGGAGCTAGAATTCAAAAAACTCTACAATCTTGGCAATAGCTACTTTATGCTCCAAAATTATCAAAAAGCGATCGAGATGTACCAAAAGGCTCTTGCAATCAAGGATGATGAGGATGCAAGATATAATCTCGAATTAGCAAAAAAAATGCTCAAAAAGAAGCAGCAACAAAGTAATAAGCAAAAGCAAAATCAACAAAAACAGCAAAAGCAGCAACACAATCAAAATAATCAGCAAAAAAATCAACAGCAAAAGCAAAAGGAAGAGGAACAAAAGCAGCAAAAGCAAGAAACGCAACAACTAAAAAGTGGCCAAAAGAATCAACCAATTACAAACAGAGAAGAGAAAAAGTGGCTTAGACAACTTAAACGTGAGCAAAACAGTGCTCTACTTTATAAAATCCCTGACAATCTCATAAAAAAAGAGGAAAAGAATGAGAATCCTTGGTAGTTTGATACTTTTAAGTCTTTGGCTTTTCGCAGGGCTCAAAGTCTACTTGCAGCAAAACCCTATTTATCTTGGAGAGCCTGCAAAGCTTGTGATTGAGGCGACAGGAGATGAGATAGAGCTTCCACAACTTGACAAAATCGGTCCCTATCCAGTCACTGCAACTGCAAAGTCGGAGAGTGTGGTTAATATAGATGGAAATTTGAGTGTGAAAAAGAGTGAGATTCTCACATTCTATCCCAATAAGAACATGACAATACCTCCAATTACTGTAAAAATTGACGGCGAGGAGGTACAATCTGAGCCCATCGAGCTTATTGTTAAAAAAGGTTCAAGTGATCAAAATGTAGTCTTTACATTGCAAGTAGACAAAAAAAATGTATATGTAGGCGAGCCCCTCATCGCTGATCTTATGCTTAAAATCAAGCGCAATATCAATATCGTCGACTACTCTTTTGTGATGCCAAAATTGGAAAATTTCTGGGTTAAACAGCTTAAAAGTTCACATAACTATCTTGAAGAGCATGGAGCATATCTCATCAAACATCTCAAGCTCCTCCTCATTCCACAAAAGAGCGGTGATCTCGTAATTTCTCCAGCCATTTTCAAATATGCTGTACCAAACCATACAGTGGATACCTTTGGTTTTTCGATTACAGCACCTGTGTGGAAGAGTGTCTTTTCAAATGAGGTGAGACTCCACGTAAAACCTCTTCCACAAGATGTAGATCTTGTGGGTGATTTTACGATGAAAGTTACAGTTGACAAAAATAGAGTCAAAGCCAATGAGCCAGTCAATCTCAAGATTGTTATTGATGGGGAAGGAAACATCGAGAATTTTGATGGAGTAGATCTTGATATTCCTGGTGTCACCGTCTATAAAAATAAGCCAATTGTTAAAGAAAAATATACAAATGGCCATCTGCAAGCGCACTTTGAGCAGACATTCTCCCTCATTGCAAACCACAGCTTCATAATTGATGCAATCAATATTCCCTACTTTAGTCTCAAAGAGAAAAAAATCAAAATGCTTCAAAGCAAGCCAATAAAAATCGAAGTAGAGGGTGGTACAATTGAGCATACGAAGCCATCAGAGCCTCCATCACTAGAAAGCTCTCACAATATAAAGAAAAATGTGCAACAGGGGTGGAGATTTGATTGGATAAGTTTTGCAATTGGTTTGGGAGCAGGAGTATTATTAATAGTTCTTGGCTTCTTTGCAAGAGTGCTCTTATCCAAAAGAGGTCCTAAAAAGCTCTTTGGAGATAGAAAAGAATTGCTTAAAAAACTCTTACCATATGTGAGCAAAGATAAACGTGCGGCAGCTATGGCGCAGGCTCTATGGGAAGAGATAGAGAGTGGCAAAAAAAGCAGTATCAAACGCAAGGATGTAGAGAAGCTCCTAGAGGATCTCGTGTAATTTGCGGGCTTTTTCCATCCACTTTTTGAGTTCCTCCCATCGCTCCTCTTCTATAAGCGTTGAAGCGTGGCGAAGCTCCTTTTTGAAATCCTCAATAGAGGTGAGGAGATTCTCTTTGTTCTGCTTGAAAATATCGCTCCACATTGCTGGACTACTCTTTGCAAGCCTACTCATATCTCGAAATCCGCCAGCTGCAAGAATGAGAATAGATTTGGGATCTTCTTGTCCTAGCACTGCATTGGCAAGGGCGTAGCTAATCGCATGGGGGAGGTGGCTGATGTATGCTGCGTGTCTATCATGCTCCTTGGCATCCATATAGACAATATGCATACCAATAGTTACAAAGATCTTCTCAGCTCGTTTCTTGTGTAGCTCGTCATTCTCCTCGGTATTACACAACACTACAATTTTGTCTTGGTAGAGTCCTTCGATGGCAGCTTGTGGCCCAGAATATTCTGTACCCGTCATAGGATGGGCTGCGATAAAGTTTTTGCGAATCTGGCTAGGGCAGCTTTTGACGATCTTTTCTTTGGTGCTTCCAAGATCGATGACTGTTGTTTTGTGTGCAATATCCTTGAGCTCTTGGAGGGTTTTGATGATACCTTCGACGGGGATTGCAAGAAAGATCACATCGCTCTTTTTGAGCTCATCAAAATCTACAAGTTTATCGACAAGTCCAAGTTCGATAGCTTTTGCAGCATGGATCTCATTGCGATCATATCCTACAATAATATCACCTAGATTATGTCTTTTAAGATCAAGCGCAAGTGAGCCTCCCATCAAGCCTAGTCCAACAATCCCTATTTGCATCGCATCCCTTTTTTCCTTTGATTATAGCAATCAAGGCTTTTAAAGAATATTAATTTATTTAGTGGTAAACTATTGCAAATTATTATTGCATAAGGCTTGGTTAATGAAAAAGAGATATCTCCTTCTTGCTGCTTTGACGCTTGGACTTCACGCACAAACAATTCAAAAGATTCGTTTTGAAGGACTCATGCACCTCTCTCCTACAATTGCCAAGGAGATGCTGGGTATTCACGAGGGGCAAGAGCTTGATATGCAAAAAATTGATGACGCTCTAAAAAAGTTTTATCAACAAGGCTACTTTAAAGATATCTGGGTAGAAGAGCATAATGGAGAGTTAGTCTTTCACTTTGTGGAAAAGCCTCTTATATCACAGATTGAGGTGGTGGGATATTTAGAGAATAAACAAGAGGAGCTTAGTGATATTCTTGGTATCAAAAAGGGTGATCTCTTTGATGAAGCAGCTATCCAAAAAGCAAAAGCACGCATTATTGCCTATGCTACAAAAGAGGGATATTTCGATACAGTTGTAGAGGTTGATGAGGAGAAACTCAGCAATGGGAGCGTGAAGCTTACATTTTTGGTCAATAAAGGTGAGAAGGTTATCATTGATGATTTGACCCTTTGCGGGACAAAAGCATTTGACAAAGATGATATTGAAGACGTGATCGCAAACAGAGAGCGCAATCCCTATCTAGGCTGGATGTGGGGCTTTAATGATGGCAAACTCAAGCTCGATCAACTCCCCTACGATGCTGCACGTATCAAAAACCTCTACATGACTAAAGGGTATCTTGATGCAGAAGTGACAGATCCATTTTTGCGCGTAGATTTTGATATCTACAAAGCAAAACTCCTCTATCACGTAAAAGAGGGAGAGCAGTATAAAGTAGCAAAAGTTGATGTAGAGCTTCTTAAGCCTGTGGCGCAAAAACAAAATCTCCTTGAGGATATGCGACTTGAGCCAGGCGAGATATTCAATATTGAAAAGATGCGCAAAGACATGGAGAAGCTTCGCATCAAGTTCCAGGATATGGGATATGCGTATGTGCGTATTGTCCCAGATTTCAAAAAAGATCCAAAAACCCACACTGTATCGATTCGCTATATTGTCAACCCTGGTCAAAAAGTCTATATCCATGATGTGATAATCTCTGGCAATCAAAGAACGCTTGATCGTGTTATTCGCCGTGAAATTTACCTAGCCCCTGGAGATGTATATAGCTATACAGACCTCAAAGAGTCCAAAAATGCGCTAAGACGTACAGGTTTTTTCTCTGATGTAAAAATTGAAGAGCGAAGAGTTTCTCAAGATCAGATTGACCTTTTGGTCAATGTCAAAGAGATGCCAACAGGAAGCATCATGGTGGGTGGGGGCTACAGCTCCTATGAGGGATTTTTGATCAATGCTGCAATTACTGATAAAAATATTTTTGGTAGCGGAATAGATGGGAATTTCCAGGTAGACTTATCGGGTAAATCCCTTCGCTTCAATGTGGGAGTAACAAACCCGCACCTCTTTGATAGTGACTATAGCTTGGGTGTGAATCTCTATAGCACCAAATTTGAATATTACGATTATACGGAAGAGCGCAAAGGTGGATCTGTAACGCTTGGCAAAAAACTCACACGCCATTTCTATGTTTCTGGTACATATGCATATGAACGCAACGAGCTTACAGATGTGACAGGAAATTATGATAACTTCTACTTTCCAGAGGGAACGTATACAAAAAGCTCCTTTATTCCTGCTGTAAGGTTTGATAATACTGATGATTACTATGTTCCTCGCCATGGGCTTGCAGCTTCAGCCTCCTTGGAATATGCAGGAATTGGTGGTGATGAGAAGTTTGTCAAAACTTACCTTAAAGGCGCATACTACTATGGTTTTGAAGATCTTATCGATTATGATCTGATTTTGCGCATCAAAGCTAGAGTAGGGTATGTCTATGATAAGGGATATCTGCCTGTTTTTGAAAAATTCTATCTGGGGGGTATGTCAACATTGCGGGGCTACCAAACAGCCTCACTCTCACCAAAAGACTCTCAAGACCGTCTCGTTGGTGGAAAGAAGATGTTCTCCTCTTCATTAGAAGCAAGCATTCCTTTTATAAAAAATTCTAATATGCGTCTGACATTTTTCCTTGATTACGGTGGAATAGGAGAGGATAAATTCACAGAAATCACACGTATGGGCACAGGTATAGCACTAGAGTGGATATCACCAATGGGGCCATTGCAACTCGTCTTTGCAAGGCCTATCAATGATGAAAAAGGCGATAGGACTTCTAGCTTTGAGTTTAGTGTAGGGCAGCGATTCTAATCAAAAAGAATCGCAAATGCAGCAGGTTTTTGGAGATTTTTGATCTCCTCTTTGGCAAGATAAAGAGGCTCAGTGGTATGAATGTGGAGCTTTTTATCTGCAAAGCTCACTGCAATATTAGGACATGTGAGATCTTTGTTAAGGGTCTCAGCGAGAGAGAGGATAAAGCTTAACCAATTGAGGATGTTTTCGTGAGGCAGTAACTCTCTAAACGTTTTCACAAATCCCTCATTGGGAAGCTTTCTTTTATGAAAGCGCACAAGGGCTGCGATTGTGACGATCTCTTTGTGCGTAAGATTGTATTGTAGGTCATTGAGAACAATGTAGCTGCTGTGTTTATGGTGCTCATAAAACTCGACTTTGATCCCGATATTGAGAAGTTTTGCAGCTATTAAGAGTACCTTTTCATACTCTTTTCTCTCATCAAAGATTGAATATAATGCTTCATAGAGCTTTTTGCTGAGGCGATAGTGGCACTTTTGCGTCTTTTCATCGATGCAAAACCTATCAAGAAGTGACTTGACGCTTGGCTCAAAATTGTGAGGAAAGAGGTAGTTACTGTTGCGCAACAGATCTTTCAAAAAGACTCCCTCGCGTACCCCAGCACCACTTGTTATGACATCTTTAGCACCTACTGTTTTGAGAACTTCTCGAAAGATGAGAGTGCCCTCTTTGATTGTATCGTAGCGGTCTTTCTTGATATGAAACTTTTTGAGCTTTAAGACTGGTGCGCTAATGAGCTTATCGATAAATTTCTTCTCATCACTTATACTGAACGCAAAGCCATGCACTTTGTCAAGAGGATATTTGTTCTTTGCCATGATAGCTTTGGAGAGGGCGCGAATAGTTCCACCAATCCCTACGGCAGTCTTGGATGTAAAATGTGGAGGAATTTTTGCAAGTTCATTGTGGATGAAAGCTAGTGCCTGTTTAATTGGTGCATCGTTATCAAAAAAGAGCTCTTTGAGTCTTACTGTCCCCAAATCCAAAGATACAGTATCTATTACTCTTCGTTTTTGGATGAGGGCTAGTTCAGTTGAACCTCCGCCTATATCGATAGTCACGCCATCTTCTATAGGCAAGAGATTGGATGCGGCAATTGCGCCAAGGAGTGCTTCAGTTTTGCCATCAATCACTTTGATATTAAGGCCAAGCTCTTTTTTGATACGGTGCAAGAATTCATGTTTATTAGGAGCATCTCTTACAGCTGAGGTAGCTACGCAGAGGATTTTTCTTGTATTATAGTGGTGGGCAATATGTAAAAACTCTCGTAAGGCATTGAAGGCGCGCTCCATTGCATGACTTTGGAGATTGCCTCCATTTTCATATGCCCCTTCGCTTATGCGCACGCGACTTTTAGTCTCATTGAGCAGGTAGAAACCATATCGACTGGTTCTTTCTAAAATTATCATTCTTGCTGAGTTAGAACCGATGTCGATTATGGCTGTGCGTTTTGCCATTAATCTTCTTCGTTGGCTATTTGTTCATATTTGAATTTAAGCTCTGCAATTGTCTCTACATTGTCAGGATCTGGCACTATGCAGTCAACTGGACATACTGCGATACAAGCAGGCTCATCGTAAAATCCGATACATTCAGTGCATCTATCTGGATCGATGATATAGATAGGATCCCCCTCTTCAATTGCTTGTGTTGGACACTCTTCTCTACAAGCGTCACAAGCGATACAATCTTCAGTTATCATCAAAGACATCGAATCCCCCTCAAATTTGTTTTAGCAAGATTTATATCTCAATAAAGCTTAAAAAAACTTTAACTAGCAAAGAGGGCAGACAAGTTGATTAGGGATAAACAGAGTCGCAATAGCACCCTTTTTATCTTTGCGATTTTTTATTGAAATCGTCACTCCCATTGCATCTGCTGCACTTTTGGCTAAGAATAGTCCAAGTCCTACGCCTCCTTGTTTTCCTTCACGTTTAAATGGAGCAAAGAGGTCGCTCTTTTCATTGATACCTGGACCCTCATCCAAAACCTCTATCTTGATCCCGTTGGTTATGGGGTAGCTGCGCAGTAAGATTTTGCCTTGTGGTGGGGTAAATTTGATAGCATTTTGCACAAAGTTTTGGATGATATGATTAAGAAGTGTGGGCTGGATAACAGTAATGTAGTGAGATGGATGAAAATCGGTAATGATATCTTTGTTTTCATGTCTCGCAAGAAGCTTATAGTTTTTACTCTTTTCTTTGAGATACTCAATGAGGTCAATCTTCACGGGTGGCTCAAACTGATCTCCCTCTTGGCGACCAATTTTGAGAATATTTTCTATCATCTTGTTCATCTCATTAATCGTTTTGATATTGAGCTTGATCGTTTCTATGTATTCCTCAGGAGAGCGCTTTTTAATAAGTGTTACTTCATTTTTGAGTTTCATAACCGCGAGGGGAGTTTTGAGCTCATGTGCAATACCGATGAAAAGCTCTTTTTGGTATTTGACAAATGTCTGGATACGGTTTATGAGCATATTGAGCGATTTTCCAAGAGGCTGGAACTCTTCAGGAAGATCTTTAACTTTAATGGGTTTAAGCATATTCTCATTCATGGATGAGAGCTTTTTGGTGATTTTGCTTATATATTTCGTAATATATGAGGAGATAAAAACTGCATAGATAATGATAAATCCAAAAGCGATAATGTTTGTGATAATGATGGTTTTATAGAGTTTGCTCAAAATTTTATAGATAGGAGTGATATCCTTTTTGACCTCAAGATAGGTCTGCTCTTTGAAATCGTAGGGATAAAAGAGAACAAGGTA
This sequence comes from Nitratiruptor sp. YY09-18, assembly GCF_016593235.1. Classification (NCBI taxonomy): domain Bacteria; kingdom Pseudomonadati; phylum Campylobacterota; class Epsilonproteobacteria; order Nautiliales; family Nitratiruptoraceae; genus Nitratiruptor; species Nitratiruptor sp. YY09-18. The sequence goes on from NZ_AP023065.1 coordinate 404,575, forward strand.
GTGGTGCTTATCTTTTGCATACTCTGTAAACGTAGCCTCTTGAATGAAGAGGGGTTTTTTGATAACTTGCACACTTATATTGAGGGTTTTTTGCAAATAAAAGCTATCGATCCTTTCACCAACATGGTGATTGGTAGCGGTGGTTGCTATGAATGCAGCTTGTTTTAGGAGCTGATTTTGTATCTCTTCATAGAGTGATTGTTTGATAAGTCCATAGAGGAGTGTAGAAAAGAGTACGATCAAGATAGCCGAAGCTATCGTGAGTCGTACAAGGAGTTTAGATTTTAGGCTTTGGAAGAGTAGCAAAATCTATAGCCTTTACGGCGTACTGTCTCAATAGTTTGGATACCGAGAGGCTTATCGAGTTTTTGTCTGATTTGGTTGATTGCAACTTCGATAACGTTTGGAGTCACAAGCTCAGGCTCTTCCCAAATGGCATCAAGAAGTTGCTCTTTTGAAACGATTTGATCTTTGTGGCGTGCTAGATGTGTGAGTACTTCAAAAGGTTTACCTTTGAGTTCTATCTCTTTGCCTTTGTATGTGATTTTTTCCTCTTCTGGATTGATAACAAGATCATCAATTTCGATCACACTGCTTGTACCTACTCTAAAGCGTGCGCCAATACGTGCTATGAGAACATCAAAATCGAAAGGTTTTTTAATATAGTCATCTGCTCCTGCATTGAGTGCTTTAATCTCACTCTCTTTATCATCACGAGCACTAAGAACAATTATGACAGTTTTTGGACTACGATCTTTTGCTTGCGGGATGAGTTCGAGGCCACTGTTGTCAGGAAGCATCCAGTCAAGTAAAATAAGATCGTAATTTCTAATTCCCAGATAGTATTGCGCGTCGTTGAAATTTTCAGCTATATCGCTTTGGTAACCGTGTTCTTTGAGTCCTTCAGCAAGCGTACTGCTAAGAGTGACTTCATCTTCGACTATGAGAACTCTCATATGACTGCCCTTTATTTAAATTTAAGAATCGCCAAAATTATAGCACAATTTTAGCTTCATTTAAACAAATTTTTAGATTTTTTTAAACAAATATTTATGAAAAGTTAAGGTTACATGTGATGGAAGGGCGTACATTAGGGAGTATTTGCGGTTTTACAAATGTGAGCGAAAGGGATAATATTTGTGGAAATTTTTTATGTAAAAGTGTGGCAGTTGAAGTAAGAGCTTCCTCAACAAGCTCAAATTTTTGCATTTTTATATGATCTTGGACAATTTTTGCAACATTTGCATAGTCGATGAAACTATTTTGATTGTATTCATACTCTATTTCAATATCGATGACCACCTTTTGAGGTACTTCTCTCTCGTGAGGCAAAATTCCAATAATTGCGTAAAAAGTGAGCTCTTGAAGCCTTAGAGTACATCTCATAGAGCTACGCTCTTCTCCTCTCCACGGATGAGGCGGTAGATATTTGGTAGATGTTTATAAAAAATTATAAAAGCCAGTAGCAACAGTGGAGCGTGAGACTTGACATAGGGGAGTTCAGGATGGATGATAAAGCTAGCGATAATTACTGCCATAAGCCCACTCAAAGATGCTAACGAGGAGATCTTGGTAGTTTTTCCAACTATAAACCACACAACAAAGCCTATCAATGTTTCAATAGGTAGCAGTACCAAAAGCACTCCCATACCGGTAGCTACCCCTTTGCCTCCTTCAAAGCGCAAGAAAATACTATAGCAGTGTCCCAAAACTGTCATAATACCTACCATCCACCATACAGCTGGCGGAAATCCAGCAAATTTGGCGATGAGCACGAGTATCGCACCTTTGAGCGCATCAAATACAACTGTCACGATTGCAAGTCTTTTGGCGAGTTTCGGATCTTTTTCTTTCACTACACGTAAAACATTTGTAGCACCTATACTTTTTGAGCCGTACTCTTTGATATTGACTTTAGCAAAAATCTTTGCAAGGATATAGCCGAAGGGGATACCACCAACAAGATAGGCAAAAATATAAAAGAGTACGTTTGGGTTTGTGAAAAAATCCATTATCATCCTTGAAAAAGTTGTGCTATATTTTAGCTAAAATAACATAATCATTGGCTGAGAAGGAGAGATGTTGAATATAGAGCAGTTACAGCAAAAAATTAAAGAGCTCAAAGAGCAACTCAATGTCACTATAGTTGCACACTATTACCAAAAAGATGAGGTATTTGATATAGCAGATCTCACTGGAGATAGCTTAGAGCTTGCCAAAAAAGCCAAAGAGAGTGAGAGTGAATGGATACTCTTTTGTGGTGTAGGGTTTATGGGACAGAGTGTGAAAGTACTTGCACCCCATAAGCGTGTGGCTATGCCTAAAATTGCATGCTGCGCTATGGCACGCATGATTGATAGTAGTTACTTTGATGCTTCAGTCAAAGCTATGGAAGATGCTGGGATCCCAAGAGAGGATATTTTGCCTATAACATATATAAATAGCGGCGCTGATGTCAAAGCTAAGGTTGGCAAAATGGGTGGAGCAGTCTGTACAAGTAGCAGTGCGGTTAAAATTATCGAAAAGGCGATGCAAAGTGGCAAAAAAATACTCTTTGTGCCAGATAGATGCCTGGGGCAAAATGTAGCACGTATGATGGGGCTCAAAAGTGTAGTGATTGGAATAGATGAACCTAAGAAAATCAAAGAGGCTGATATTATCTGCTACAACGGTTTTTGTTCAGTTCATCAGCTCTTTACTCTCAAAGATGTGGAGTTTTTCCGTAAGCGCTATCCAGGTATCAAGATTGCTGTACATCCAGAGTGTGATCCAAGTGTTTGTGAAGCAGCCGATTTTGTAGGATCAACGAGCCAAATCATAAAATACGTACAATCACTTGATCCAGAGCAAAAAGTAGCTGTAGGTACGGAATACAATCTTGTGCATAGGCTTCGCGATAAAAATACATATGTCCTCTCTTCTACAAAGCCAGAGTGCCCAACAATGAATGAGACAACATTGGAAGATGTGTACAATACTCTACAAGAAATACAAAAGGGAAATCCTATCAATGAAATCCATGTAGATAGGGATACAGTCAAGTGGGCAAAAATCGCTCTTGATAGAATGTTTGAATATGTGGAGGCGAAATAGTGGATGCACTCGCTTTTGCCAAAGAGGTATTGGCAGAAGATTTAGGGAGAGGAGATCTCTTTGCTCTTGTTGCCAAGCCGATGCAAGCCGCTGCAAAAATAGTAGCCAAATCCCATGGAGTATTGGCTGGAGTTGTCTATGCTGATGCAATTGCCGCAGTGCAAAAGCTTGATATTGTGTGGCAAAAGAGTGATGGAGAGGAGTTTAGTGTAGGTGAAGAGATTGCTCGCATCTATGGTGATGCAGTTGCAATGCTGCAGGCTGAAAGAGCCCTGCTCAATACTATCTTGCACGCCTCTTCTATTGCGACAAACGCAAGAGAGTTTGTCAAAGCCGCAGGTGATCGCATCAAGGTTTTGGATACGAGAAAGACGCGTCCACTCTTGCGTGTATTTGAGAAGTATGCAGCACGCGTTGGAGGAGTGGTCAATCATAGAATGGGGCTAGATGACTGTTTGATGCTCAAAGACACCCACCTAGCGACAATTGAAGATCTCAAAGCTTTCATCCAAGAAGCGCGTAAAAAGATTCCATTTACTGCAAAGATCGAAATTGAGTGCGAAACTTTAGAGATGGCGCAAAAAGCCATGGAAGCCGGGGCCGATATTGTGATGTGTGACAATATGGATATGCAGACTATTCAAGAAGTAGTGAAGCTACGCAATGAGAAGTTTTCGCATGTACTTTTGGAAGCGAGTGGGAATATTACAAATGAGACAATTGCCAAATATGCTGCAATTGGTGTCGATGCAGTGAGTAGTGGAAGCATTGTCCACCAAGCTACATGGCCGGATCTTTCGATGAAGATGGAAATTGCATGAAGCAGGCTTGGGAAGTAATAAAGCAAGCAAAAAAGATAGCTCTCCTAACCCATCTTAACCCAGATGCTGATACTCTTGGCAGTGCACTTGGATTTTGGCATTATCTCAAAAAAGATAAAAAGTGTGATGTTTTCAATCTCTCACAACTTCCCTATAACCTTGACTTTCTTCCTGGAATCAAAAAAGTAAAGTGTTATGAACCAAAGGGATATGATCTTTGGATCAGTTTTGATTGTGGGAGTTTTGATAGATTGGGTCTTTCATCAAAAGATGCACTGCTTATCAATATCGATCATCACAAAAGCAATACTATGTATGGAGATTTTAATATTATAGACCCTCATGCAGCTGCCACTTCTCAGGTTGCATACAACTTTTTGCGCTCACAGGGTGCATCAATAGATAACAACACAGCACTTTGCTTCTATACAGCACTTGTAGATGATACAGGATTTTTCAAATATGACAGTGTAGATGCTGAGGTTTTTGCATTTGCCAAAGAGTTGGTCGAGGCAGGAGCTAGTCCTGAGTATGTGGCAAATATGCTGACTATGCGTGAGCCTCTTGCGAAATTAAGACTTATACCTTTAGTGCTTAATACCCTTGAACTCGTTCTTAATGCACAGGTGGCAATTATCTATCTAACCCAGCAGATGCTAGCACAAACTGGAGCAACCAAAGAGATGGCAGACGATGCGCTTACTATGGCAAGGAGCCTGGCCACTGTTGAGGTTGCAATGCTTTTGCGCGAAGAAGAGGATGGGCGTATTAAAGTGTCGCTACGATCCAAAAACTATGTGGATGTGAGCCTCATAGCTGCTGCTTTTGGAGGAGGTGGACACAAGAGAGCTGCCGGATTTACTTCTCATTTACATGAGTTTGATACAGTAAAAGCCATGCTTTTAGAAAAGATCAAAGGAGAGTTGCTTGCGAAGAAAGAGTAAAAAGGGGATATATCTTTTTGTAATAATTTTATTAGCTATTGGTGCAGGAGTATACGCTCTTTATACATCACAAAGTTTTGAAAGAGAGAGCCCCAAGATTGCTGCACCTGGGAAAATCTACTGGAATTTGAAAAAACCTCTTACAATTACTATCACAGATAATAGCGGTATCAAAGAGTATCAAGCAGTTTTACACAGTGGCAGCCAGAGTGTGACTCTTGAGAAGCAGATGCTCAGCAATCCACAAAAAAAGGTGATGCTGCAGCTCAAGCCTCCTTCAACATTTGAGCCGCAAAGTAGGAGTGCTTCAATCGAGATAAGTGCAGTAGATAAGAGCTTATGGAAATTTAGTGGAAATAGAGCAAAGAAAACTATCCAAATAGTCATCGATACCAAAAAACCAAATCTCTCACTCGTAGACAACTCCTACTCTATTACTAAAGGCGGAAGTGCTTTAGTAGTTTTTTATTGCAAAGATCCAAATCTCGATCAAGTCTATATCGCAACAAATTTTGGCAAAAAGTTTTATGCAGAGCCTTTCTATAAAGATGGATACTACATAGCTCTCATTGCCTGGCCAGTTATGCAAGAGAGTTTTCGAGCCGATATCATCGCTTTTGACAAAGCTGGCAACAAAGCTCGCTCACATGTGCCTCTCTATCTCAAAAATCGCAGATATAAAACGAGCAAGATTAATCTTAAAAAGAGTTTTTTGGAAGGAAAAGTAGAAGACTTAGCAGTAGACTTTCCAAAAACACGGAATATGTCGCCGATAGAGAAGTTTAAATATGTCAATGAAACAGTGCGCCAGATGAATGAAAAACTGATCCATACTCTCACAGCAGCGGTTCCAAAAGAGAGAATCAATGGCTTTACTCTTAGGCCATTTTATCCACTCAAAAATGCCGCTCCTGTTGCAAGCTTCGGGACTCATCGCTACTATTACTATAATGGTAAATTAGTAAGCGAATCCTATCATCTAGGACTTGACCTTGCAAGTGTACGTCGCGCTCCTATTAAAGCAAGCAACAGAGGCGATGTGGTGTTTGCAGACTATAACGGAATTTATGGAAATATGCCTATAATATCACATGGTCTAGGTCTTTATACTCTCTATGGACATTGTTCGACTGTTTTAGTCAAAAAAGGCGAAAGTGTAGCAAGAGGTGAGACTATCGCAAAAACAGGCAATACAGGTCTAGCCCTTGGTGACCACCTCCATTTTGGTATTTTGGTACAAGGAGTTGAGGTACGCCCTGAAGAGTGGATGGATGCTCGCTGGATCAAAGCCAATATCACAGATGTGATCAAAGAGGCAAAAAAGATTATAGACCAAGAGTAAAATGTGCTACAATTAAGCAAAGGAATGTGATGAAGCAACGAACTATAAAAAAGCCTGTAGAGATTGTAGGTATCGGCTTGCATAAGGGTGTGCCAGTACGTATGCGTCTTGAACCTGCACAAGAAAACAGTGGCATTACCTTCTATAGAAAAGATAAAAAGAGATATATTAAGCTCTCCCCTGCAAATGTTGTAGATACCAAAATGGCTACCGTTATTGGCAACAAAGATGCTCTCATCTCCACAATTGAGCACCTTATGAGCGCGGTGTATAGCTATGGAATTGATAATTTGTTGATTATTTTAGATAATGATGAAGTGCCTATCATGGATGGCAGTGCAATAAGTTACTGCATGCTTTTGGATGAAGCTGGCATTGCTGAGCAGAAAGCCTTGAAAAAAGTGATGAAGATCACAGCTCCTGTAGAGATTCGGGAGGGAAACAAATATGTCAAGTTAGAGCCTAGCGAAAGCTTTACTCTGGACTTTACCATAGACTTTTCACATCCAGTAATTGGCAAGGAGCATATGGTTTTTGATTTTAGTACTAAAGAGTACATTAAAGAGATTGCCAAAGCAAGAACCTTTGGATTTTTGCACGAGGTACAGTATTTGCGCAGTATTGGTTTAGCTCTTGGTGGAAGTTTGGAAAATGCGATAGTTTTAGATGACAAAAAGGTGCTCAACAGTGAAGGACTGCGCTATAGCGATGAGTTCGTCCGTCATAAAATTTTAGATGCTATCGGGGATCTTTCACTTCTTGGTATGCCTCTCATGGGGCGCTATGAAGCATTCGCAGGAAGCCACAAACTCAACCACCAGCTCACTCTGGCACTTCTTGAGAGTAAAAGCTATAAAATAATTGAAGCCAAAGAGAATACTCCACAAGGAATAGCTATTGGTGCAGCCTACGCCACTGCCTGAAGTTGATGTAGCGGTAGTGGCACTTTCCTCACCTTTGCAGGTAGGAGTTTACCACAATGACAAGCTTGTAGAGGTCATCGAATCAGACCAAAAGAGTAGTGAAGCTCTTGCTCCAATTTTTAAAAAAATCATGCAAAATTACAAAATAAAGCGTATCTTTTTTCCTCGAGGTCCAGGTAGCTTCATGGCTATCAAACTTGTCTACATCTTTTTAAAGACTCTCCAGATTACGACAGGAGTCGAACTTTATGGGTGTAATGCTTTCGCATTTAATAACAACAGACCTATCAAAGCCGTAGGAAATCTCTATTTTGTCAAAGAAAATGGTAAAATTGTCACCAAAAAAATGGATAAAGCACAAGAGGGTAGTTTTGAGCTTCCAAAAAATTTATCAGATTTAGAGTGCTCTAAGCATGAAATTGAACCCCTCTATGTTTTACCAGCTTTAAAGGTGTGATTTGGAGATTAGGGTTCCAGCTACAAGTGCAAATATGGGTCCAGGTTTTGATACACTTGGTGTCGCCTTGGCCCTCTATAACAAAGTCCATATTAAACGAAGCAAATTTTTTAGTATCTCAATTAAAGGTGAAGGAGCTAATAATGCTAGGCTCAAAGGTAATAACCTCTTCGTCTCTATTTTTAATGAAAACTATAGAAAGCTTGTAGATATTAAAAAGCGTGAGAAGTTTCGCTTCACATTCTACAATGAAATACCTCTTTCACGAGGACTTGGAAGCAGCTCGGCGGTAATTGTCAGTGCAATTGCAGCTGCATATGCAATGGCTGGTGTAGTGATAAGCAAAGAGAAGCTTCTCAATCTAGCCCTCACATATGAGCACCATCCAGATAATATTACACCGGCAGTCTTTGGTGGTTTCAATGTTGCAGTTATAGAAAATAAGAAGGTAATTTCACTCAAAAAAGAGATTCCAGCGACTCTTAAAGCAGTTGTTGTTATACCAAACAAGCCAATATCAACTTCTCACTCACGCACAAAGCTCCCAAGAAAGCTCTCCATACCAGATGCAGTCTTTAATATTTCACATAGTTCACTCCTCACTGCAGCAATATTTAGTGAGCAGTGGGATGTGCTGCGCGTAGCAGCAAAAGATCGCATCCACCAAGATATGCGAATGCGTGCCATGCCTGAGCTCTTTGAAGTACAAAAGACTGCTTTACAAAATGGTGCATTGATGAGTACACTCTCTGGGAGCGGGTCAACTTTTTTCAATATGACATATGCAGAGGATGCCAATCGTCTTGCTAAAATCTTGCAAGTAAAATTTCCAAAATTTAGTATAAAAATTTTGGATTTTGACAATAATGGTATAGATATTCAAGATTAATCTATTTTCTTGCTTTTTTTGCTATAATTAGACCCAATGTCAAAGCCAGTGAGAATGTGTATACATTGTAAGAATAGATTTTATCAAAACGAGCTCTACAGGCTGCAGTGCAAAGAGAAGCGAATCTATGCATTTAGCGGTTTTGGTAGAAGCTTTTATCTGTGTAAATCGTGCATAGATGATACAAAACTTCCAAAAAGCCTCGCTCGCATCTGTAAAGTAGATCCCACTACGGCTTTGAAAATGTTAAAGGAGATAGTTGAGAATGGATAAAGTGCGCATCCATGAAATAGCAAGTGAGCTAGGGCTCAAAAGTAAAGATGTTTTAGAAAAGGCCAAAGAGTTAGGGCTCAAAGTCAAAGCTCCTTCTAGTGGTGTTAGTTTTGAAGAGGCTGAGAAATTGGCTGAGTATATTATGAGTGGAGCTTCAGTACAAGCGCAAGAACAGCCAGCAAAAAATGAGGTCAAAAAGACTCAACCAGAAGAGCAGCCAGAAGAAAAGATGGAAGAGAAGCCTCAAGAAGTAGCCAAAGAAGCACCACAAGAACACAAAAGTGAGCAAAAGGAAAAAGAAGCAAAAGAGATAAAAGAGTCTTTGGCCCCAGCTTCATTGAAGAAGCGTCGCGGTCTTGTGATAGTCAAGAAGAAAAAGCCAAAACCAGAGCCAACTCAAGAGCCTCAAGCTCCAAAAGAACAATCGCAAGAGAGCCAGCAAGAGGGCGGTTTGGAGCTTAAGAGAAAAGTGAAGAAAAACAAAAAAGCTCCTGCTCCAGCTAAGAAGCAAGAGGGTAAAAAGATCGAGATTTTAGAAGATAGAAACCTCAGTGATGTGAGCTTGGAGATAGAAGAGGATGTAGTAGTTTTACCAGATTTTAGTGAAGAGTTGCAAAAGGTTGAAGAGGAAGAGAAAAAGCCGCAACCGCAAAAGCAGCAAAAACAGGTAAAAGTAGCAAGAAAGAGCTTCAATATTGAGCAAACTGGTATAAGTAGAAGCAAGAAGAAGAAAAAGCGTAAAAAAGAGAGCAAAGCGAGTGAAGAGGTAAAAGTTGTTGAGATTCCTGAAGAGGTAAGAGTCTATGAATTTGCTGAAAAAGCTGGCAAAAGCGTAGCAGAAGTAATCAAGGTGCTCTTTAACCTTGGCATGATGGCTACAAAAAATGACTTTTTGGATAAAGAGACAATCGAAATCCTAGCTGAAGAGTTTGGCCTTGAAGTAAAAGTCAAAGATGTACTTGAAGAGCTTGATTATGTAAGTGCGTATGATGCAGTAGAGGATGACTACCTCGAAGAGCGCCCACCTGTTATTACCATCATGGGGCATGTTGACCACGGAAAAACATCACTCCTTGATCATATACGCAACTCTCGCGTAGCAGAAAAAGAGGCTGGCGGTATTACGCAGCACATCGGTGCGTATATGGTAGATAATAATGGTAAAAAGATCACATTCATCGATACTCCTGGTCACGAAGCTTTTACAGAAATGCGTGCACGTGGTGCACAAGTTACTGATATAGCGATTGTTGTTGTGGCTGCAGATGATGGAGTCAAACCACAAACTGTCGAAGCAGTCAACCACGCAAAAACAGCAGATGTACCTATCATCGTTGCAGTCAATAAAATAGACAAACCTGATGCGAATCCAGATCTTGTCAAATCACAAATGGCAGAGCTTGGCATCACGCCAAGCGAGTGGGGTGGTGAGTATGAGTTTGTTAATGTGAGTGCCAAGACGGGAGAGGGGGTTGATGATCTTCTTGATACCATATTGCTTCAGGCTGAACTTATGGAGCTCAAAGCAAATCCAAAACGTGAAGCTAAAGCAGTCGTTATAGAGAGCTCGCTTGAAAAAGGGCGTGGACCTGTAGCGACAGTGATTGTGCGCAATGGTACACTCAAAGTGGGTGATCATGTGGTCTGCGGTGTTGCGTATGGACGTGTTAGAGCAATTATCGATGATCTTGGTAAGATGATTAAAGAGCGCAAACCGAGTGAGCCTGGTGTAGTTGTAGGACTTGATAAAGTTCCACCAGCCGGCGAAATCATGATCGCTGTGCAAGATGCAGAGACAGCGAGAAAATATGCTGAGAGGCGAGCAGAATATGAGCGACAAAAAGAGCTCAGCAAATCGACGAAAGTTACGTTGGAAGAGCTCAGCCAGCTTGTCAAAGAGGGGCAACTCAAAAAACTCCCAGTCATTATCAAAGCCGATACACAAGGAAGCCTTGAAGCAATCAAGGGAAGCCTTGAAAAACTCAAAAATGAAGAGGTCAAGGTCGATATCATCCATGCTGGAGTTGGAGCAATCAGTGAGAGTGATGTCACACTTGCAGATGCGAGTGATAACGCCGTGATTTTGGGCTTTAACGTGCGTCCAACTGGAAGCGTAAAAGAAAAAGCAAAGCAGCTGGGTGTCAATATCAAGACCTACTCCATCATCTATGACTTGATTGATGATGTCAAAGCGCTCCTTAGCGGAATGCTTAGTCCTATCATCAAAGAAGAGACAATCGGTCAAGCAGAAGTGCGTGAGACCTTCAATGTACCAAAAATTGGTACAGTTGCTGGATGTATTGTTACTGATGGTGTGATCGAGCGCAATGCAAAAGCTCGCGTTATTCGTGATGGAGTAGTGATCTATGATAGTACTATTAGCTCACTCAAGCGTTTCAAAGAGGATGTGAGAGAGGTGAGCAAAGGGTATGAGTGTGGTCTCATGATAGAAAACTTCAACGATATCAAAGTGGGAGATGTAATAGAGGCTTACAAAGAGATTGAAGAGGCAGCTACGCTGTAAGGATGCTCTATGAAACCAAGTGAGATCAAAAGAAAACGCCAGGCTTCGCTTCTTAGAGAACTTATCAGTGAGGCTCTTGGGCAGCTTGATGATGAGAGACTGCATGGTATCACGATAACTGATGTGGATGTGAAACGGGGTGGATATGATGCAGACGTATTTATAGATAAGAGTTTCTATACTCCCCAAGAGCAGCAAGAGATCCTCAAAGCACTCAAACGTGCAGCTCCTCTTTTGCAAACATTTTGCCTGGAAGCGAGTGGTTGGTATAAGTGCCCAAAATTTCATTTCAAATTTGATGAGCTTCTAGATCAACAGAAAAAAATAGAAGAGCTTTTTAATAAGATAAAGGATGAGAAGTGAGTCTAGAACAAGATATCAAAAAAATAGTAGAGTCGTGTGGAGCCAAACTCTATGATATCGAGACAGTAAGTGAGCATGGCAAGACGATCTATCGCGTCACAATAACTGATAGAGATGGTGTAGATCTTGATAAGTGCGCTAAAGTTTCTAATCTCATCTCTCCTTTGCTCGATGTCAATCCGCCAGTAAGTGGTGATTATAACCTTGAAGTGAGCTCTCCAGGAATTGAGAGAAAGCTCAAAAAGCTTGCACATTTTGAAAACTCCATAGGTGAGAAGGTACGCATCACAACGATCGAAGGTGATGTTATTGATGGAGTTCTTGAAAAAGTTGAAGGAAATACAATTTTTATCAAGACAGCAGATGGCCTTGTGAGCGTAGATTTTGATGATATCCAAAGTGCTAAGACATATTTTGAATGGTAGCATTTGATTCACTTGTTATGGAGCTTTGTCTCCATGAGGCTTGGAAATATCAAGGACTTACATATCCAAATCCTGCAGTCGGTGCTGCAGTAGTCAAAAATGGAAAGATTTTAAGCATTGCAGCCCACCAAAAAGCTGGAAGTCCCCATGCTGAAGTATTAGCTGCAAGAGATGCATACTATGCCCTCACCCAAGATGAAAATATCTTCTCAATCGAAGGCTCTTTGCATCTGCATAACTATTTGCAAAAGCATGCAGGCTCACTCTTTTGCGATGCAGAACTCTATGTGACACTTGAGCCCTGCTATCACTATGGTAAAACTCCACCTTGCACATTTTTGATAAAAGATCTAGGCTTTAAAAGAGTAGTCATCTCAGTCATGGATCCCAATCCTAAAGCAACAGGTGGTGCTGCATATTTAAAAAGTAAAGGTGTAGAGGTAGTTGTAGGTATCAAAGAAAAAGAGGGGAGAGATCTTCTAGAGCCATTTATCTTATGGAGCAAGAAGCGCTTTATCTTTTTCAAACTTGCACAGACTTTCAATGGAAATATCACTGATGGCCTCATTTCCAATATCAAAGCGCGTGAATATGTGCATGCTTTGCGTGATAAAATCGATCTGCTTGTTATTGGTGGCAACACTGTGCGCATAGATAAGCCAATACTTGATAGTAGACTCGTAGGAGGAAAAGCCCCAGATATATTAATCTATTCAAAAAAGCAAAAATTTAATAAAAAGATTCCTCTCTTTGACGTACCAGAGCGCAAAGTCTATATAGAATCGGACTTAGAGAGAGTGAATGATTATAAATTTATTATGATTGAGGGCGGGGAGGGTATGCTCAAAGCCACAAGGAGACTTGCTGATTGGTATCTTTTTTTTGTTGCTCCAAGGCTCAGCGATCTTTCTAGTTATAAAATCAACAAAAAACTCACCTTCCTCCATCAGCGCACTATCGATGGAGACTTGATGATCTGGAGTAGGAATGGATAAGCAAAAGAAAATTGTACATATGTTTGATGATATAGCCAAAAGCTATGACGTCGCAAATAGGGTGCTTAGCTTTGGAAGCGATATTGCCTGGCGTAAAAGAGCGTGTGATCTTGCTTTTGGCTTCTATGACAAAGATGAAGTGACTCAAATTACAGATGTTGCCTGTGGCACCGGAGATATGCTCGGGTTTTGGGAGAAGATTGCTCAAAAAAGAGGCATAAAAGTCAATACCTATCTTGGCATCGATCCATCACAAGGAATGCTAGAAGTTGCCAAAGAGAAGTTTCCCCACTTTTCCTATCTGCAAGCTTTTGCACAAAATCTTCCCCTAGAAGATGAGGTGAGCGATTTTGTCAGTATCACTTATGGTATTCGCAATGTCGTAGAACGCCAAAAGGCACTTGATGAGTTTGCCCGCATACTCAAACCTGGCGGCATATTAGTTATCTTAGAGTTTACAAAAAGAGAAAAACAGACTTTCATGGATAACGTGGTAGAGTTTTATATGAAAAAGGTGCTTCCTGCTGTTGGAGGATTTGTCTCTGGAAATAGGGCTGCTTATGAGTATCTGCCAAACTCAATCGATAACTTTTTAACTACAGAGCAGCTTATTCGAGAACTCCAAGAGGCTGGTTTTGCTATGGAGTATACAAAAGCTTTCTCTTTTGGAATATCTACACTCTTTATTGCCAAAAAACGCTCATGAACATCATCACAGTCTCAGCGCTCAATGAGCAGATCAAAAATCTTTTGGAGTCCCATTTCCAGATCGTTTATGTAGAAGGGGAGGTAAGTCGTCCTACATATCATACGAGTGGCCATCTCTACTTTAGTCTCAAAGACAAAGAGAGCGTTATTCGGTGTGTCATGTTTCGCAGCTCCCTAGCAAAGGTACCGTTTCGCGTAGAAGATGGACAAAAGCTCATTGTTGCTGGCAAGATTGGAGTCTATAAGCCAAGAGGCGAGTATCAGCTCTATGCACTTGAGCTCCATCCTGCAGGAGAGGGAGCTTTGCAGCTTGCATTTGAGCAGCTCAAAAAAAAGCTCGCGGCAAAGGGGTATTTTGAAAATAAAAAGCCGATTCCTCCATTTATCCGCTCAGTAGCGCTTGTCACATCCCAAACGGGAGCAGCACTGCAAGATATGCTGCGCATCATTAATAAACGCTGGCCACTTTTGGAAGTTAAGATTGTTGATACTTTGGTGCAGGGCAAAGATGCAGCCCCAAGTATCGCCCAGGCTATCAAGGTAGCAGATAGTCTGGGAGTCGATGTGATTGTAGTTGGGAGAGGTGGAGGGAGTTTGGAGGATCTTTGGTGTTTCAATGAAGAGATTGTTGCCGATGCAATCTATGCAGCCAAAACACCGATAGTCTCTGCAGTTGGGCATGAGATTGATTATGTTATCAGCGATTTTGTAGCAGATCTTCGCGCTCCAACTCCAAGTGCTGCTATGGAGATGATACTCCCAGATCGCCAGGAGATGCTTTTGGCAATTGACAATCTTTTAGAGAGTCTTGAGCATCGCATGCAAGTAATTCTCAGCGCAAAAGAGCAAGAACTAGTACACCTTGCGCGTTCATTCGAGCAGCTCTCACCGCAAAAGAGACTCCAATTTTTGCAAAACGATATTGAAGCTTTACAAAAGAATCTCACTCAAGCGCTTTTTGTACATTTGCAGCAAAAGGAGTCTTTACTACCGCAGCTGCGATTATCTTTTGAGAGGGCAATTGATGCACAACTCCACGCATATACCAGTACCCTTGCAACGTTAGGACAAAAGTTGGAGATGGCTATGAAGGCAAAAGAGCTGCCTCCAAAGAGTGCGCAAATTGTTAAAAATGGCAAGCCTGTAACTTTGGAAGAGGTAGCAAGTGGTGATGAAGTGGAGCTGCAGGATCTTCACTACAAAGCGCTAGCAAAAATTTTGCAAAAAGATGTGCTCTAAACTCTTTGTCTATGGAACTCTCAAGAGAGGTCTGTGCAATCACCACTATCTACAAGGCGCCAAATTTTTTGGTGAGGCTACAACAACCAAAGCTTATCCTCTCATTGCTCCTCGTATCTGGTATCCTTACTTGATAGATGCTCCAGGATATGGCAAAAAAGTCAAAGGTGAGCTCTATAAGATAACACCAAGAATTTTGCAGCAGATCGATCTTTTGGAAGAGTATCCCTATTACTACAACCGTAAAATCATAGATATTGTTGATACACAAGGCAGGCTCCATAGAGCCTGGTGCTATTTTTATAATGAAGATATTGTTTTTACACAGTGGGAGTATTTAGAGGAGTTTCGGGGCTAAAAGCATTGAAAGCTTCGAGCTTGTCTCATTCGCAAGCTTTTCTATAATTTGATCGATTTTATCTTTTTTGTACCAGCGAGGATTTTTGACTTTTGCGAGTTTTGCTGTGAGTTTTTTGGCTTCTTCAATTGTGCCAACCTCATCCACAAGTCCCACCTTTTTAGCTTGTCTAGCAGTAAAGATATGCGCTTGCGCCCAATCATCACTTCTATTGAGGTCAAGACCTCTTGCCTTTGCTACGTCAGAAGTAAACATATTGTAGGTATCAAAGATTATCTTTTCGATCTCTTGCTTTTCGTACTCTTTCCACTCTCTAAATGGAGTTCCCACCTCTTTATATTTTCCGGCTTTGACTACTTGGGGCTTGATACCGATTTTATCAAGCAGTCCTTTAATTTGCGGCGATTCAAAAATCACACCAATTGAGCCAATGATAGCTCCTGGGTTTGCTACGATTTTTTTGCTCCAAATACTTGCATAGTAGCTGCCACTTGCCATAGTTCCAGCTGCATAGGCAACGACTGGCTTTTTTTGAGCTAAGCGCTTGATTGCTTCACTGATCTCAATCGAAGGTGCTACAGCGCCACCAGGAGAGTCTACAACGAAAAGAACCCCTTTGATAGAGGGCTTTTGTGCTAGTTTTATCTCATCAAGTACTGGCTTGCTATCTATTATTGTTCCGTACAGTGTTATGCGCATGAGATTTGGTTTTTGGAGGCTCTCTTTTTGCGAGGCTCCAATAATGGCTAGGATAATAAGCAAAAGAATAATCGCTTTGAAATATTTTTGTAAAAAATCAAGCGTTGCGGTTAGAGGCAAAAAGAGAGTGCGAAAAAACTCTGTAATGCCTCCCCTTTTGTTTTGCTGATCATTTTCCATAGAGCTCTCCTTTTATGTAAACTTTTTGAGGCAATTGTGTATGGAGTATTATATGCAAAAAGAGTTCATCCTCTCTTACTAAATCTTTTGGGACAGACACCAGCTGCATTGTTGCTGGAGCCCCTTTAGCAATCACTCCTCCTCTAAAGCCCAAAACTTCATGAGAGAAAGCTGTTGCTTTGGTGATAAGCTCTTTTGCAAACTCTTTTGCGTGATAGTGCGCATGGACAAAAAGAGCTGCGCGCATCTCTTCAAACATATTGAGAGAGTAGTTAGAGCTGAGTCCATCAGTTGCAAGAGTATAGGGCAAAGGCTTGATCTTTTCTAGATCAAGCACACCATTGCCAAGCAGGCGATTGGATATTGGACAGTGTATAATTGTCGTATCACTATTGTGTAAAAGCTCAATCTCTTTTTCGTTAGCCCAGACCATATGGACAAAGAGATTTTTTGTCTCTTGGAATAGTTGCAAAAATCTCTCACTCTCATTGACTGGACGTGATTGATTGAGAAGCTTGGCAAAAAACTCTTTAAATGGACCATTTGCATTATCTATCCACTCTCTCTCAGCTTTGCTTTCCATATAGTGGACACTTACTATGCTCTCATGCTTTTTGGCAATCTCAAGAGCTTTTTTTGCCAAGATATAGTGCACAGAATAGGGTGAATGGATAGCCACTCCTGCCTTGAAACTTTCACTCTCTAGTTTTTTGCTTTGGAAAAATCTATCAAGAAAAGATGCATACATCACATCTGCAGCTGCAGGATTGGAGCCTATTATTTCGTTAAAGTAGTAGATATTGAGTTTTGATGCTGCACATATCTCCATCTCCTCACCATAGCTACTAATCTGCCCAATAGTGGTAGTGCCTGAGGTAATGAGTGCATTGATGGCATTTTGGAGACACTGCTTATCACAGCGCGGAAGGAGCTCTTCGCGATGCTCAATGACACTGTAGAGCCATGGCAAAAACTCTCCATAACTCAGAGTCGCTTGGTTGGCACTAAACTCAAGATGGACATGGGGGTTGGCAAATGTTGGCAAAAGTGCTTGCTCTTTTGCTTCGATCACCTTGGCATTAGGATAGCTTTTGGTAAGATTTGCAAGCGTATCAATTGCTACTATCTTCTCTTCAAAGGCTACTGCCGTGTGTGAAAGTACCTCATGGGGTGTTACAACAAAGCGTGGATTGATGATTTGCAATCAATTCTCCTTTAGCAAAAAGTTGCTATAATCATACCTTAAATAAAACCACAGTAAGGAATTGTCAATGAAAATAATGGTCATTCAAGGTCCAAATCTCAATATGCTAGGTGTTCGTGAACAGCAAATCTATGGTCCTATGAAGCTAGAAGATATCCATAAGCAGATGAAAGCATTTGCAGATGCAAATGGCCTTGAAATTGAATTTTTCCAAAGTAATCTTGAGGGTGAACTTGTGGATAAGATCCAGGAGTGTCTTGGTGATGCTGATGGTATTATTATCAATGCTGGAGCATATACACACACTTCAATTGCAATTAGAGATGCTATTGCTGCAGTGCAGCTTCCAACTATTGAGGTGCACATCTCAAATGTGTATAGACGTGAAGAGTTTCGCCAAAAGAGCATGATTGCGCCAGTATGTGCAGGTGTGATTACAGGTTTTGGCCCATTTAGCTATCACTTGGCGATGGTTGCGATGAATCAGATTTTCCAAGAGATTCAAGCTCTCAAACAAGCGCAACAGCAGCAACAGCAACAGCAATAAAATGAACTATATTCTCCAAGACGAAAATGCAGTCTACTATGAAGTAGGATTTAGCTGCGATAACGAGCTACTTCTCGTTTTGGGGAGTGAGAAGTTTTTTATAACAGATGCCAGGTATACCACAGAAGCAAAAGAGGCTATTACAAATGCGCAAGTAGTTGAGGCGCGTGACCTCTTCGCTGCTGCGCGAAAGATTTTGCGCAAAACAAAAATCAAAAAGATCTTTTATGACCCAAATGACTTAAGCGCTGCGCAGCTGCAGGTATTGCAGAAACTCTCAATCACCTTCACTCCCAAAAAAGCTTTCTCTTGGCAAAAGCGCATCATTAAAACTGAAGAGGAGATTGCAAAGATCAAAGAGTCGGTGCGACGCAATGCCGAGGCTTTCAATCGTTTTGCAAAGTTTTTGGAAAGTGCAGAGGGTTTAAGCGAGAAGAGAATCCACTTTGAAGCTGAAGCGATCTTGCGTAACTTTGGTGAGTATATGCTCAGTTTTGATCCAATATTTGCGATCAATGAAAATGCTGCCAAACCGCACGCAATGCCGACTGAAAAAAGACTGCAGCGTGGAGATTTGGTGCTCTTTGATGCTGGGATCAAGTATGAGCGTTACTGCTCTGATAGAACCCGCACAAGCTACTATGGCCAAAGCATCAATTTTGACAAAGAGCAAAAGTTTCCAGATAGTAAAATCCAAAAAGCTTATGATATTGTCAAGAAGGCACAAGAAGCAGCGATCAAAGCTGCACGTAGCGGTATGAAGGCAAAAGAGCTTGATAAGATTGCTAGAGATATTATTGATAAATCTGCATTTAGTGGGTACTTTGTCCACTCTTTGGGGCATGGTGTAGGTCTTGATATTCATGAGATGCCATTTATCAATAGCAAAAATGACCAGATTCTCGAAGATGGCATGGTCTTTACTATTGAGCCTGGTATCTATATCCCAGGTGAGTTTGGAATTCGCATCGAGGATATGGTAGTATTGCGCAACTCAAAGGCCGAGGTGCTATGATTTGCGTTTAGGAAATCTATACTTTTTCGATGAGTTTCCAAGAGTTTTTCTATCGCACAAACAGCGTAACTTTGCAATCTGGGGGATTGGGGGAAATATCGGAAATGTTCCAAGAAGATTCAAAAAACTTTTGCAAATTCTCAAAAACAATCCAAGAATATCTCTCAAAGCAACATCCCCAATCTTAAAAAATCCCCCTTTTGGATTTTTAGATCAGCCAGATTTTTACAATGGTGTTATCGCATTTGAGACGAATATGTCACCACGAGAGCTTTTACGCTATGGACTCTATCTAGAAAAACGTATGAAAAGAGAGCGAACATTTAAAAACGCTCCACGCACTCTTGATATAGATATAATCTTTTTTAATGATTTAAAAATTGAGGAGAAGGATTTAGTAATACCGCACCCTTTTTGGAGTGAGAGAGAATCTGTAGTGAAACCAATGAGATATATTTTGGAGGTTTGATGAGGTTTATTACGATAACCAGTGGTAAAGGTGGTGTTGGCAAGAGTACAATTGCAGCCAATATTGCATATCTCCTCTCCATTTATGGATATAAAACAGCAATTTTTGATGCAGATATTGGGCTTGCCAATCAAGATATTATTTTGGGTGTCAAGCCAGAATTTACCATATTGGACGTAATGAAAGGAAAAGTCTCTTTTGAAAGGTGTGTGATACAGATCAATAACAATCTCTACCTCATTCCTGGTGAGAGTGGTGAAGAGATTTTGGAGTTTGACAATCAGGAATTACTTGATAAGTTTTATAAAGGGATAGAAAAATTTGCAGATCTTGACTTTCTCATTATTGATACCGGAGCAGGTATTGGTGAGAGTGTACAAAGCTTCATAAGAGCCTCTACAGATACTATAATTGTGACAGTTCCAGACCCTTCAGCTATAATGGATGCTTATTCTATGATAAAATATAGCGCAAAGATAAAAGATCATCTTTATATGATTATCAATAGAGCCAAAAATAAAAAAGAGGCTCTTGAGATTTTTCAAAAGATTCAAAGTGTTGCCGAGCGTCATATTCCTCAAAAGTTCAATCTAGAACTTTTGGGATTTGTGCAAAAGAGTGATGTTGTCGAAGAGTGCAGCAAAGCACGCCAGCTTGTTGCAAAGGAGCAACCTTCATCGATTGTAGCAATGGAGCTGAGTGACATTGTAAAAAAACTTACAAATTCACTCACAAAAGATGGAGAACATATCAAAGAGACCCCAAATATAGCGGTATTTTTCAAAAGGCTGCTACAAAAAATATGAGGAGAAGGAGTGAAAAAAAGAGTACTACTTGCGATGAGTGGAGGAGTGGATAGCTCCTTTACCGCCACACTACTGCAAAAAGAGGGCTACGAAGTTGTTGGTGTCTACTTCATGTTTCATCCCCGTGCTGAATACCATAAAAAAAATATCGAAAATATCAAAAAGGTTGCCAAGCTCTTAGATATCGAATACCACATAGAAGATAGAACCGAAGAGTTTAGCGAACGAGTCTATAAACCATTTGTAGAAGGGTACATTGCCGGGCTCACACCCAATCCGTGTGCACTTTGCAACAGAGTGATGAAGTTTACTGAACTTGTGGAGATGGCAGATAGGCTTGACATTGAGAGGGTAGCTACTGGCCACTATGCCAAGACTGATGGCAAATTTATCTATGAAGCAACTGATAAGAGCAAAGATCAAAGCTACTTCCTCTTTAATCTCAAAAGAGAGTTTTTGCCCCGTATCATCTTTCCTCTTGGAAACTGGTATAAAGAGGATGTAAAAAAAGAGGCGCTGAAAATTCCTTTGCTTCAATCAATTGCAGAGCAAAAAGAGAGTAGCGAGATATGTTTTGTAGAGCAAAGCTATATCGATGTGCTCAAAGAACACACTGAGGTGGATATGCCAGGGAAGGTACTCAATACAAAAGGGAAAGTGGTAGGAGAGCACAAAGGCTATATGCACTATACTATCGGCAAGCGCAAAGGTTTTCGGGTTCATGGAGCAACTGAGCCTCACTATGTACTTGATGTGATACCTGAGAAAAATATCATTGTTGTGGGTAATAAAGAGCAGTTAGCAAAGCAGCGAGTGGTGCTAAGTGGTCTCAACATGTTCATCGATGACAAAGAGTTTGATGCCTTTATCAAAGTACGCTATCGCACACATAAAGTTCCTTGCAAAGTCAAACGTGATGGAAATGTAGCAGTTGCCGAGCTCCAAGAACCTGTCTATGGGCTTGCGAAGGGACAGGCTGGAGTCTTTTATGATGAAGAGAAGGTGCTAGGTGGAGGCTGGATAGTTTAGCTATAATTACGACAAAAATTTATAGGAGTGATAATGCGTGGTTATAAGGTGTTTTCTGGAACTGCTCATCCAGAATTTGCAGCGCAAATGGTGCAGTATCTTGGTGTGCCTCTTTCACAAGCGACTGTGAGTCGCTTCAGTGATGGTGAGATCAATGTGCAGATTCAAGAGTCTGTGCGTGGTCGCGATGTGTTTATTGTGCAACCAACAGGTGCTCCAGCAAACGATAACTTGATGGAATTGCTCATTATGACTGATGCACTGCGTAGATCAAGTGCTGCTTCAATCACAGCAGTCGTTCCATACTTTGGCTATGCAAGACAGGATAGAAAAGCCGCTCCAAGAGTACCGATCACTGCAAAACTTGTAGCCAATATGATGGAAAAAGCTGGCATTACGCGTGTTATTACTATGGATTTGCATGCTGGACAGATTCAGGGTTTTTTCGATATTCCTGTAGATAACCTCTATGGATCAATCATTTTTAAAGAGTATGTCAAGAGCAAAAATCTCCCAAATCCCGTCGTAGCTAGCCCAGATATTGGGGGTGTAGCAAGAGCGAGATATTTTGCTCAAAAGCTTGGATATGATATGGTGATAGTGGATAAACGAAGAGAAAAAGCGAATGAATCAGAAGTGATGAATATCATTGGTGATGTTGATGGGAAAGATGTGATCATTGTAGATGATATGATAGATACTGCTGGAACTATCGTCAAAGCTGCAAAAGCCCTCAAAGAAAAGGGTGCAAATTCAGTTATGGCCTGCTGTACGCATCCAGTGCTCAGTGGTCCAGCATATGAGAGAATAGAAGAGGGTGAGCTTGATGAGCTTGTGGTGACAAATACGCTGCCACTTAAAAAAGAGAGCAGTAAAATCAAAGTCCTCTCTGTTGCAAATCTCTTTGGCGAAGTTATTAGAAGAGTTTACTATAACGAGAGTGTCAATAGCCTCTTTCACTAATTAAAGGTACCTATGGAAAATATTAGAAATTTCTCGATTATTGCTCATATCGACCATGGCAAAAGTACGCTTGCTGATAGGCTCATCCAAACCTGCGGTGCTATAGATGAGCGTAAAATGAGTGAGCAGGTCATGGACACTATGGATATAGAAAAAGAGCGCGGTATCACGATCAAGGCACAAAGTGTTCGCCTGCGTTACAAAGCAAAAGATGGTAAAGAGTACATCCTCAATCTCATTGATACTCCAGGCCATGTGGACTTTAGCTATGAGGTGAGCAGATCCTTGGCTTCGAGTGAAGGAGCATTGCTTGTAGTTGATGCCAGTCAGGGAGTAGAAGCGCAAACGATTGCAAATGTCTATATCGCACTTGAAAACAACCTTGAGCTCATCCCCGTAATAAACAAAATCGATCTTCCTGCAGCAGATCCAGAGCGGGTCAAAGAGGATATCGAAAACACGATTGGACTAGATTGCAGTGATGCAATTGAGGTGAGTGCAAAGACAGGAATAGGAATAGAAGAGCTATTAGAGGCGATAGTAGAGCGCATACCAGCTCCACAAGGTAACCCAGATGCACCTACAAAAGCTCTCATATATGATAGCTGGTTTGATAGCTATCTTGGAGCATTGGCACTTGTAAGAGTCTTTGATGGTGAGATTAAAAAAGGGCAAGAAGTGTTCGTTATGGGCACTGGCAAGAAACATGAGGTGCTAGATCTCATGTATCCCCACCCAATCAAACCGCAAAAGACCGATGCAATTAAAACAGGCGAGATTGGTATCGTCGTCATGGGGCTCAAAAACATTGGCGATGTACAAGTGGGTGATACGATTACTGATGCAGCCAATCCAACAGCTGAGCCAATTGAAGGTTTTGAAGAAGCGAAACCTTTCGTTTTTGCTGGACTCTATCCTATTGATACCGACAAATTTGAAGATCTACGTGAAGCACTTGAAAAACTCAAGCTCAACGATGCAGCTATAACCTATGAGCCAGAGACATCTGCAGCTCTTGGTTTTGGATTTCGTGTGGGTTTTTTGGGACTTTTACATATGGAGGTTGTAAAAGAGAGACTTGAGAGGGAATTTGGGCTTGATCTTATAGCTACTGCTCCAACGGTTACATATAAAGTCAAAAAGACTGATGGAACAGAGCTGCAGATTCAAAACCCTAGTGAACTGCCACCTCCGCAAGAGATTGACACTATTTATGAGCCATATGTCAAAGCTACAATAATAACACCGACAGAGTTTTTGGGAAATGTTCTTAATCTATTAAGTGAAAAGCGCGGAATCCAGCTGAAAATGGACTACATCACACAAGATAGAGTGATGCTAGAGTATGAAATCCCTATGAATGAGATCGTGATGGATTTTTATGATAAGCTCAAAACAGTAACTAAAGGGTATGCAAGTTTTGATTATGAGCCGAGCGGTTATAAAGAGGGTGATCTTGTCAAGCTTGATATCCGCGTAGCGGGAGAGGTGGTGGATGCACTCTCTATCATTGTGCCTCGCGACAAAGCGCAATATAAAGGAAGAGAATTAGTCAAAAAGATGAAAGAGCTCGTTCCAAAGCAGCTCTTTGAAGTGGCTATTCAAGCAAGTATCGGCAATAAAATCATAGCTCGTGAGACAGTAAGTGCGATGCGCAAAAATGTTACTGCTAAGTGTTATGGTGGCGATATTACACGAAAGAGAAAGCTTTTGGAAAAGCAAAAAGCTGGTAAAAAACGCATGAAAGCGATAGGAAAAGTACAGCTTCCTCAAGAAGCATTTTTGAGTGTTTTGAAGATCGACTGATGCGATGCTTGGTATGTGGGGCATTCTCTTTGCCTCACATTTGTAAAAAATGCCAAAAAACTCTCCTTGCACCCAATCTTCATAAACGCCAAATATTTAAAGGTTTTTATGTTTATAGCTTTTATAGTTTTGAAGAGATTGAGGATCTTTTGCATCTTAAATACCACCATGTTGGCAAATATATCTACAAAATCTTGGCGCAAAATAGTTTACAAAAATTCTCTCAGGAGTTTTGCTATCCTGCTGCTTTGGTACCAGTTGATGCGAAAATTACACAATATGGATACTCCCATACTGCAATTTTAGCAAAAGCTTTAGGATCAAAGTATCTCAAGCCCCACTTTAATGCTCTCTATGCTTCAAATAGTGTCAGCTATGCTGGTAAGAGTTTAGAGTATCGTCTTGCTCATCCTCGTCAGTTCAGGTATAAAGGAGGGCTGGGAGAAGTAATAGTAGTCGATGATGTTATTACAACAGGTACAACACTCAAAGAGGCAAAGAGTGCTATTGAGGCTACTGGTGACAAGGTGCTCTTTGCAATCACTCTCGCAGATGCTGCGAGGAGTGATAGTTAATCTTTTTGAATGCCGGTGATATAGTAGGTCTCTTTTCCTTCTACTTTTTGAAGGTTGACGTTGTATTTATGTGCCCATTTGAAAAGTTCATCAAGAGCTGCTTGTAAGATATTTGGATCATCTGTTTCTATTTTGATTTTAAAGTATGGTTTAGAATTAGAGAGTGCCACAAACCCTTCAAAGTTTTTGAGATGATCATGAAGAGCGAGAATGTGGCGTTTGATCTGTTCATAGCCGCTTGTAGACTTGGCTATGTTTTCTAGTTGAATAAGATTTGCGCTATTGGCATGATAGCCAAGCTGTGTGAGAAGACCTTCGTTAGATATATGCATCAAAACTCCTTCTATCTTTTTTCTTATGATAGAGAAGTCTTGATTAAATTTTGATTATTTTTTGCTCTTTTTATGCTTTTTGCTTTTGCTACGCTTCACAAGAGGATAGCGTTTTTCACATACCTTGATATCTTTGCTGTTTTTTGATTTTTTGATGCAGCTGATGCGTTTTTGGATAGTTTCAAGTTTGACTTGAAGTTTTGCAATTTTTGCTTTTTTCACTTTTTCAAATGATTGCGGTTTCTTGCTAGAAGCAGCAAAAATCGAAGTAGCCAATACACACGAAAGTACAATCGCAACAAATTTTTTCATAATTATCCTTTATATTGTTTGGAAAAAATTATAGCAGCAGAGTGTTGCAAAAGTGTTGTAAAACGCATTCAAGCTAGGAGATTTCATTTAAACCGAGAGGATTTATGAAAAAGTGGCTCCGGATGCAGGATTTGCAAAAAACTTTTCTAAAACACCGTAGATAAGGGCTTCCAGTTCTTTGGCTCCGAATTTTTGTATCATAATTTCCTCTTTTTGTAGCATAGTTTTGATTATTAATCTTATTTATACAAAATCCAAATCTTCTATACTATTAACAACTTTATATATAAGCTTACTATTGTCATCTGTTTGATGATCGGAAAGATAAGAAAAATGTTTTCTCGCATACTCTATTTTTGCTTTTTCTTTGCCTTTAAGCTCCATTGATTTTAAACTCCCTTTGGTTTCAGCTATGAAATAGATAGTCTTTTCTTTTTTAAAAAGAATGGCAAAATCTGGATTGTAGTATCCTGCTGGTGTCGGGATTTTAAATTTACCTGGCAGTTTTGCATAAACGATAATATCACCAGTTTCTAAATTTTTGGCAAACTCTTTTTCTATTTTAGAATCAAATTTTAAATAATCATAGATATGCTTTTTAACTTTTATAATATCTTCATCAATTTTTCCTTTGAAATTATTTATTGTAAAAATCTCACTCTCAAATTCACCACTTACATCGTAATTGATAGCACTGATGAAGATGGTGGCTTTTTCTTCTTCGATAATGTCGCGCACTTTGATGATGAAATCTTCTGGATTGATTTTAAATAGATCAAATTTACTAGGATTGATACCTTGCAAAATTTTCGCAATTGTTTCTCTTTTGAGATAAGTAGAGCGGCTAAGTTCTCCTAAAAGGTCATATCTGATATTGTTGAGAGCAATATCACTTTGCAAAACTACTCTTTTTTTAGCTTCAAACATATTTTCATCAAGCCGTATTTTTTCTTTTTGCTCACTTTCAACTATCTCAATTTTTACTCTTTTAACTTCTAACTCTTTGTTAATTCGCTCAATCACTTTTTCTATCAACTCATTGCTATCAAAATCGATTCTATAGGTTGTTTTGAATTTAATTTTGTTCCAAAACTCTTCAAACTTTGCAAAATTTTCATTTGGTGTAAGTTTTTCTAACTTCACATTTTTTGCTTTTTCATCTTCAATTGCGTTTCTCAGCACACTTGAAGCATCTATTTTTTGGACAAATTTTATAATATCATCTTCATACTCTTGCAAATCTTTAGGAAGTATAAGCTTATCCTTTTCGATATCCTCCCTTACTTTATCACTTAAGTGAAAATTCTCATCAATATATCCATTCATTGCAAAAGTAACAACCAATCTGTTTGCTAAAACTTCGTCAATTTCTCTATTCTTTAATTTCAAGCCTTTAAGGTTTTCAACAGTAAATGTAAGTGGTCTATCAATATCTTCAAAAAATTCATTTTGTAATGCTTTAGCAAAGCTTTCATAACTCTCGTTTGCTATGACAGTTAAATTATTGATATCAAAAAACTCATCTCCTAGAACTTGCTTATCCATTCTATAGCCGTTTCTATCCACACAAATTCTAAGACCCCGCCCAATCTCTTGTCTTTTAGAGATTGTCGATCTTGAGTAGCGTAGAGTGCAGATTTGGAAAATATTTGGATTGTCCCACCCTTCTTTAAGTGCTGAATGTGAAAAGATAAATCTCACAGGCGTATCAAACGAAAGAAGCCTTTCTTTGTTTTTCATAATCAGCTCATACGCATCTTCGTCATTTTCTTTAGCGTCCTTGAGCCTACCTTTTTTATCAATGCTAAAGTAACCCTCATGGATATCATCAGTGCTAAAGCTATCTAAATGTGCAAAATAATCTTGATTGAAGAGATCTTTCATCTCATTCTTTAACTTTTCATACTCCTCTTCAAAAATCTTTGCATACTCTCCTTTTGCTTGGGGTGCATCATAATCACGATACTTTTTTACTTCATCAATAAAAAAGAGGCTTAATACTTTGATACCTCTTTTAAAAAGGATTTGCTCTTTTTCAAAATGGCTTTTGATAGTTTCACGTATTTGGATGCGTTTTAGCAGCTCTTCATTTACTTCACCTTGAGCAACACCTGGTTTTAAAACAGTGCCGTTTATAAGTTTTACTTCATTGGTTAGACCATTTATCTCTTTAATGACAAATCCATTTTTATATTCAGTGAGGTTATTTGAGAGTTCATAGAGATTGTCTCCCTCTTTGAGTGTTTTAAATACTCTTTTAACACCATTTTGTTGCTTTACTTCAAACTCTATTCTTGCTTTTGGATAGTGCTTGTCGCTTAAAATTATCTCATCAAGATAGAGATATCCTGTAGTTGCTGTAGTGTTTTTAACCTCTATTCCTTTGACACTTATCTTTTTTACCAGTTTTTTTTCAAATGCATCGATAGCATCAAGTTTATAGACTTGATTGAAAATGTTTTTGTGTGTAGCGGAATAACGCAATATAAAAAGTGGATCAAACTCTTTGATTTTCTCTTCAGATGTTTTTCCAAACTTTTGTGGCTCATCGATAATAACAATAGGGCGTGTTGATCTAATCACATCAATTGGCCTGTTTGAATTCATCAAATCAAGCTCTTCATAGATTTTTCTTGCCTCTTTTGCTCTTGTAGCAAATGCTTGATAGTTCATTATCATCACCCAAATATCATTGCTTTCGGCAAAACTCTTGATATTAGTGAGATTGCTTGGTCTTTTAGTATCATAGATAAAAAATCGAAGTTTTTTATTATAGATCTCTTTAAAATGATCCTGCGTTATTTCCAAACTCTTATGCACTCCTTCACGAATCGCGACACTTGGCACCATAATGATAAATTTTGAAAATCCATAACGCTTATTGAGTTCAAATATTGTCCTGGTGTAGACATAGGTTTTCCCTGTCCCTGTCTCCATTTCAACAGTGAAGTTGAGTCCTTGAAATCTTTTAGAAGGTTTGAGAGAATTTCTTTTCTGAACAATTTTTAGATTATGTAAAATCTCTTCGTCCCTTACTAAAAGTTTTGGGTTTGCAAATGTATTATAGATAATCTCTTTTTCAATAAGTCCATCTTTTTTTATCTCTTTATAAAAAATATATTTTATCAGCTCTTTTTTTGGTTGACCATCAAAAAGATCGCAGACGCTATTTACTGCATCGACTTGATATTGTTGCTCTTTGAAGTGGAATTTCATTTAAATCCTTATAGGTAAAATCTTTTTTATACACATAAATGATATATATGGGTAATTTTTGCAATTTTTTACCCATATTTTTACACCTTTATTTATCTGTTTTTTAAAATATAATAACTACCTTTCGTTTTTCCTATCTTTTCCAAAATCTCTTTTTTAACCATATTGCTTAAAATCTCTCTTGCTCTTGCTGATTTTATTTTTAATAAATCCTGTGTTTTTTGCACATCTATTTTTTTGTTATCTATTAAATAATTGTAGATAATCTCTTCTTGATTTGTTAAATTCGCTGGTTTTTCGCTGGTTTTTCGCTGATTATTCGCTGGTTTTTTGCTGGTTTTTCGATAAAAAACTACATTTACAAAGCTTGGTTCTTCTTTTATTTCAAATTTTACGCCTTTTTCTTTGCAAACTTTTGTAATCTTTTCTATGCCGCTTCCCCAGCTTTCTATATATTTTAATTCTTTAAACAAATTTGCTAAACTTTTATTTCTCAATTCACTTCTGCCACTTATTACATCTTCTAAACTCAGTCCATTTGGAAAAGTTCCAGGTGAGACAATTTCGACTATATCATCATATATTGCGACCTTTATATCACTATTTCTTGTATAATCTCTATGAATAATAGCGTTTAAAAGTGCTTCTCTTAAAGCAATAAGTGGTATTTCAAGCTCTTCTTTTAGCTGTAATCCTTCTACTTTGGCATGTAAATTGAGATGGTTTTGCAAAAATTTTATAGTATTTTCAAGATTTAAAAAGAGATTGTCTGTAAACTCTTTTTTATCTATGAAAATCTCTTTTGTAGTTCCTTTAAATCTTGCACATTTAATTGAGCTATTATCAAATTTTCCAAGAGTGATGAGAAGGGAATTTGTTGGTAAATCTTGACTACCCAATGTTTTTATTAATTTAAGATTTTTTAATTTCTCATAATTGCAACTTTTACCAATCTTTTTAAATTCATCATAAATAACTTTTAAATCTAAACTATCTAAACTGTACTCTAAATTCTCCTCTTCATCAAAACTTCTGTTTTGTCGCTGACGTGTAAGCTCTGCTATAATATTTTCATCAGCCAATCTATTAGTCGATCCAACTCTAACAAAAGTGCCTTTTAGTTTTCCTCTATTTTTTAGATAGTATGGCAGCATTGAGCCACGAAAAACCTCTATAACTAAAACAACTTTTCCATTGATATTTTGGGTATAAATTTCTGGTAAAATAAGTGGATAGCATAAATCGCTAATGATTGAAGCTATTTTTTCTTCATACTCAAATACTTTATCTTCA
The DNA here is from genome assembly GCF_016593235.1 of Nitratiruptor sp. YY09-18. Lineage (NCBI taxonomy): Bacteria > Pseudomonadati > Campylobacterota > Epsilonproteobacteria > Nautiliales > Nitratiruptoraceae > Nitratiruptor > Nitratiruptor sp. YY09-18. Next base: position 434,375 of record NZ_AP023065.1, read on the forward strand.
TCAATTCCTACTATCTTTTTATCATCACTAACACCAATTATTAGCTTCCCACCGGCAGTATTGCTAAAAGCTACTACGGTTTTTGCTATTGCTTCATTTGAAGGCAGTTTCTCTTTAAACTCAAGACGTTTATTTTCGCCTTTTAATATTTCTTCGATTAACATTGATTGCCTTTAAATAATGGTTTCTAGCTTAAAATAATTTATCAACATTATACATCTATAGAAACTGGCATGTATTCTTAATGTTATTATTAAGAATATAAATAGATACTTTAATGGTATAATTTTTACTAATTTTAATTTTATTATATTTTCAATTTATTGGAAAATTTTTATTGTTTTTTTGAATGGTATTTTAATTATTATTTGCCTTTTTAGTAATTTGTTTTATTTTTTAATAAACTTAACTTCTAGCCACATACTTTTTGTTAAATCTTTTCCATTGCCTACTATTAAAAAAACAACAAAATTAGTTTGTATTATTATATTTTGTAAAGTTTTTTTATATGATATTTTATCTATCCATGAAGGTTTTGGATATTTTTCTGGATGTGTATGCCAATCTCCTATATAATAATATCTATAATTAGTTTTTTCCCTGATTTTTTCTAATTCTTCTTGCATTTCTTTTTTGTCAATATTAATTCCTCTAAAACTTCTCTTGGCCTTTTTAGAGACAACAATATCCTTTATAATAACTTTGTTTTGTTTAGGATAGATTTCTCCTACAAGGATACCACCTGATTCAGGTTCTCCATTTTTTTGTTGATATTTTTTTAGTTTTTTTATACAATAATTATCAAATTCTACTTTTAAATTTTTGCTCATTTTGATCATAATATTTCTTTTAATTTGTATTTTTGTATTGTGTAGGGTGAAATATTTTTATACTCAGTTTTTAAATAATCATTATATAAATTTGTATTATTAAAAATTGTAATTACTGTTTCTTCTATTTCTCCAAGAGATTTTATATAATCAGTAATTAATAATGATGTATGTAATACTACATTTTCTGCATCTATAAAAGCATAAGGAGAATATAAACTATTACATCCTATATCTAATAAAGTTAATAATTTTTTTTTAGAATTTTCAATAACAGAAATTTTTTTAAAAAAAATAGATAATTCATTAATATCTGTTTCCTTAATTAATACTGCATGACCAGCTACAGGACCTTCAAACCATGTTAAAACAACTGGGGGAATATAAATTTTTGAATTTTTACTATGTTTTAATTGAAAAAGTAATTGTTCAAAAATTTCTCCTTCACTTCCTACTGCTGAAACTATTAAATTCGTTTGAGTTAATCTATCTAAACATTCTATAGCATTACTCGGAAATATTTCTATTTCCATATCTGGAAATTGTTCTAATAAAAAATCTTTTAATGCTTTTACTTTTGGCTCATTAATATATCTCATACCACAAATATGTCGTGCTATATTTGATTCTGTTAAAATGTCATAATCAATTAACAATAATTTTTTTACACCACTTTTTGCTAATTTAAATGCCAAAGATCCTCCAAGAGAACCACATCCAATAATTGCAACTTCTATTGAAGTTTCAGCAATTTTTTGAGTTATAAAATTTCCACCACGTGAAAATATTCTATTTCTATCTATTCTTCGAATTCCTATTGGGATTATTTCGGGATCAATCAAATATTGTTTATACGGTTTTTGAAATTGGAATGCTCCATAGTGTAAATGGTCGTCTATTTTAAATGAAAAGATTACTTTTAATTCTGAGTGTTCAATATATTTTTCTAAAAAATATTTATATCCTAAGGTATTTATAATATCTAGAATTGCACTCTTAGTTTTAGGAAAAGGATAAGTAAACTTATCAAAAAAAGGAAGAAAAATAATTTTCTTTTGGTTTAATATTTTTAGTTTCATGTTTTTTAAAGCTTTTTTTGTTTTTTCTATGTCAGTTGTCGCAATTTCTTTTAATTTTTGAACTTCTAATAAATTAATTATTTTTGGTTCATTTAAAATTCTTTGTGCATCTAAATAAATAAACTTTTCACCCCAATAAGAATCAAACTCATTTAAAAAATCTTTTTTGTCAAAGGTATTATTTTCATAATTTTGAATTATTTTATAAATTTTTTCTAAAGCTATTTTAATAAGTAGCATGCCATCAAATAATGCTGTTTTTTCATTATTTTCTATATAGCATATATTTAATCCAAATTTTTTATTTTTCTCAATATGGGGATATTTTAAATACCACTCTTCTTGGTCAATATAAAATTTGGGATACTCTAAAGGGAATTTTTCAGGTAAAATAATCCGTAAAAAAATTGTTTTATATTTAAACTTAAGCTTTTTCCAAAAAAAATTTTTTATTTTATTAAATTTAAAATTGTTTTTTTGTAAAAACTCTTTAGCTTTTTCTTTTTCTTGCAATAACCAATTTTCTATATATTGCATTAAGCTTGTCTTTCTGATGTGTATGTAATATCAGTTGTGCCTGTGATTCTTGCTGCTTCCTCTTCTTTATTGTTTTCTTCACATTCTTCCTTTTTCAATATGGGAAATCTATCTCCAAATATTTTTTGCCATTTTTTAGATTTTTCTACACAATCTATCTCTTCATAAGCGTTTTTAGCATTTTCAAACATTTTTTCAAATTCTTCTGCAAATTTTTTTCTTCTTGTTTCACTATAATGTTCAATAATATTTTTGTTATCATTTATGGGATGAGGTATTTTATGTTCATATCTCCATAAATTTGATTTTATACCTTTAATAGTATTATAAAAAGATTCTTCATCACTATCAGATGAAACATAATTGTAAGAAGTCATTACAGTTAATTGAAAACCTCCATAAAGTTTTATTTGATTATTTTCATCTTCTCTAAAATCTTTCCATCCTTTCATATACCTTACTATTCTTCTAAATTGTTCCCCTTTTTTACTAACTTCTTTTAAAAACCAATCCTTAATCTCTTTAGGATCACTTTCAATCCAACCTTTACCTTTCACAGCTAAATAATAAATATTTTCTTTTTGTGTATATATTGGTAAATCAATATGTTTTTTCTCATCTGCATAATGAACTCTTACGCATAAATTTTTATCAGTAGGTTTTTTGCTTGTATGCCCGTCTACCGCCTCAACTATCCATTTATGAACTGTTTCAGGTGTTTCCCACTCTTCAATTGATTTTGATGTGTCAATATTTTGTAAATAAACTCCATCATCTAAATCGTATTCTGCACTCAAAGGATTAATAGTTGTATTCATGGAAAATGAACCTTGCATAAAAAATTTTGGTTGTCTTCGTCCTTTCTCTTCGAAATCTTTTTTTATCCTATCTCTTAATGCATCTCTACTACCTTTTTCTCTACTATCTCCAATTAATTCTTTCTTTTTTGCTGATGATAATTTTATTTTGTTATGATATTCTTTAAATTGTTTATCAAAATCCATCTTTAACCTCCTAATAATGTTTTTATTTTTTCTAATTGCTGTTTATTTATATCTGCAATATTTTTCAAACTTTTCAATTTTGATACATCATCTAATTCAATTGATAATTTCATTAAAGGATTAATTCTTATATAATTATCTCCCAATAAAAATTGGATTTGAAAATGTGCTAACTTTGACTGAGTTTCCATTAACAATTCAATTAATGGAGAACTATGAGGAACAATAATATTTTTTCTTTCTAACATCCAATCAAGTTTTCCAGCATTTTTTAATTTTTCTATATCATAAGGCATACAAGGCTGTTCTCCAGTACCAATTGAAATTAAAACAACATTTTCTAAATTTTTACTATTAATTATTTGCATAGCATCCACTAATCCAACTAAAGATGGATTATTTGCAACTATTCCTCCATCAGTCAAATTCGTTGAATGCTTAGTATTAACTAGAGGAAAATATGTTGGTGCTGCAGAAGTTGCTAAAGCAATATCAACTAACTTATCATCAAGCCTTGGATTATTTCTATCAAAATATCCACTTTTATGAAATCGTGGTGAAGCATTTTCAATATCTACACTAGTTATACACAAATCAGTTATTACATCCCTTAAGGTTTTATCTTCTAATACTTTTTCCAATTCTTTTTTTAAAATATCACTAGAATATTTTGGAGACAAAATACCTTTACTTACAGGTTTAAATACTTTAGGAATTAAATTTTCATACAAATTTACAACATATTCCGCAGACTTACCTATTGCCAAAGCACAAGCAATAATACCTCCAGTAGATGTTCCTACAATCAAATCAAATCTTTGTCCTATATTTATATTTTCATTATTTATCTCATTTAATAGTTTTTCTATATTTGCTAAAATTTTTGCACTTAAATAACCTCTTATTCCACCACCATCTAAACTTAAAATTCTAAATTTTTCCATCTCACACTACCCAAATATCAGTTTCTGGGCTTTGTTCTTTGAAAATTTGCTCAAAGTTGATTTTATCGCTGTCGCTTTTGAAACTGCTGTCTTTTAGTACTACTTTTAGTGGCTGATAACTTACCAACTCTTTTGCTAAGTTTTCATCAATATTTTCATCAAAGCAGGCAATGAGGGAGTTGGATTCTATAAAATAAACTTTTTTGCCTAAAATCTCTTTTTGCTCAATCTCTAAAGTAAGTTCAAGTCTAAGATTTAAAATAACTTCAAAAAGTAGATCAAGCTCAGTTCTATCTAGTTTAATATTCTCAATATCTTCAAAAATATTTTCTTGAGAAATTTCGCTTATATCTTTGTTTTCCTTGAAGTTTGAAGTATCTACTTTGAAGTAGCGAAAGCCAAAATCTGGTATATTAGTGTATTGGTTATTGGTATATTGGTTTTTTATTTTGTTGGTTGCTCTTATTATTCTTTCTCTTCCAATTTCAGCAATAGTTCTGAAACCAGCTTTATAAGCTTCGCTTTTTTCATCGATAAGTTCAGGGATTTGTATCATAATAAATTGTCTATTTCCGCCATCTTCTGCATTTAGTTCCATCACCGCGTGGGCTGTTGTAGCTGAGCCACTAAAGAAGTCGAGGACAATGTCGTTTTGAGAAGCTGATAATTCGAGAATTTTTTTTATAAAGTACAATGATTTAGGATGATCCATTACACTTTTTTCAAATAATTCTCGAATTAATCGTGTTCCTTCTTCTGTTCTTATTTCTGTATTATCCCAAATCGATTTAACTTTTGAGGTAGTTTTCCTGTATTTTTCATAAATATTCCATCCTCCATCTTTTTTTTGTTTAGCAACAATTTCACTTGAAAAAGGATTATTATGATTTATATTTTTTTCCACTTTTTCTTTTCCCCATCTCCATACACTTACTTGATTCTTTTTTAGAATTTAAAGGATAAATTTCTATATAATAATCATCAGATTTATTAAGTGATATTGGACTACATCCATAATTGTCTATTATATTTGGATTGATATAAATAGGATAAAATAAATTAGGACGATTTAATTTAGTAAATTTAGGATTCCTATTTCTTAATTCTCTTAAATTATATTTTCCTTTCAAATCTTCATATTTAAAATCAATATTTTTCGAGATTTCATTTAAAGAGGCTTTTTCACTTTTTCTATAAACTAAAACATATTCATGCATAATGGCAATTTGTTTATAATCTCTACCTCCAGGATTAACAATAGGAATAATTTCTCCTATAAAATTCCCCTCCCCAAACACCTCATCACACAAGTGCCTAAGATTATGTACCTCATTATCATCTATTGAGATAAAAATAACTCCATCCTCTCTTAATAGATCTCTTGCTATAAGTAATCTTTCATACATCATACTCAGCCAATCGCTATGAAATCGTCCATTGCTGTCTGTATTTTTAAAAAGTTTTATTCCTTCTTCATCTACCGCTTCTATTTCTTCTTCATATTCATCTTTGCTTTGTTTAAAATTATCTTTGTAGATAAAATCTTTTCCGGTGTTATAGGGAGGATCGATATAGATCATTTTGATTTTATTTAAATAGCTTTCTTGTATAATTTTTAATGCTTCAAAATTATCCCCTTCAATATAAATATTTTTTGTTTTCTCAAAATCAACCGATTTTTCTATAACTGGGCGCAAAGTTTTATTTATAGACGTGTTGGCTTTTACAATCGATTCTTTTTTACCAACCCAGTTGAGCCCATATCGCTCTTTGCATCCATCAATGAGATAATCACTTATCTCCTGATTTAATAGCTCAAAATTTACTTTGCCTTCTTTAATAACATTTGGAAAAATCTGCGCTAATTTTTGTATATTTTCCTGTACTAAATCTTTCGTAGATAGATGGAGTTTTTGCATTGTAAATCCTCTTTATATGAATATCACCTCTATTTTTTCCAAAACGATTGTCGAATGTTTATGGGTATTGTTTAGCTTTTGAATATTTTTTAACATAATAAAACAATATTAGCCTTTTTTTCTTGATTTTGTAATTAATATTATGACCTTAATTTTGTTATTTTTCTAGTCAATACTTTTGAAAAACCGAAGATTTTTTAGAATTTTTGGAATTTCTTGTTATTACATTTTATAAAATCGAACAGATTTATAAAATTATTTAATATTATAATATATAAATTACCGATTTTTTTAAAATTTCTTGTTATTACATCTCTGACAAACTATTTTACACGGTGAACATTGAACTACTGCAACTTCCTAAATAGCAATCTATTATAAATCAATAATTTTGGACGAAAAATCACAAATATTTTTTCTTTCCTTTTAGGAACCCTTCTTTTTAAAAAAATTAGGAGGAAATATGGGGTTCCTGGATTTTGATTTGGTACCTATGACAAAGAAATTTGCGAAAACGCAATCAGCAAAGGAGATATTAAAAATGTATGAAGAGTGTTATGACGAGAGCTATGAAAAAGAAGATAATCAGCACAAATTTCGTAAGGGAAAAAGTATTCAGAATATGGATACAGGAGAAGTCTTTGATTTTATATATGATTTTGAAAAAGAACAAAAAAAGTATTATCAAAGCATACAGCAAAAAATATTTGCATTGGAACAATTAGCACAAGATTATGGACTTGTGCCAATTTTTATAACATTTACTCTGCCATCTCGTTTTCATCCAGTTATAAGTAGAAAGTATAAAGGTATACGAAAATTAGCAAAACCGAATGAGAACTTTGCATTTCAATCTATTGAGGATGCAATAAGAGAGGGGTATGCCTTTTTGCAAAAAGAAATATTTAGAAATTTTTATAAAAGAATTAAAAATTATGATAGCAATATACTGTATATAAAAGCTATTGAACCACATAAAACATTGATTCCTCATATGCATTTACTTCTTTTTGTCACACCTATAAATATAGAAAATATTGAAAAAGTATTTAGAAAAATAATTCAAGAATTTAATTTACATCAGACTAAACTTGATTCTCATGAATTTGTGAAGGATATAAAGAAAGCCACAAAATATATTATGAAATATTTGCAAAAAAATCAACAAGGAAATATTAGTTATGAAAATAATCTTTTTTTTCGGGTACTTGATGGCTGGGAAAGAAAATTTAGGATACGTTTAATAACATCAACTAATTTACCACTTAGTATCGGTGCATATAGAAGGATTTACCAATTTTTAGATGAGGAAGTGATTGAGACTATCCGAAAAATTTGCATTGATAGAAACATAAGTATTTTTTATGAGTTTTATACGAATTTATATATAAGAAAAGTAGTAAAGGTAAGAGATTCTCCTCCTAAAATAAGAGAATATTTTGCAAAAGATGCAAAATATCGGCTGTACATTGAACAAATAAAGTTAAAAGATGAAGAGAGAAAAAAACGAGATACAGATTAATTGATTTTCGTTTTTTTATTGGTGGGGACCTTGTGGTCTCTTTGAAAAAATACAAATTAATATACTAAAGGAGGAACAAGATGAAATTTTATGTGCAAGGAAAAATCTTTTCTGTGAGAAAAAGAGTGAGTGATGAAAAAGAGGTGGTATATGCGCAGTTTCTTCAAAAAAATGAAAATGGTGCAAGTATTACGGATGTAAAAATTGTTGAAGATCCACAAGGTTTGATAAAAGAGGAACAGAGCGTACGTATACCCATAAAGATTAGTACATACAACAATAAGGTTTTTTACACCCAAAATGGTCAGATAGAGGCAGTTAAATAAAAGGAGGAAATCATGTTTTATACACTTAAACAACTTTTTTGGAGCTTGCTTTTAGCAAGCTCCATTGTTATAGGAATTTTCGTTTTTATAGATGGAAGCGAATTTTACAAAAATGTAAATATGTATATGATGATATTCTTGTTAGATATAGCAATTTTTATAAGATTTGTGCGAAACTGGAAGTATATATCAATGCCATATGCTCAAAATTTATATGGAAGATTTTTGCATAATACATTTTTAGGATTGAGAGATAGAAGAACTGTTTTTTTGGATCTTTTTCTATTTAAAAAAAGCGTGAAAACTAGTTCAAATTTACTAGAGGTAGTCTATAAAAAAATAGGTATGCAAAGATTTGCTCTCTACTACTACAATTTTATAGCTATTAATAAAGAGCAATATGAGAAAAATGCTGAAAAAATAATTCATTATCTTGGTTATCATCAATTTACTATTAGTGTAGAGCCAATATTTAGAAAAATGGTAAGATTGGTTTTTTATAGGCTTCCTCACTTCTATAGATATTTTGATGTAATAAATTTTATACAAAATCCATATGGAATTTTTTTAGGTCTAGGAAAAGATGGTTTAATATACCGAGATTTTGCTAAATTGGATCACCATTTAATAGTTGGGGAAACCGGAGCAGGGAAGAGTAATTTTATGCATGTATTGCTATTTTCTATCTTAAACAGAAAATGCTTTAAAAGTGTTGACAGGATCTATCTTATCGACTTAAAAGGGGGAATAGAATTAAAACGTTACGAAAATATTAATAAAATGAAATTTGTTTACGATATAAAAAAATTAGATGAACTCTTAAATGATATTGTAGATCAGATGAATATAATATTAAAAAGTTTAAGAGAAAAAAACATACGTAAGGCTCAAAAATATACATTTATCTTTTTTGACGAGATTGGAGCTATAAGCTCTTATCCAGATAAAAAGTTACGTGAATCAATATTTCGCAAACTGGCATTAATTGCCATGCAGGGACGGGCTGCCGGGATTTTAATCTTTGCATTTGCACAAAAAATTGATAATACTATTTTACCTTCTATCATAGTAAACAATTTACAATCTCGAGTTCTCTTTAAAACATCAAGTGATCATAATATCAATCTTATAGATTTAAAAGAGAATCTTAGAGAGAAATTTACAATGGAAATACAAGATTTTCAAAAGGGGCGATGTATTTATAAAGATGGAGATACATCAGAAAAAATAATGGTTCAAACACCATATATTGATGATGTAACTTTAAATACTTTAATAAATTTATACGAAAAAAATTATCCAAAGTTGTGCGCGCTAGAATCTACGTAGCAGATGATGGGCGCGCACCCTTGACATATTTTATATAAAGTGTCAGAAATAATCTATACTGTCTATAATTTCTTTTTTAGTATCAAGTCCATAACCCTTAGCATAAATATCTATAGTTACATGTTCGTTATGATTTTTTGCATGACCAAGGATTTCTTGAATTATGTGTAATTTATCGGGGTGTAATGATGTAGCTTTTTGTGCGAATGTACCTCGTATCGTATGCACATTTTTAGATTCTGCTATTGCTTGAGGTATTGCTTTATATAGTCTATTTATTATTCTTTTTTTAAATGCATTTTCAGATATATTGAATTTTGGATAGGATCTATGAATATTTAATTCTAAAAGTTTTTTATGAAGAGGTATTTTACGCATTCCTGAAAGTGTTTTTGAGTTTTTAATATGAAAATAGTAGATATTTTTTTCCTTATCATATTCAATATCTTTTTGTGTCAAGTTATAAACTTCCGAAATACGCATTCCAGTATAGGCTAAAATATAAAATATTTTTTGATATTCAGTTTTATCAAATTTATATGTAAGTAAAGCTTGAATTTCTTTGTCACTATAATTTTGTATTAATTCTTTTCTTTTCTTTTTTTGTTCACTTTCATCAAGCATTTCTAAATTTTTTGCTCGATTTTCACTTATGAACCTTCTTGATTTTGCAAAATCAAGAAAGTTTTTCAAATAAGCAATATGTTTATTTATTGTTCTATTGCTTAATTTTTTTTCAATAAGAAAATTTTGAAAAGCTTCAAAATTTTCTAAATCTAAATTTTCAATATCCGTATCTTTGAAAAATTCTATTAAATATTTGAATGTTGTTATATATGCCTCAATACTTTTTTCACTCACTTTTTTAAATCTCTTTTTATGTTTAATAAAATCAATTTCCAATTTTTGGAAATTTAATATTGATACCTGGTTCATAGCTTTTATTGTTTGTTTTGCTCTTTGATATTTGGTCAAATGCTGTTTGATTTTTCGTAGTTTTTCTATTTCGTAAAATTTTCTAATGCAATTCTCAGTTCTTCTTCAGTTTCGTACTCGAAATATAATTTTATATCGTCATACTCAAGCTTAAACATTTCTTCCTCGTTTAAAAGGTCTAAAATTTTTTTTCTTGCTAAAGCAATCCTAAATTCTTTTGTTCTTAATGATATTCGAAACAGTTTATATTTTATCCTTCTTCTATAATAATAAATTTTACCGACTTTGTATAGTCTTTTGGTAGATTTTTGAAAAAATGTATCATAGTTTTGTGATTTTGTATCATAGTTCTGCAGAAGATTGTATTGCATTGAAGTAAGAGTACCGTTAGGAGTGTTATTATCTAAAATTGTGGCTCCGGATGCAGGATTCGAACCTGCGACCAACCGGTTAACAGCCGGTTGCTCTACCACTGAGCTAATCCGGAATATCGAAGTTTAGAAGCTTCGCGTTTGATTTGTGAGTAGAATTATAAGCAAAAAATTTTGAGATGTCAAGAGTTTTGCGTGTGTGCAAAAAAGATTTTTACAAAGCAGATTTTCTCAACCATTTTGCATAAATGATAAAAAGAGCAGCATTGGATAAATGATGACATTGAGATAGCTCATCCATGTCTCAATCTTTATATCAAGAGGCATCGGGAGAACCTCTTGCAAGCGATTTTCTTGCAGTTTTTGCACAATGATGAGTTTGAATGAGATATCTATAAATTTAAAAAAGAGAATAGTTAAAAACCAGAAGTTGTGAAGGCCATATTTCATGCCAAGATAGAGGGTGTAGATGAAACTTGGATGAGAAAAAAAGAAATAAAATATGCCTTGTTTGTATTTAGCATAGATGTTTTGGATCACACCCCCAAGAGTTGAAGACTTTTGCCATGAAGATTCATAGATTTCAAACAATGCTAATACAAAAACATATATAATAATCTCTTGCATATTTATCCTTGAGAGGTTTGGCGTGATTATACTCAATACTGGTGGAACATTTAATAAAATTTATGACAAAATCAAAGGTGAGCTTATAGTTCCTCCATCAAACCAAGCAATTGAAGAGATTCTCCAAAAGTGTGCTCTCAAGATCCCTATCAAAGGTCTTATTTACAAAGATAGTTTAGAATTTACCCAAAATGATAGAGAAGAATTGGCACAGACTGTTAAAGAGCTTCCTCAAAAAAGCGTAATAGTTGTGCATGGGACTGATACAATGGATAAAAGCGCTGCATTTATAGCTAAACAAGACATTGATAAATGCATTGTTTTAACAGGTGCAATGGTGCCTTATGCAATTGATCAGAGTGAAGCGAGTGCAAATTTGATGCTAGCAATTGCAAAAGCAAAATTAGCTTGGGAGAGTGGAGTATTTATAGCGATGCATGGGAATGTGGCAGAGTTTGATACGATATATAAAGACCGACAAAGGGGAGTCTTTTGTCTAAAGTAAGATGTGATCATTGCCATTTGGAGTTTGATGAAGATGTAATGATCAAAGATGGTGATAAATATTTTTGCTGCAAAGGGTGCCAAGGGGTCTATCATCTCTTGCGCTCTGAAGGGCTTGAAAGCTTCTACGATAAACTTGGTGATACAAAACTCCAGCCTGCACAGCAGCCAAAAGAGGATCTTGAAAAATTTGATCTTGAAGGGTTTGTCAATCGCTATGTCAAAAAGCGCGATGATGGTCTTTATGAAATCAATTTAATCATAGAGGGGATCCACTGTGCCGCATGTGTCTGGCTCAATGAGAAGGTGCTCCATAAGCTTCCAGGTATTATAGAAGCGAGTATCAACTATACAAACAATAAAGCCAAAATCATCTGGGATCCTGAAGTCATTAAACTTTCTAAAATCATAGAGACTATTCGTTCTATCGGCTACAACGCCTATCCATACGATCCATCTTTGCAAGAAGAACGGGCTCTTAAGCAGCGTAGGGACTACTATGCAAGGATATTGCTCGCAGTCTTTGCTACCATGAATATTATGTGGATTGCAATTGCGCAGTATGTGGGGTTTTTTACCGGTATGCGCAGTGATATCAAAAACATTCTCAATATAGCAGAATTTGCACTAGCAACTCCTACACTTTTTTATAGTGGATGGGTTTTTTTCAAAGGGGCGTATTACGGTATAAAAAATCGTTTCATCAATATGGATTTCCTCGTTGCTACTGGTGCGTTGCTTACTTACCTCTATTCAATTTATGCCATGGTAACCCATACGGGTGAGGTCTATTTTGATTCGGTGACGATGATTATCACTTTTGTACTTGTAGGTAAATATCTTGAAGTTTTGAGTAAGAAGCAGGCTGTCGATACTGTTGATGCACTTCTTGGATCTTTGCCTACTGAAGTGACTGTCATCAAAGATGGCTCCAAAGCATTGGTAAGCGTAGAGAATGTGATTGTCGGAGATATCATCGAGCTCAAACCTGGTGAGAAAGTGGTCATCGATGGTGTGATTGTGAATGGGGAAGCAAGCTTTGATGAGAGTAGTTTAACTGGAGAGAGTGTGCCTGTTTTCAAAAAGGAGGGGGATGAGGTATTAAGTGGCTCTATCTGTCTTGATGGTGTTGTGCGCTATGAAGCAACGAAGGAGTTTAGTACTTCACTCATATCAAATATTGCTACACTTTTAGAAGATGCGGTGACGAAAAAGCCACGCGTCGAGCAGCTTGCCAATCAGATAAGCGGCTACTTTAGCCTCACTATCCTCTCTATTGCCATGTTTACATTTTTTGGCTGGTATTTTCATACAGGATTTGAGCATGCTCTTATTGTGGCAGTGAGTGTCATCGTTATAGCGTGTCCTTGTGCCCTTGGACTAGCAACTCCTATGGCAACACTAGTAGGGCTTGGAGAGGCTTTGAAAAGAGGCATTTTGTTTAAAGAGGCAAGATTTTTAGAAACTATTGCCAAAAGCGATACAGTTGTGCTAGATAAGACAGGAACTATCACAAAAGGAAAGCCTGAGGTAGTAGCAGAGGAGAAGTTTAAAGAGTTTGATGAAAATATCGTCTACACTCTTTGCGAACACTCCAACCATCCTATTAGCCGAGGAGTATTAGAATATCTCGCTAAAAAGAGCAAACACAAAATCTTGCAATCACAGAAGATAGAGGAGATTAAAGCACGAGGTATCAAAGCTATCATTGATGGAAAAGAGGTGCTAGGGGGCAACGCACAATTTTTGCACGAAAATGGTATAACTATGAGTTATGAGGGAGAAAACTCTCTCTTTGCAGTTGCGATTGACAAGGAGCTTGTAGTGCTCTATGAATTAGCCGATGAGCTAAGAGAAAATGCAGCATATGCTATCGGCAAGATAAAAGAGCTGGGATTAGAAGTATGGATGCTTACAGGCGACAATGAAAGAAGTGCAGCAAAAGTGGCAAAGATGGCAGGGATAGATAAATATCGTGCCAAACTCTTGCCACAAGAAAAAAGTGCTTTTATCGATAAGCTCCACCATGCAGGTAAAGTTGTTATAATGGCAGGAGATGGTATCAATGATGCGATTGCTCTAGCTTGTAGTGATATCGCCATCGCTATGGGAAGTGGTGCTGATATTGCTCTGAGTGTGAGCGATGTGGTGCTCCTTGATGAAAAACCTATGAAGATTTACGAAGCGATCGTGATAGGACGCAGAGTGTTCCGTGCAGTCAAAGAGAATCTTGCTCTCTCACTTCTTTATAATGTCATAGCAGTACCGTTAGCGGTAATGGGATATGTCAATCCACTCTTTGCAGCTCTTGCTATGTCACTCAGCTCATTAACGGTTGTTGGAAACAGTTTTAGAATAAAGGGGATCCGATGGACGCGTGGGTAATAGCGATGATGATTTTTATTTCTACCTTGCTTGGGGCTTTTGGGCTCTTTGCTCTTATATGGGGTCTAAAAACCGGTCAGTTTGATGATACGACCAAATTTTTGGATGGTGCTCGCTTTGATGGTGAAGAGGAGCTCAAAGATGCTGTCATGATGGAAGAGAAGAAAAAAGAGTTAGAAAGACGCAGAAAAGATAGACGAATAATGCCTCATTAGAGGTCTTTTTTGTTCTGTTTATCGAGAAGATACCAAAGTACTCCTATAAGGATCGGAAGAGCTACCCATACCGCTACTTGAGGTAAAATTGGGTTTTTAAGAAGTTCGCTCATTGTTGTTTCGGGCCAAAGCCCGAAATATTACTTGAGTTTAGCAATATAATCAGCCAAAGCTTCGATGTCAGCATCGCTAAGATTTGCCACTTGACCTTTCATCAAAGCACCCATACCGTGTACGTTTCTCGTACCAGCTTTGTAGCCTTTGAGAGCTTCAACAGTCTTTTCTTTTGGCCAGCCTTTGATAACTTCAGATTTGCCAAGAGCTTTTTTCTCACCATTTGCACCATGACATCCAGCACATTTTTTATAAAGGGCTGCACCGTCAGCCGCCATAAGAGTAGTTGCAACTGCTGCTGCAAGAGTAAGTACTGCCAATTTTTTCATTATTGACTCCTTTTTGATAAAATTCACAAAATTATAAGTTAATTTTTCTTTATTAAAAATAAAAGGATGCTATTGCATAAAGCAGTTTTTCTCGATCGAGACGGTGTCATCAATGTAGATAAGGGTTATGTAGGTAATATTGAAAATTTTGAGTTTATCGATGGAGTTTTGGAGAGTTTGCGAAGACTCCAGCAAAGAGGTTTCAAGCTCATCATCATAACAAACCAATCAGGAATTGGAAGAGGCTATTATACGCTCAAAGATTTTCAAAAACTTACAAAATTTATGCTTCAAAATTTACGCGATGAAGGGATTACAATAGATGGAGTCTATTTTTGCCCCCACCATCCAGATGAGAAATGTAGCTGTCGCAAACCAGCTCCAGGTATGATAATGCAAGCAGCCAAAGAGCATGAGATCGATTTATCTTCTTCTTGGCTCATTGGTGATAAAATGAGTGATATAGAAGCAGCAAAAAATGCTGGTATACCAAATACGATATTATTGCAAAATAAAAGACTTATAGATGTAGTGCAGGAGATCGTGTGATAGATTTTAATAATAAGACAATTCTCATAACAGGTGGTGCAGGGTTTATTGGAAGTAATCTGGCTTTCTATTTTCAAGAGCATTTTCCTAAAGCCAAAGTAGTTGTATTTGATAAATTTAGGGATGAGAGTCGTTTTAGTAATGGGAATCTTACTAGTTTTGGACACTTTAAGAATCTTGTGGGATTTCGTGGTGAGATCATTAGCGGCGATATTACAAATCCACAAGATTTACAAAGACTGAGAGATTTTAAATTTGATTATATTTTCCATGAAGCAGCTATCAGTGATACTACGGTACAAAATCAAAAGCTCATGCTTCAAACAAATCTCAATGCTTTCAAGGATCTTCTCGATCTTGCCCTCGCCCACAAGGCAGCAATGATCTATGCAAGTAGTGGTGCAGTCTATGGAAAACTTCCAGCCCCCCACCGTGTAGGTACAGAGGCTCCAGCAAATATCTATGGATTTAGCAAATTAGCGATGGATCATTTGGCATATGATTATATGAAGAGAGTAGATATTCCCATAGTTGGTCTTCGTTACTTCAATGTTTATGGCCCAAGAGAGTATTACAAGGAAAAGACTGCATCGATGGTGTTGCAGTTTGGTTTGCAGCTTCTCAGCGGACAAAAGCCGCGACTTTTTGAAGGGAGTGATAAGATCAAACGCGATTTTATCTACATAGATGATGTAATCCAAGCGAATATAAAAGCTTGCAATCCAAAAAGAAGCGGTGTATACAATGTAGGCACAGGAATTGCTCGCAGTTTCAAAGATATTGTCGATATTTTGAGTCAAGAGCTAGAAATAGATGCAGAGTATGAATATATCCCAAATCCATTTAAAAAACAGTATCAGTTCTTTACACTTGCAGATATTGAACCCACAAGGGAGTATCTAGGCTATGAACCACAATTTAGCCTCGAAAAAGGCATAGAAGCAGATATTCCTTATATCAAGAAGATCTTTGAAGAGGAGATCGCTTGCTAAAAAGACTCCGCCAAGCAAATCCCAAAATTTTAGTCATTGGCGATCTCATGGTTGATCACTACCTCTTTGGAAGGTGTGAAAGAATCAGTCCAGAAGCTCCTGTGCAGGTAGTTGATGTGAAGGAGGAGAAGGATCTTTTAGGCGGTGCTGGAAATGTGGTCAACAACCTCTTGGCTCTTGGAGCAGAAGTGAGTGTAGCAGGGGTAGTAGGTGATGATGAAGCGGGAGAGTGGATAGCTAAGAGATTACAGAGCAAGGGAGTAGAGCATCTTTTACTACAAGAGGAGCGCCCAACTACCAAAAAGAGTAGAGTCTTAGCCGGTAACCAGCAGATACTGCGCATAGACCAAGAAGAGACAAAGCCAATTTCAAAGGATGCTCAGGAGAAAATTGTAGAGTTTGTAAAAGCTAGCAATGCAGACATAATTTTGCTCAGTGACTATGGCAAGGGAGTTTTGACCCCTTGGCTTATAGGTGAGCTTGTAAAGATAGGAAAGCCACTCTTTGCTGATCCAAAAGGAAAAGACTACTCCAAATACAAAGGTGTCACACTCCTCACTCCTAACAAAAAAGAGGCATCACTTGCTAGTGGTATCGACATTGAAGATGAAAAAACTCTCATGGAAGCTGGCAAGCGTATCAAAGAGATGGCTAATCTTCAAAGTCTCATCATCACTCTTTCTGAAGAGGGTATGGCAATTTTTGATAGAGGATTTAAAAAGATCCCAACATATGCCAAAGAGGTTTATGATGTGACGGGGGCTGGTGATACGGTGCTTGCGACTTTAGGCTATGGTGTGGCTGCTGGACTTGGTCTAGAAGAGGCAGCACATTTTGCCAATTTGGCAGCTGGAGTAGTTGTGGGCAAAGTGGGAGCCGCAACTGCTACACTTGAAGAGATTGAACGGTATGAGAAGAGTCTTAGAAGTGCAGACAGCGAAGAGTTTATTAAAAGCTTCGATGAGATTGCTTCGATCGCCAAAAGAGCAAAAGAGCAGGGCAAAAGAATAGTCTTTACAAATGGGTGCTTCGATATTCTCCATATAGGACATGTGAAATATTTGCAAAGAGCCAAAGAGCTCGGGGATATACTCATTGTAGGAGTTAATGCAGATGAGAGTGTTAAAAGACTTAAAGGTGCTGATAGACCTATCAATCCAGAGTTTGATCGTGCTTATATTCTTGCTACTTTGCAACCTGTCGATTATGTTGTGATCTTTCATGAAGATACACCCTACAATCTTATCAAGCTCATTGAGCCAGATATTTTAGTCAAAGGTGGTGACTATCACGGTAAAGAGGTAGTGGGGAGTGATATTGCCAAAGAGACTGTATTGATGGAGTTTGTAGATGGCAAGAGTACCACAAAAATCATAGAGAGGATCAAAGATGCTGCAAAAAATTGAAAAAGAGCTTCTTGAACACCAAAAGGCATTTGAGAGAGTATGGGAGGAGTTGCGATTTCATATATATACTGCAAGTGTGATCTGCATTGAAGCACTTAAAAACCAAAAAAAGATCATGCTTTGTGGCAATGGCGGGAGTGCAGCTGATGCACAGCACATTGCAGCCGAGCTTGTAGGAAGATTTAAAAATGAGCGAAGAGCATTGCCTGCAATTGCCCTCACTACCGATACTTCAGCGCTTACTGCCATTGCAAACGATTACGATTTTAGTGAAGTATTTAGCCGTCAAGTTGAAGCTTTGGCATATGCTGGTGATGTGCTTATAGCAATTTCAACTAGTGGCGAGAGCGAAAATGTGATCAAAGCAGTAGAAGCTGCGAAAATAAAGGGGTGTAAAATTATAGGACTCTTGGGCAAAGATGGAGGCATGCTCAAGGATATGTGTGATGCAGTGATGGTAGTACCAGTGTATGATACGGCTAGAATTCAGGAGATGCATATTCTCATAGGACATATTCTGTGTAGTTTGATTGATGAAAGTTTTTGATGCGAGAGAAGTTTGAGTATTGGCTAGCAAAATCGTTAATAGGCCTATCAAAAGTTCTGCCCAAAAAAGCGCTCTATGCTCTTTTCATTGGGCTTGCTGATATTCTCTATCTTGTCGACAAAAATCGCAGACAACTCACACAAGATAATCTCTTAAAAGCTGGGTATTCTAAAAATCTTGCACGCAAAAGTTATCATGAGATTGCAAAAACGCTGGCGGAAATTTTGCTCCTCTACACTGGCAGATTTGATTTTTCAACTATTGAAGGAGAGTTTACTCCAAAAATTGACAAACCAAAGATATTCATCACTGCGCACTTTGGGAATTGGGAGGCTTTGGCACACTATCTTGCACGCAATGGCTATCCGATGGTAGTAGTGGGCAGAGAAGGGAACAACAAACTTATAGAAAAAAACATCACCACCCATTTTCGCACAAAATATGGCAACAGACTTGTCTACAAAATTGGAGCTATGCGTAAACTCATCGTAGCTTTGAAAAACAGAGAAAATATTGGCCTCTTGATCGACCAAAAGGCTGGTAGAGATGGGATAGAGACAACATTTTTCAATCGAGTTTGTAAAACTGTGCCAACAGTTGCAATGCTAGCAAAAAAGTTCGATGTAGAGATAGTGCCGATATTTTTAGTGCGCACTTCCAAAGGATTTAAAATTATCCAAAAAGATTTTGCATGTAAAGAGTGTGATACGAAAGAGTTTACCCAAAAGCTTAATGATATTTTTGAAGAAGTAGTACGTATGTACCCAGAACAGTGGTTTTGGATGCACAATAGGTGGAGAGTGTGAAAATTCTCATTCTCAGTGATGGTAAAAAAGGACATGAAAACCAAGCAATTGCCTATGCAAAGCTCAAAAATGCTACTTATGTAATTAAGCAGATACGATTCAAAAGTAGATTTGCTAAAGCACTCTCATATCTGTTGGATTGGTTAAGAATCTATACTGATAAGCTTTTTGATGGTTTTGCGATAGAGTGTGATTTTGATGAGGTGGTAGGGGCCGGAAGCGGGGTATATTATGCTTTGAAAGTGGCAGCAAAAAAGTGTAAAAAAGATGCAATAGCACTCATGCAGCCAAAAGGATATCGAAAAAACTTTACCAAAATCTACGCTCCTTGGCACGATGGAGGAGATGTTCCTATAAACTTTTCTTTTAGTCAGTCTCAGGAGGTTTTTGCATGTAAAAAACCATGTGTAGCTTTGGTGGTAGGTGGACCAAATAGAATATTTTCGATGGATACCGATACAATCAAAAATATTGTCAACTTTATACAAAAGAGATTCCCGCATCATACAAAGGCATTGACCACATCGCCACGAACACCGCAAGAGATTGAAGAGTATCTGTCGCAAATTGATTTTGATTATAAGCTTATCTATTCGCAAAATCTGCTCAATCCTATAGGTGATTTTCTGGCTTGTTGTGAATATGTTTTTATCACAATCGATTCTACTTCTATGATTAGTGAAGCGGTGAGCAGTGGAAAAGCTTGTATAGAGGTGGTGCCATTGCCAGCTAAAAAAGCAAATAAATATGCGAAAATGGTAAAAATACTAGCACTAGAGGGATATGTACACATCTTTGATGGAAAGTTGGGAAAAGCTTGTAAAAAGATTGATCTGAGGAAATATCTATGAGGATTGTGCAGCTTCTACCAGAGCTCAATCAAGGTGGAGTTGAAAGAGGTGTGGTTGAATTGAGTCGTGAGCTTGTCAGGCGAGGGCACGAAAGTATTGTGATAAGCGCAGGTGGAAAACTGGTCAAACAGATTGAGGCTGATGGAGGAAGACATATACAGTTTGATGTAGCTAGCAAAAATATCTTCACCGTACCTTCTCGCATTGCAAAACTAAGAAAGATTTTTGCAAAAATCCAGCCAGATATCATTCATGTACGAAGTCGTGTTCCAGCATGGCTTAGTTTTTTTGCCAAAAATGCTCCATTTGTCACTACTGTGCATGGATTTAATAGCATCAATTTCTATAGCAAAATCATGACAAGAGGTGACCGCGTCATTTGCGTTAGCAATCCAGTCAAAGAGTATGTTGTAGAGCACTACAAAGTAGATGAGCAAAAGATTCGAGTCATTCATAGGGGTATCGATCTGGAACTTTTTAATCCTGCAAGTCTTGATAGAGAATTCATGGAAAAATTTAGCGCTAAATTTGATCTCGCTGGAAAATTTGTCATAACAACTGTTGGACGTATTACACAACTTAAAGATTATGAGACATTCATCGAAGCAGTAACAATTTTGCGTAAAAAAAGAAAAGATTTAAAAGCTCTCATTGTAGGAGGCGTGCATAAAGATAAGCAAGACTACTTTGCTTCTTTGCAGCAGTTGGTTGCACAAAAGGGCTTGGAAAAAATGATAGAGTTTTGCGGGTCGCAGAGTAAAATAGCAGAAATTTATGCGCTCAGTGATGTAGTAGTGAGTAGTTCCAAAAAACCTGAGAGTTTTGGTAGAAGCATTGCTGAAGCGATGGCTATGAATACTCCTGTGGTAGCACCTGCACATGGAGGTGCACTCGATATTTGCAAAGATGGCTATGGTGCGCTTTTTCTTCCAAGTGATGCACAAGACTTGGCACAAAAAATTGAGCAGGTAGAGCCAAAAGAGGGTATGCGCGACTATATCGCTCGCAATTTTTCTCTGCATCAGATGGTAGAGAAGACATTGGAAGTCTATAAGGAGCTTTGTTGAAGATTTTGCAGTTTATTGCAAGTTCTAAGTATGTAGGGGCTGAGAGGAGTTTTGTGGAGCTATGTAATGAGCTTGCAAAGCAAGAAGAGATAGTAGCTTTAGTGGTGAGAGGGTGCGAGTACAAAGAGAGGTTTTTTCCAAAAGTCGAAGTAATTGAACTGCATTCCAATCCCTCCAGATACAATCCATTTCTCTATCTAGAGATTGCAAAAATTATCAAAAAATTGCAGCCAGATATTGTCCATGCTCATTCTGCAAAAGCAACGCAGATTCTCTATCGATTGTGGAGATTTATGAAGTTTGCATTTGTAGCGACAAAAAGGAATACGAGAAAAGATAAGATCTTTCATAAAGTTCCATATCCTGTGACTGTCTCTAAGCAGGCCGCAAAGATTGTAGATAATCCCAATACTACAGTTATTTATGATGGCATAATACCTCATGAAGTTGCATGCAACAAAGAAGATATTTTTACTATACTCGCTATTGGAGCACTGCGACCAGTAAAGTG
Source organism: Nitratiruptor sp. YY09-18 (assembly GCF_016593235.1). Taxonomy (NCBI): domain Bacteria; kingdom Pseudomonadati; phylum Campylobacterota; class Epsilonproteobacteria; order Nautiliales; family Nitratiruptoraceae; genus Nitratiruptor; species Nitratiruptor sp. YY09-18. The sequence goes on from NZ_AP023065.1 coordinate 456,075, forward strand.
CTTTGACGATCTTATTGAGAGTGTAAGAGATCTTGATTTTCCATTCAAGCTTTGGATTGTTGGAGAGGGAGAAGAGAGAGAAAAATTAGAAAATCTCATCCAAAAATATGATCTTCAAGGAAAAGTAGAGCTTTTGGGATATAGAGAAGATACACCATGTTTGCAAAAACGTGCACATCTGCAAATCATTAACTCTGAGCGAGAGGGATTTGCAAGAGTATTGAAAGAGGGGCTATTTTATAGTGATGTAGTTATATCAACACCAGTGAGTGGATCGGTGGAGATATTGAGCAAAAAACTACTCTTTGCACATGGAGAAGCTGCTCAAAAGATTCAAGATATATATAACAATTATGAAGAGTATAAAAAAGAGTTTGCAAAAATTAAAGAGATGTATGCAAAAGATTTTTTGCTGCAAAAGAGTGCACAAAAATATCTCAATCTCTATAAGAGAGTACTGAGCAAGAAAGGCTAGTGCACATTTGCAAAAGGTGAAGGTTTAGAGCGGTATGAGAAGTAGATTTTTATAGATTTATAGAGATTAAAACTCATAATGAGAAGTTGCGTTGCAAAAAGTATAGCTGCACCATGCAGATCAATAAAGAGAAAGAGTAAAAAGTTTATATGCAAAAAGAGCTGCACAAATGCAGCTCTTTCATCTACCATCTCCTTCATTGTTGGCATATCAAAAAAACCGCGGCTACTGATATGAAACCAGCTCAGAAACGGAATAATTTTATAAAGCATGGCAAAGATTATTGAGCTAGCAAATCCAAAAAGATAGAATATTACCCCTTTTTCACTATCAAAAAGAGTGATCAATGGCAAAAGGAGAAGTGATACAAACCCGATATACCAATACGCGATACTTGGCTCTTGGATAGCGCGTTTGCGGTTTTTGATATTTTTGATCATCAGAAGTGCATAGAAAGCATAAGGAAGAGTAGTAATGAAAAGCATAGGTATGAAGAGTTTTGGTAAAAAGAGTACTACGATAGTAGTTAACAGTAATAAAAAAGCAGTTGCATAAACCAAAAAATAGCGTATTTTTTCATTGAGTTCATCTGTAACATAAAACATTGGTATGACCTGAAAACTCACTCCAATAATCAAAAGACCGATCCATCCAAACAGAGCAAAGAGAGCATGTATTTGTGGCAAAACTGCATCAAATCCATTATTGCTAGTAAGCTTTGCAAGCATTGTGATACCAAAGACAATCACTATGATAAAACTCAGAAGACTTAGTTGCATTGCTCTAACTGTTGGAGTAATGCGAGGTGATTGAAGGAGTTTCAAAAGTGTTGTACTACTAAAAAGACCGAGTGAAAAAGCTAGCGCTACAAGAGCGAATAAAAAAAGATTATATCCGTTGAATGAGAGAGAAAAAAACAGTACTCCCATCATAAAAGGAAGAAGAGTAATGAGTGCAAACTGTAGAGGTTTTTTAAAATAGACCCCAACTACGACAGGAAGCATCTGTTGCAACGCACCCATCATGATACTTGCAAAAAATCCAAGAGTAAAAAGATGGAGTGTTGCGATCGGGGAGGTATGAAAAAAGAGTGAAACCACTGCGATAAACCCGAACAAAACTCCTACTGTAAAAAACGCCAAAGGTCCCTCAAAGGGAGGAGCCTGATCAAGAGAGAGTCCTTTAAACACCTACTATCTCCATAACCCTCTTTTCATCTTGTGGATAGAAGTAGTAGATGTGATAGATATCACCCTCTTTTTTTACATGATAGGCTATGCCCATCGGTTTGAGACGATTAAAAAGATTGATCGGTTCTATGCGATGGATTTGATGGATAAAACTCTCTCCCTCAAGCATACTTTGTAGTTCACTCAAAACCATCTGCATAGGGGCAGGTGGTTCGAAATCGCGTGTATCTACGACGATCTCTCTCATCCTTGCACCTTTTGCATCTCCTCTAAAGTCTTCTCTTTATCAATTGGTAGCTGTTCAGCCATATTGTAAAGGATCTGCTCCTCTTTCATATTGTGCTGCTGTGTCATTATCATGAATGTCTCGCCAAATCCAAGTGCTTTATCACGATTCTTTGCCTCAATCGCTTCTCCAAGTTGATCTATGATGGAGCGAATTTGTGCATGCTCCATCTTCATGACATGAATAGGTCCTTCACCTCCGCCCATAAACTCTTCCATTTTTGGGAAAAGCACTTTCTCTTCCATTGCAAAATGTTTGAGCATCGCTTTTTTGAAAGGGACAAAGAGCTCGAGAGCTTTTTCAAAATCACCTTTGCTCAAGGCCTCTTCAAGAGGAGCATAAAGCGTATCGCAATCTCTATGGTCTTGTGTCATGAAATCTTTTATCATTTTTTATCCTTTAGTTGTATGAGTGCTACTCCATTTTTTTGAAAAAGTATAGCAAAATTGTCTAAATTTTTGAGTTGACTGCGTTTTGTAAAGACTATATCGCCAGGTTGCGGTTTTGTTTTTGGTGTGATTTGATGAAGATAGAAGCTAAAAGATGGAGTATTGATGCCATACATTTTGATAATTTTAAGTTTGTGTTTTTTGGCATAGAGTGCAGCCTCTTTGATTGGTGCTTCTGCTGCATCTGCATAGACTTTTGCGATAAATAGATTAAGAGAAATGAGTGTAATTATGCTAGCGATTATGATACCTTTTTCTTTTGTCATTTTAATAAGCCAAAAAAACAGAAGAAGAGCTAGTGCAAAGTAGACTTTATATATCCAGCCAAAATGGAGTCCTTGGACTATGAAGTATTCATAGCTTTGCGGCTTTATTGAGGCTAGTATCATGCCTTGGAAAAAAGGGAGTATAAAAAAGAGAAGATGAAAAAGAAAATATGGCAGATGGAGTAAAATTTTTGAGCGAATCGTGTGAAAATAGAGAGCCATGAGAATAAAGAGCGGAGTATAACCATAGACTACATAGTGTGGCAGTTTTGTGTGAGAGAATGAAAAAAATATAAATACAAAACAAAACCACAAGGCTAGATAGCGCTTGAGAGGTGTATCAAACCATTCTTTGATAAAAGTGAGGGTTTTGAGAAAGATTGATGTAAATGGAATGAGTCCAATGAGCAAAACAATTATGTAATAGTAGATAGGACCAGAGTGCCCCTCCATTCCTTTGCTTGCGAAGCGGCTGATGTTGTGCTTGAGCAAAAAGCCTTGGATAAACTTCTCTCCCTGATCAATGTACTCAACTACATACCAAGGCATTGCAATAAGTAAAAAAATAGCAATGCCTACCGGATTAAAAACTGATATGAACCAAAAACGCAAATTTTTGATGAGGAAGAGAAAAGTTACGACTAATGGTATGAGAATAGCTACCGGACCTTTTGTGAGCGTCCCTAGTCCAATAGCTGCGAAGGTAATATAGAGATATTTTTTCTTTTTCCTTTGGTAGTAGGTGTAAAAACTGAGCATCGAAAGGGCTATAAACATATTTAACAACGCATCTGCTATTGCAGCTTTTGCTATGATTGATATTTGTAATGATCCAGCCATAAAGAGTGTTGCTAAAAAAGCTATTTTTTCATCAAAATTTTTCTTGGTAAAGATATACATAAGCCATGCCCAAAGAGTCGCTGCTACAGCACTTGGTAGGCGCATAGCAAATTCATTGAGACCAAAAAGAGAAGCGCTCATGGCTTGGAGCCAGTAGATGAGGATCGGTTTATCAAAGCGAAGTTCACCGTTGAGATATGTGGTGATGAAATTATGAGAACTTAGCATCTCGCGCGTTGCTTCACTAAAAGCTCCCTCATCGAGATTGAAGAGTGGATAATAGCCAAGTGTTGCATAAAAACTCAAAAAGATAATAGCTATTAAAATAGCTCTATGCTGCTGTGCCATAGAGTCTCCTATACAGAACAATCGTGCTTAATACTCCAATAATAGCTCCAACAATAACATCACTAAGATAATGTTTGTCCAAAGCAATACGACTAAGACCTACCAAAAATGCCATAAAGAAAAAAAAGTAGCGATACTTTGGAAAGAGTAGTGCAAATGCAGTTGCGACTGCAAAGGCTGTTGTGGTATGTCCAGAAGGCATAGACCAAAAAGAGGCTTTGAATTTGAAAAACTCTGGTGTAGTAAGATTATGAGCAAGATAGAGTTTGGGACGAGGACGTCCTATAATTATCTTTATAATATCCGTGATTATCCCAGAGATTGCAACGCTTAAAAATATAAATAATGCTCCTTTTGCCAAGAGAGGTTTGCTTTTTTTATAAAGAATAAAGAGCAAAAGTGAGATGATGAGGTAGGGGGCAGAGTCGCCAAAGGCGGTAATAGCTTTGAAAATTTTGTGGTGATATGTATGAAAAAAGTCTGCTATCGTATAGTCAAAAAAGAATATACTCAGTATCGCAACAACAAGAGCAATAAGAGAGAGTCTATACTCCATAAAACTCTCTATACCATTTGATAAATTGTTCTATGCCATACTCTATGGGAGTAGATGGTTTGTAGCCAATATCTCGCTCAAGAGCTGTAGTATCTGCCCATGTAGCCGGTACGTCTCCTGGTTGGAGTGGAAGCATATTTTTCTTTGCCTCTTTTCCAAGTGTTTTTTCGATTGCTTTGATAAAATCCATGAGTTCAACCGGTGAGCCATTGCCAATATTGTAGACACGATAGGGAGCTTTTGAGCTTGCAGGATTTGGTCTGCGACCACTCCAGCAGTGATCTGCAGCAGGCGGAGTATCAATAACTCTTACTACTCCTTCTACAATATCATTTACATATGTAAAGTCTCTCTTCATCTTGCCATAGTTAAATACATCGATAGGCCTATCTTCTATAATCGCTTTGGTAAAGAGAAAGAGTGCCATATCGGGCCTTCCCCACGGTCCATAGACTGTAAAGAAGCGCAGGCCTGTGGTAGGGATATTGTAGAGGTGGCTATAGGTATGTGCCATGAGTTCATTGCTCTTTTTACTTGCAGCATAGAGACTGATAGGATGATCGACATTGTCTTCAACACTAAACGGCATGCGTTCATTAAGACCATAGACGCTTGAGCTTGAAGCATAGGCGAGATGTTCTACATCATTGTGGCGACAAGCTTCAAGAATATTGAGAAAACCGACGATATTGCTCTGTATATAGGCATCAGGATTGGTAAGAGAGTAGCGTACACCGGCTTGTGCAGCAAGGTTGCAGACATGTGAAGGTTTGTGCTCTTTGAATATTGCTTCTATGGCAGATTTGTCTTCCAAATCGACTCGATAAAAGATATGATTGGGATATTTTTTGCTTGTATAGCGCTTGGTAAAAGCAAAATCCTCTTCCTCAAAGCCAAGCTCTTTGAGACGTCCATATTTAATACGGGTGTCATAATAGTCATTGATATTGTCTATACCAATAACCTCATCACCGCGCTCTAAAAGCCTTTTTGCTAAGTGAAATCCGATAAATCCTGCAGTCCCTGTTACTAATACTTTTTTCATTTATTACCTTTCCATGCCTCATATTTACTTTTGTAGCGCAAAAATCCTTTATTTCCTGCAATATCTACACCGTTGACATAATACTCGCCGTTTTCGTTGGGGTTGATTATCTTGTATCCCATAACTTTTGCTACCATTTTACCAAATGTGTAGTGATTGATGATGTGAGAGAGATTGAGCTCTTTTGTCACTGAGACTGGGCAGGCTTTATTGTAATAGACAAGAAGAGGAACGATTGTATCTTCAAAACCCAGATATACGTGCCCATATTTTCCTCCTTCATCCTTCTCTCCCGTCATCTCTCCATGATCAGATGTGGCAAAAACCACTGTGCACTCTTTGAGGTTATCAGCTTTTTTGAAAATCTCATTATAAATATAGTCTGTATAGAGAATAGAGTCGAGATAAGAGTTGAGGATATATTCATGATACGGTTTTCCTCTGAAAGAATATTTATAAAATTGGGGCGGCGTATATTTCTCATAGGGACTATGGGAGTTTCTTTGGTGGAGCACTATAAAGTTGCTCTTATTAAAATCTACTTGATCAAGATACTCTACTAAAAGTTGATCATAACCTTTGTATACTTTTTTGTGATCAGTAAAATCGCCTAAAAGTCCTCCAATGATAAAGAGAGTTTGTGTAGTAATGTAATGTGTAATATACCCTTTTTGATGTGCAAGACGAATAAGGTTTGTGCTGTTGGTTATAAGAGGATCTGTATTTTGTGGCTCACGTTTGAGCGTGAAAAAAGTTGGGACAGATACATCTGTAGTCACCCCTGCACTTACTCCCCATGTATAGAGGAGCCTTCCACTTTTTGCCCACTCTTCTAAGTGGGGTGTGGTCTCTTTGGGATAGCCAAAAAGGCTCATCTTCTTTGCAGTTAGACTCTCGCCCATTATGAATATGATGTTTTTTGGAATGGTGACATTGTGTTCGACAATCTTATAAGGTTTGAAGTGGTGTTTCTTGTGATGGGCAAAAAGCTCTTTGCCAAGATACCACGAAAGAGCTACATAGGTGTTTTTGAATGAGAAGGATGTGGATTTTGGTAAGTAGACGTATGCTCGGGTTCTTTTATGTGCAGATATTGGTCCCATGAGTAGCAAAAGAGATAAAATGGCCCAACCATATGGAATACGCACAGTTTGAGTCTTTTTAAGGAAAAAGTAGAGGATAACTAGCTGTACTATAAAAACTATTAAAGGAATATAAGTATAACCTATAACATCACTGAGAGTATCAAGAATCTCTGCAACTTGGTCTATAAGTCCAACTTCATAAGGCATAATGTATGAGTGAAAGTAACTAAAATGAAAGAGTTGGGCAAAACTAAGAGTTGTTATAAAAATAGCAAAAGCGTAGCGGAGCCAAAATTTTTCTATGCCAAGAATCAAGAAAGAGATGAGAAGTAAAGCTGCAAGCTCTTTTATTACAGAGAGATGCCAATAAAAGTAGTTGTGATTGATAACCATAAAAATAAAATCTGGAAGCAAAAAAATAAAACTCAGTAGCATAGAGTTGAAGAGATGGAAGCCGAGTTTTTTTAACATTGAACTAATCCTTGATAGAGTATAATCTTTCTTAAAAGGAGATGTATGATCTGTATTTTTGATTGTGAAACTATACCAGATGTTACTTTAATACGCAAAACCTTCGATATGGAAGGTGATGACCTGCAGATTAGTCAGCAAGCTCTAGAGAAACATAATGCTCTTCATGGCACCTCTTTTCTACCCCATCCCTATCATCAAGTAGTAGCAATTAGTGCAGTTTTCGCAGACGATTATGGCAAATTTATAAAAGTTGGCACATTTCCAGGTGGGAGTGAAAAGGAGATTATTGAAGGATTTCTTGCCTACCTTGACAGCAAAAATCCCAAACTTGTCTCTTTTAACGGACGCAATTTCGATATACCTATGCTTTTGCTACGAGCTATGAAGTATAATCTTTCCTGTCCAGCATATTTCGAGCAAGATAATCAAATGCTTAATAAAACAAAATGGGAAAACTATCGCTCGCGCTATTCTGAGCAGTTTCATCTCGATCTTTTAGATGTTTTGAGTAACTATGGAGCTGCAAGAGGTCTCAAGCTCGATACACTCTGTCAAATGATGGGAATACCTGGCAAATTTGATGTAAGTGGTGATCAAGTAATGTCTTTATACCATGCGGGAGAAATTGAAAAGATCAATGAGTATTGCGAAAGCGATGTGCTCAATACCTATCTGCTCTATCTTAAATATGAGCTTCTCAAAGGTAATTTGACTCTCGATGACTACTACAATATATTATTGCATATATTACAAAATCTTCCGCAAGAGCGCGGTTACTATGAGACATTTAAACAATTTCTTGTAAAGGAAACAGATGGTCGTAACAGAGATTGAACAGTTTGCCGAGATACGGACGCGTGCGAGAGCATATCTGTGTTTTTTGCTCCAGCGTTATATTCCCAACTATGTACCAGATCCGAATTTGGACAATATTGTCAATGCTTTGAAGATCTTAAAAAAAGAGCTTCCTCAAGCAGAAGCATTTTATGTATTGGACAAGACCGGTACCCAGATTATCGATGCAATTTCTAATAATCCAGAATATAGAAAAGGTAAGGGTATCAATCGTAGTATGCGTGCTTACTATTACCGTGCTGTAAGGGAGAAACGTTGTGTGTTAACTGATCCTTATCCATCACTTCTTTCGCATGAGCTCACTGTAACAGCTTCTTATCCTGTTTATAATGAAAAGAAACAACTCGTTTTTATAATTTGTGTAGATGTTTCTCTTCGATCAATTCTGAAAATGTTTCACCCAAGCTCCATAGATTCAATATTTGGTCATTTTACAAAATACACCTATGCGCTTTTTACTTTTGCTTTACTCTTAGTAGCTATTTTACTTTTTGTCAAAGGGCTCATGAGTGTGATGGTTAAAGGATTTGAACTTTACAATTTAGATATAAAAGAGATCTTTGAGTCAACAATTTTGATTACTCTTTCACTTGCGATTTTTGATCTTGTAAAGACACTTTTTGAAGAGGAAGTATTAGGCTATCATAAAAAAAGAGAGGCTCATGATATTCATAAAACGATGATTAGATTTTTGGGTTCAATCGTTATAGCACTCTCAATTGAAGCATTGATGCTCGTTTTCAAGTTTGCTATAATCGGTCCCGAAAAAATTGTATATGCAGTCTATTTGGTTGGAGCTGTAACGCTACTGCTTTTTGGACTCTCATTCTATCTCAAGTCGATAGGGCAAAGAGAAGAGGAAGAATGAAAATAGCTATAATTGATTATAATATGGGGAATCTACGCAGTGTGCGCAATGCTTGTGAAAAGATCGGCGCAGATGCCACAATAGAGCGTGATGCTGCAAAAATCAAACAGTATGACAAGCTCATACTTCCAGGTGTTGGAGCATTTGGTGATGCGATGGAGCACTTGCGAAGCAGTGGATTATTGGAGGCAATCAAAGAGTTTGCCAACAGTGGTAAGCCGGTGCTTGGAATATGCCTCGGGATGCAGCTTCTTTTTCAAAAGAGCTACGAGTTTGGTGAGCATGAGGGGATAGGGCTTATTGAAGGAGAGGTAGTACCATTTGATACGTCACGTTTCCCGTACAGACTCAAAGTCCCTCATATGGGATGGAATGAGCTTTTTGTCCAAAAAGAGACGCCTCTTTTTCAGAGTCTCCCAAAAGCCTTCTATCTCTATTTTGTCCATAGCTATCATGTAGTATGCAATGATGAGTATGCCATAGGAAAGACGCTTTATGGATATGAGTTTGTGAGTGCTGTGCAAAAAGAGAACATCTTTGGTCTTCAACCACATCCAGAGAAGAGTCACAATAGTGGCCTAAAAATTTTACAAAATTTCATGGAGTTGTAGATGGATATTATTCCAGCGATTGATCTTAAAGATGGCAAAGCTGTAAGACTTACAAAAGGACTCATGGAGAGCGCGAAGATCTACAGTGATGAGCCATGGCAATTAGCGAAGCGTTTTGAAGAGCTTGGTGCCAAATGGCTCCATGTGGTAGATCTCAATGGCGCTTTTGCAGGTGAGCCGAAAAATCTCGAGCAGATTGAAAAGATTCGCAAAAACACAAATCTCTTCATTGAACTTGGAGGAGGGATCAGAGATGAAGAGACAATAAAGCGCTATATGGATCTTGGTATAAATAGACTTATTTTGGGATCTATTGCAGTCAAAGATCCAGACTTTGTCAAGGAGATGGCTGCAAAATATCCCATTGCTGTCGGGATCGATGCAATTGATGGATATGTTGCGGTAGAGGGGTGGGCACAGACAAGCAGTATGAAAGCGACAGACTTGGCAAAAGAGTTTGCAAAAAGTGGCGTAGAGGCAATCATATGCACTGATGTTGGCAAAGATGGGACTTTGAGTGGTGTGAATGTGAACTTTACCCTCTCAATTGCAAAAGCGAGCGGAGTACCTACAATAGCAAGTGGAGGGCTCAAAGATATAGAAGATATCAAAGCTCTCCTTAAAGCCAAGCATATAGCTGGAGTCATTGTGGGCAAAGCCTTCTATGAGGGTACGCTTGGTCTGTCAGAGGCTTTTGAAATAGCAAGGATGCTTTGATGCAAGAGTTCTACTACGAAGTGCACATAACTCCATCGAGCCACAAAGAGGAGATAGAGAGCTTTTTGATGGATTATTTCTATAACGGTATCGAGGAGCAAGGTGATACGCTCATTTTGCGCAGCGAAGAGCCTCTTGATAGTGTTATAGCAAAATTGCAAGAGTATGTCGATGCATTACAAGAGATATTTGATGAAAAAATCGATGTAAAAATTGAGCAAGAGAGAAAGCGTAATGAAGATTGGATCGAAAAGTACAAACGATCGATTTTGCCTGTAGAAGTAGAGGATTTTTATATCTATCCTAGTTGGTTTGAAGCCAAAGAGGGAAAAATCAATATCCAAATAGACCCGGCTCTCGCATTTGGAAGCGGGCATCATGAGACTACCAGGGGATGCCTCAAAGCGATCAAAAAATATTGCAAACCCGGCATGGAAGTTTTAGATGTTGGAACAGGTAGTGGGATTTTGGCAATTGCAGCTAACAAATTAGGAGCAACTGTAGAGATATGTGATACAGATGAACTAGCTATTGCAGAGGCACGCAAAAACTTTTCCTTAAATAAAGCTAAATTCCAAGATGCATGGGTTGGGTCAGCCTCTTTGGCTCAAAAAAAGTATGATATAGTAATAGCCAACATTGTAGCTGATGTTTTGCGCTTTATTGCAAATGATCTTAAAAATACTTGTAAAGAGGGAGGAGTTTTTATACTCTCTGGAATTATTAACAAATTTCGCTACGATGTCATACGCAGATTCAATCTCCCAATTATTGAAGAGATAGCAGATGGAGATTGGATAACATTAATTTTAGAAAATAGGGGAGAGAATGGCAGATAAGAATAAAAAGCCTCAAAACGATAACTTTTTCAATCGCAACCCACTTTTGACATTTGCGATTTTTTCAGTTGTTTTGATTTTGCTTTTTAAAACATTGCTAGAGCCTGCAAACAATATGGGGCAAGGGGCAAAACAGCATATGCTTGGTGCTCCTATTCAAAAGACAAAAGAGGTGAGTTATAGTGAACTCAAAAAGCTTATTGAACAAGGTAAAGTCAAGTATGTTGCAATTGGACAAAAGGTTATCAAAGCAATAGCTAATGAGGGTGGTTACAAAGTTATCTACTTTGCCAATCGCGTACCTGGAGACAATACACTCATCCCGCTTTTGGAAAAATATCATGTAGATTACGGTGGTTTCCATGAAAACACTTGGCTCAGTGAGATGCTTTTTGGTTGGATCATCCCTATTCTCATATTTTTTGCGATCTGGATGTTTTTGGCAAGTCGTATGCAAAAGAGCATGGGTAGTGGCATTCTTGGCATGGGGAGTGCCAAAAAACTCATCAACTCTGAGCGTCCAAAGGTAAAATTTAGCGATGTGGCAGGTGTGGAAGAGGCAAAAGAGGAAGTTAAAGAGATCGTAGACTTTCTCAAACATCCACAGCGCTATATTCGCTTGGGAGCTAAAATTCCAAAGGGTGTGCTCCTTGTAGGGCCTCCAGGAACAGGGAAGACACTTTTGGCAAAAGCTGTTGCAGGTGAAGCGGATGTACCATTTTTCGCGGTGAGTGGAAGTAGTTTCATCGAGATGTTTGTGGGTGTGGGCGCTGCACGTGTGCGCGATCTTTTTGAACAAGCAAAAAAAGAGGCTCCAAGTATTATCTTTATCGATGAGATCGATGCAATCGGAAAGAGTCGTGCTGCAAGTGGTCCAATCGGTGGCAATGATGAACGAGAGCAGACCCTCAATCAGCTTCTAGCAGAGATGGATGGATTTGATAGTTCTGAATCTCCTGTCATAGTACTTGCTGCAACCAACCGTCCGGAGGTTTTAGACCCAGCACTCTTGCGACCAGGACGATTTGATAGAACTGTTGTTGTGGATAAACCAGATTTTGAAGGTCGTCTTGCAATTCTCAAAGTCCATGTGAAGCATATCAAACTAGCACCAAATGTAGACCTACGTGAAATTGCAAAACTTACCGCTGGACTTGCTGGTGCAGATTTAGCAAATATTGTCAACGAAGCAGCACTTTTGGCTGGACGTAAGAATAAAGAGCAGGTAGAACAAGAGGATCTTCTCGAAGCAGTAGAGAGAGCAATTGCAGGACTAGAGAAGAAGAGTCGCCGCATCAGTCCAGAAGAGAAAAGAATAGTAGCATACCATGAAAGTGGGCACGCTCTCATAGCTGAGACCACTCCGGGAGCGAAAAAAGTAACGAAGGTCTCCATTATTCCTCGTGGACTTGCGGCTCTTGGTTATACACTTAATGCTCCAGAAGAGAATAAGTATCTTATGAAAAAGAGTGAGCTTGTGGCTGAGATAGATACACTCTTGGGAGGCCGTGCAGCTGAAGAGGTATTTATCGGTGAGATTACCACTGGTGCAGCAAATGACCTCGAGCGCGCTACTGATATCGTCAAAGCGATGATTAGTATGTATGGAATGAGTGATGTAGCAGGTCTCATGGTATTGGAGAAGCAAAGGAATGTCTTTCTTGGCGGAGGCATGCAGCCAGTGAAAGAGTATAGTGAGAAACTTGCTGAAGAGATCGATGAGTTTATCAAAAAGTTTTTAGAGAGTCGCTACGAAATTGTCAAAAATCGCCTCAAAGAGTATGCTCCTGCAATTGAGCAGATGGTAAAGGTCCTCTTTGAAAAAGAGGTAATTGAGGGTAAAGAGGTAAGAGAAATTATCAAAAAGTTTGAAGAAGAAACAGGCAAAAAATCGCTTCTTGTCGAAGAAAATGGCGATGATATTCATAAAGCTATGGAAGAGGCAAAGAAGAAGAGTGAAGAGGAAGAAAAAGGGGAGTAGTGGAGAAGCCATCTTTTGATATTCGCTATGTTTTTCCAAACTTTTTTACTGCTTTGAGTGCCTTTCTTGGCGTAATAAGTATTATCGCTTCAATCAAAGGCGAATTTGAAAAGGCAGCATGGCTCATCTTCATCTCTCTTATCCTTGATGGACTTGATGGAAGGGTTGCACGACTTACAAATGCTACGAGTAAGTTTGGTGTAGAGTTTGACTCACTCGCTGATATCGTAGCGTTTGGTGTGGCTCCTGCGATTTTGCTCTACCAAACTATAGGTCACAATTATGGAAAATTTGGCTCTATTGTTGCAGCACTCTTTGTAGTTTTTGGAGCTATTCGTTTAGCGCGCTTCAATGTAATGGCTCCATCGAGTGAGCCTAGCATATTTGTGGGAATCCCTATTCCGACTGCAGCGGTTTTTGTCTCAAGCTGGATACTTCTTTATGATAAATATCAGTTGCGTGGATATGGTATGTTGATTTTGCTTGCTAGTCTAACTGTTGCATTTTTGATGGTAAGCAATATCCGCTACCCAAGTTTTAAAAAAATAGATATTAAAAGACATCAAGTATTCAAAATTCTCATTCTCATGGTAGCGATCGTTGCGATACTCTATCTCTTTCCTATCGAATCTCTTACGCTTCTTATTACACTCTATATCCTCTCAGGCATTGTACGTGCTCTATACTATATTTACAAATTTCGCTATAATAGAGGAAAAAAATTATCCAAGGAAAATAATGAGTGAAATTGGAGTAATGAAAGCGATCAAATATCTTCCAAAAATCGAGATAAAAAACCTCCTCCTGCACTAATTGCAAACTCTTCCAAAAACTCGTTACAATTTCACAAACTAAAGGATAGAAGATGGCAGATATTGTAAAGATATTTGATACAACTTTGCGTGATGGCGAGCAAAGTCCTGGTGCTTCGATGAATACAGAAGAAAAAATACAGATAGCAAAACAGCTTGAAAAGCTTGGTGTCGATATCATAGAAGCTGGTTTTGCAGCGGCAAGTCCAGGAGACTTCGAAGCGATTAGAAAGATTAGTGAAGCGGTACAAAAGAGCACTATCTGCTCACTTGCACGAGCTCTTGAAAAAGATATCAAGGCAGCAGGTGAAGCGGTTGCTCCTGCACAGCATAAACGTATCCATACATTCATAGCTACAAGTCCTATTCATATGAAGTATAAGCTCCGCATGGAACCAAATGAAGTATTAAAAAGAGCCGTTGCAGCGGTAGAGTATGCGAGAACATTTGTAGATGATGTAGAGTTTAGTTGTGAGGATGCAGGGCGCAGTGAGATGAGCTTTTTGAAAGAGATTATTGATGCAGTCATAAAAGCTGGAGCTAAAACTATCAATATTCCAGATACTGTAGGATATCGCTTTCCTCATGAGATGGGTGAGATGATCAAAGAGCTCAAAGAGTTTATAGGTGAGAGAGCAGTAATATCAGTCCACTGCCACAATGATCTTGGCCTTGCTGTTGCAAATTCACTCTATAGTGTACTCAATGGTGCTAGACAAGTAGAGTGTACTATCAATGGTCTTGGTGAGCGAGCAGGAAATGCAGCATTGGAAGAGATCGTGATGGCAATCAAGGTGCGCAAAGATATCTTTGGCGATATCGATACGAATATCAATACCAAAGAGATCTATCCTACAAGTCGTCTTGTAGCGGCAATTACAGGGATTGAACCACAGCCAAACAAAGCGATCGTTGGTAAAAATGCTTTTGCACATGAGAGCGGTATCCACCAAGATGGAGTACTCAAGCATCAAGAGACTTATGAGATTATGAGAGCTGAGGATATAGGTCTTGATCGCAATGCTATTGTGCTTGGCAAACACTCAGGCCGCCACGCTTTTAAAAAGCGCATTCAAGAGCTTGGATTTACCTTGAGTGAAGAGGAGATCAATAAAGCTTTTGAGCGCTTCAAGGTGCTTGCAGATAAGAAGAAAGAGATTACAGATGATGATATTCGCGTGCTTATTACCAATGAGATAGCAAGCGCTCCTGAGGTCTATAAACTTAAGAAACTACAAATTAATGACTGTAGCGAGGGTGTACCAAGTGCGGCAGTGACGATCGAGCATGAAGGCAAAGAGATTACCGATGCTGGTATTGGCGATGGGACAATCGATGCAATCTTTAAGACAATCGATCGCATCAGTGGCTTCAAAGGTACACTCAATGATTATCAAGTAACTGCAGTAAGCAAAGGCAAAGATGCTCTTGCCAAAGTTGTGGTTAAAGTGGTCTTTGAGGAGAATAAACCTGCAGTGATTGGACATGGTTTGAGTATCGATACGATGATAGCAAGCGCAAAAGCCTATGTGAGTGCACTCAATAGTTATCTCTCGATGAGAGAGTTTTTGCATGATAAAAGAGGGGAGGAGATCTAATCTTCCTCTCTTTGGCTAATAATCCAGTGGAAATAGAGATCCATTATAAAAAATGGTGTGAAAATACTGATAATTGGTATGAAATTAAGAAGGGCGGCTACAAGGGAGGCTGAGATGAAGTATATTTTGTGCTCTTTGAGTCTATGGAAATCTTCTTTGCTACAAAGCATAGAGCATACACCTACAAAGGCTGATTCTTTATAGAGCCATGCCCACAAAAACCATACGGCCAAAAAGTTTGCAATCGGAATGAAGAGAACAGGTAAAATAAGGAATGAAGCGACAAAAAACCACAAAACTCCCTGGTAGAGCTTGCTATATGTAAAAACTGCTGAAATGTGAGAAGAGCGTTTTAGTTCCATATCCCCTAAATGTTTCTCCATTAATGCCTTAATGAAAGGCTCTCTGAAAGTAAAAATAACTAAATATTCACTAATCAAAAAAAGATTGTAAAAGATATAAAAAGCCAAAAGCCATGCAATACCTTTTGCCACAGTATCAAAAGGCAAAAGTGTTAAGAGGTGTGCTATCTCTTTGCTCAACCACGGCCAGTTATAGAGGATAACTCCTGACCAAAAGATTGAGAGTATAAAAATAATAAAAAAGTTTATAGCCTCAAAACTGCTCTCCTTTTTGCCTCCCAGTAAAAATCCGCTAAAGAGTCCTACAAAAAGTGCATAGCTAATGAGTACTGCACTAAACCATATAAAAAATGAGATAATAAAAGCTCCATTTGCTCTCACAATAGAAAAGGGTATCCAGCTAATTATCCAGCTAGTGAACTCTACCATAGGTTCCCATAGTAGATAGCCTATACCGAGCCAGATGAGAAAGAGGGGGACTCCAGTGAGAAGTGCAAGTTTGATGATGTCGAGACTGAGCATGTCTCGGACAGATTTTATGATGAATTTATTAATATGCAAGGCAGACTCCTATAAGTAAGATTCTAGAGCTTTTGGTATTTCTATATTTCCATCTTTTGTCTGGTAGTTTTCCATAATCGCAATAAGTGTGCGACCAACTGCGAGGCCTGAGCCATTGAGGGTATGAACAAGCTGATTTTTTTTACCATCTTTATAGCGAATTTTTGCACGTCTGGCTTGAAAATCGCGTGTGTTGGAGATGGAGCTTATCTCTCTATATTTGCCTTGCCCTGGAAGCCATACTTCAAGGTCAATAGTTTTTGCCGCACTAAATCCAAGATCTCCCGTACAAAGCATCACATGGCGATGGGGTAGACCAAGTTTTGTGAGCAGCTCACTGGCACACGCTACCATCTCTTCAAGCATTGCATCGCTTTGATCTGGCCTCGTGATTGCTACAAGTTCTACTTTGTCAAACTGATGCTGGCGTATCATACCTCGTACATCACGTCCACCACTTCCTGCTTCTTTACGAAAGCATGGTGTATAGGCAGTGAGTTTGATAGGCTTGGAGAGATCTTTTATAATTTCATCACGATAAAGATTTGTCAGTGGTACTTCAGCAGTAGGAATCATATAGAGATCTTCATCGCATATCTTAAAGAGATCATCTTCAAATTTTGGCAACTGCCCAGTTCCTAGGAGTGTAGCACTATTTGCCATAAACGGCACACACACCTCTTCAAAACCATAGCTTGCATTGTGATCAAGCATGAAATTAATAAGAGCTCTCTCGAGTTTTGCAGCTTCATTTTTAAGAACACTGAAGCGGCTTTTAGCGAGTTTAACACCTCTTTCAAAATCGATCCACCCGAGCTTTTCTCCAAGTTCCCAGTGTTCTTTTGGTTCAAAATCAAACTCTTTTGGTTCTAAAACTGTTTTAATAACAACATTATCATCTTCACTCTCACCAACTGGTACATCAGGGTCTGGAGGATTGGGAATTTGTAAAGCTAGGTTTGCGAGTTTTTCATCGATTTGGCGGACTATATCTTGCAGTGCAGCTATTTTTGCTTTATTCTCTTCTAGTTCACTTTTGAGCTCATTAATATCTTTGCCTTCTCTTTTATACTCTCCAAAAAGTTTTGAGAGGCTATTTTGTTTGGCTTGGAGATCTTCGAGGGAGCGTTTATGTTTTTTATACTCTTCAAAAAGGATGCGCAGCTCCTCTAAAATCTTCTCATCCACTCCCTTGGTCTGGAGTCTCTTTGTTATTACATCAAAATTTTTTTCCAGTGCACGTAGATCTATCAAAAGTGCCTCCGTTTTTTCTTGATTATATTCTTATTTTGATAAAAATGCCTTGAAAATACGTAGATGCAGTGGATGGTAAGGAAGATACTCTGGATGCCACTGCAGTCCTAAAATGAGGCGATGAGTATGTTCGATTCCTTGGATTATGCTATTTTTGTCATATGCATTGATACGCAGCTCCTTACCAAGATCTTTGATAGCTTGATGGTGTAGGGCGTTTGCTTTGATATAGTGTGTTTGCAAAATTGTATGGAGTAGAGTATGGGGCTTTATTGTAATTGGATTGACAAGGAATGGCGAGTTGGGATGAGACTCTATGAAGTCGTGAATATGAGGATAGAGTGTACCACCAAAGTAGATATTGATCATTTGCATACCACGGCATATACCTAAAACTGGCATATTTTTTGCTATTGCGGTATCAAGGAGCGAGAGTTCAAGTTCATCGCGCCCTTTATTGCACTGTTCATCTTTTGCTCCATAACTGCTTGGGCAGATATCTTCTCCACCTGCAAGCAAAAGAGCATCGAAATGGCTAGGAGGGGATTTTTTCTCATGAACAAAGAGCGGTTTTGCTCCAAGCAAGCGTAAAATTGAGCCGATAAAAAACCATGATATACGATTTTTGCCAGCTGAACCAGTAACTACAACTCTTCTTTGAGCCATTGTTCAACCCGCTCTATCCACAGCTCTTTTATAAACCAAAATGGTGTCTCTTGAAAATCGAAATACTCTTGTACAAGATCGTGAAGCTTCTCTTTGTTGGTTGCCACTTTTTCAACCATTGTCCAGTGGTTAAACTCAAAAGCTATATTCCAATTATCCTCATCGATACGTGAATTTGGCAATCTATAGTGGAAGGCTGGGCGAGGAGAGAGCTTTTGGGGAGGGAGATGCTTTTGCAAACTTTGATCGATAAAGAGTAGTAGCGGTAAAAGATCAAGAGCGCGATTGCGCGTAGGATTGTAGAAGATATAGTCGTGTGCAAACTCTTCAAAATTAGCGTATTGAGTTTTGAGAAGATGCTCAATGTATTCCTTGCTAAACGGTTCAATAAACCATGTGAACTTGCGAGTAAGATCAACTTTGATATGATCGATGATATAGTCTTGCAAGAGTACAAAAGCGCGCAATATGTCTGCTATTTCGCTATATTCAAAGCTATATGTTTCGATGTTTATATGCATTCCAAAGGCATAGAGTATCGAAGCACTAGTGCCAAGAGCTCCAGCGTTCTTGAGTCCTAGGCGAAAATTTTCGATCTCTTGGAGGTGTGTAAAAGGGATCGGGGGAGTTACTATCTCATAGGGAACTACGAGTTCAGAAAGCGAGTAGACAAGATCTTTGAAAATCTCTTGGTCTTTGAAAATATACTCTTTTGCATCTCTTCGCAAATAGACTGAGTCTAGATAGATGCTAAATTTTCCATATTTTGTATTTTCTACTACAGTCTCGTACTCATCTATCTCTTTGGCATCACCGCCAAAGTGCTGCACAACGATCGAGGCAGCTTGCAGAGGTCGCAAGCCTGTATATTCTATTTCAAAGCCGGCCTTGCGAATTTTGCCTTCAGCGTTGTGAAGCTTTGGCGAGAGTTCAAACATTACGCCTCTTTTGGACAGCTCATCTCTACCGCTATACGAATAATGCTATCATCCTCTTCATACGCGTAAAAGCGGTGCTTTTTGCACCAAGTAGCGTTTGCATGGTTTGCAAGACGTAGTGCAGCAATTTCAGCTTCCTCTTTTGTAGCGTACTCTTTATCAAGCCACTCAGGATGGAGTTTGCTATCTTTTTTTGCACATCCGCACAGTTTGTCCATCTCTATTTTATACATCAGACACCTCCATACAATTTTTTGAATAGCATTATAGCTATAAATGTTGAAGAGATTGTGAGTATCACATTCAAGGCGATATTTAAAAAAGCCTTTAAGTAAAGCCCTTGCTCAATAAGCAGATAACTCTCTAAACTAAAAGTGCTAAATGTTGTCAAAGCCCCTAAAAACCCAGTAATGAGCATTGCTTTTGCCAATGGGTGGATGCTCTGCTCAAAATATACATAGAGCAGTCCTATCAAAAAACTTCCCAAAACATTGACCGTAAGCGTGCCAACAGGAAAGAAGAGGCCACTCAGTTTTTGTACAAAGGATGCAATTAAAAAACGACTAATAGCCCCAAAAAATCCCCCCACTCCAATTACTATGAGAAGTTGCAGATTCATTGGCCAAATCCTGGATGCTTGTATAGCAGTACTTCAATATCTTCAAGTGTTACAAGAGCCTCACTGAGCATCGGGTCAATTTGGTTGAGAAATCCTCTGATTTTCGCCTCTTGATCTATAATTTCGATAATGAGTGGAAGTTTTTGGCTCAGACTCCAGACACTAAAAGTATGCAGTTCGCTATGAGCGCCCATACCAGCAACAGCTTTGTAGACAGTCCCACCAGCAAGTCCATACTCTTTGGCAGCCTTTAAGATCTCTTGCCACAGCGCTTTACCATCATAGCGATCATCATTATCTATATAGATTTTGAGTTTTTTGCGACTTCCTAGATAGCGTTTCATGTGTGATCCTTGCATTGGAGTTCAAAGATGGCCTTGTTGACTCTCTCCATTTTTTTGCCGGCTATCTCTTTGGCTTTTTCTTCGCCTTTTTGCAAAATAATAGCAATGTCTTCATCACTCACACTTTGGCGTCTTTCGCGCATAGGCTCAAGTACCTTTTCTATCGATGCAGCACACCACTTTTTGCACTCCACGCATCCAATAGCTGCGCTGCGGCATCCCTCTTCGACCTTTTTGATTATCTCTTCATCACTGAAAGCTTTATGATAATCATAGATAAGACACACTTCTGGATTGCCAGGATCAGAGCGTTTGACGCGCTGTGGATCAGTTTTGGCAGTGCGGATCTTTTGCCACACCTCCTCAGATGTATCGCTTAAGTAGATCGCATTGTTGTAGCTCTTGCTCATTTTACGTCCATCAAGACCTAAAAGCCTTGGCACTGGGCTAAGCAGCTCTTTTGGCTCAGTGAAGACTTCGCATAAGAAGAGATGGTGGAAGCGGCGTACAATCTCTCTGGCAATTTCAAGGTGCGGTCTTTGATCTTCACCGATTGGTACGGCCTCGGCATCATAGAGGATAATATCAGCGGTTTGCAAAACCGGATAGGTCAAAAAACCTGCTGTATGGATATCTTTATTTTTGATCTGCGCTAACTGATCTTTGTAGGTTGGATTGCGCTCAAGCCATCCAAGGGGTGTGATCATATTTAAAAGCACATAGAGCTCTGCGTGTTCTTTGATAGCACTTTGGATAAAGAGAGTAGCCTTTGTTGGGTCGATTCCGGCAGCTATCCAGTCTCTCACAAGCTCGATACTAAGATGTTTGAGATTGAGTTTGTCTTCGTAGCTTGTGGAGAGTGCATGCCAGTCTGCAACAAAGAAGAAGCACTCATGCTCATTTTGCAGTTTTACCCAATTTTGTAAAACACCCAAGTAGTGACCTAGATGCAGTTTTCCCGTTGGCCGCATTCCGCTTACGATTCGCAAAATTTCTCCTTTAGTAACTTTCTTCTTGGATATCCTCTTCCCTCTCGCCTCGTTTGCGTGGAGAGAGGATGATGGGTGTACCTTCAAGATCAAAATTTTCTCGCAAAGTATTGGCCAAATAGCGCTTATAACTAAAGTGTAGACCCTCTGGCCTATTCATAATAAGCGCAATTTTTGGAGGCTTCGTATCATACTGCGTTGCATATAAAATTTTGACAGGTTTTCCTTTGTATGAAGGGATCTGATGGCGAATTTGTGCCTCTTTGATGACTTTGTTGAGTTGTGCGGTAGGGATCCAAGTAGTGTAGTTTTTGTATACTTTGATGATAAGATCATAGAGCTTATCGACCCGTTTTCTTGTCTTTGCACTCAAAGTAATAATTGGTGCATAGCTTAAAAACTTGAAGCGATCTCTTACCTCTTTGACAGCCTCTTTATAATCTTTATTGGCTATATCCCATTTATTCAAAACTATGATGCAAGCAAGTTTATACTTATCAATATACCCAGCGATTCTCTCATCCTGTTCTGTGATACCTTCGCTCGCATCAAGTACAAGAAGCGCCACATCCGCACGCTCTAGCATCTTTTGTGTACGATTGAGCGCATATTTTTCGATTCCTACAATTTTACTGCGGCGTCTAATTCCTGCAGTATCGATGAAGGTGATGACTTTGCCATCATAGAGGGTGCTCTCATCAACTGTATCGATGGTAGTTCCTGCCACATCACTCACAATTGAGCGCTCCTCTTTGAGCAGGGCATTGAGCAGTGAACTTTTGCCAACATTGACGCGTCCAAGTATTGCTACGCGTATTTCGTTATCTTCCTCTTCTTGTGGTTTCTTCTCCCCCTCATTGATAGCAAGCAACTCATCAAAATCCGGCTCTTCATCAATTTCTAGAGCTATTTTTTCATCTTTTGGAAGTCTCTTTTCTATCCAACTCAGCAAAGCTCTTGTTTTGCGGTTGTGGCTTACGGAGATGGGGAAAATCTCTTGGGTACCAAACTCATAGAAGTTCCAAGCATTCTCCTCCTCCTTGTCATTATCTATTTTATTGACAACAAGGGTGATATCTTTGCCAAGTTTTTGCAAAGAGCGAAAGATCTTTTTATCCTCTTCATCGGGAAGTTTCTTTCCATCTACCATATAGAGGATAATATCTGCATCCTTTGCAGCCTCGAGGCTTTTGTT
Organism: Nitratiruptor sp. YY09-18; assembly: GCF_016593235.1. NCBI lineage: Bacteria > Pseudomonadati > Campylobacterota > Epsilonproteobacteria > Nautiliales > Nitratiruptoraceae > Nitratiruptor > Nitratiruptor sp. YY09-18. Next base: position 478,298 of record NZ_AP023065.1, read on the forward strand.
TTTGACCTGCTCAAAGAGCTCATCTCTATCCTCTAATCCTCCGGTATCAATGAGCTCTGCCTCTTTCTCGCCAATTTGGACGATACGCCTTTTTATATCACGAGTAGTGCCTGCTTGTTCACTGACAATTGCATCTCTTTGCTTGAGCAGGCGATTAAACAGTGAACTTTTTCCAACGTTTGGTTTTCCAATTATTGCTATTTTTTTCATTTTTCGGCTATTTTCTCTATATAGATTGATTCACTTGGAAATGCAAAATCTGAACCGTTGCGATGGACAATTTCGATGATTTTGAGATTGACATCTTCACGAATTTCAAGATATTTTGCCCACTCGGCGGTATTTGTAAAGCAGTAGATAAAAATACTTAAACTACTATCTTCAAACTCATCAAAATTGACCAGCAGTGTTGCCTTTTTGGCTATTCCAGGATGGGATTGTAGCATATTTCTCATCTCTGTGAGAATATTTTGCATCTGCTCTTGCGTCGTACCATAGATGAGGCCTATGCGCATCTTGATACGGCGAACATTGCGACGAGAGAAGTTTTCGATAGGGTTGTTTGCAATTATCTGGTTTGGAACTGTCACAAGAGACTTTTCAAAGGTGCGCACCTTTGTGGTGCGTAGGCCAATCTCTTCTACAGTTCCCTCTACATCGCCCACTTTTATCCAGTCATCAAGTTTGAGTGCACGATCGGCTAAGATACTGAGTCCTCCAAAGAGGTTTGCTGCAGTATCTTTGGCTGCAAGAGCAAATGCCAAACCACCAAGTCCTAGTGAAGCGACGAATGCACTCACATTGATATCCCACTCTTGCAAGATTGACACAAGACCTATAGCAAAGATGAAGATTTTGAGAGTTTTAATAAAAAATGAGCCAATTTCACGGTAAAGTTCACGTCCAAACTTTTTCGCAAAATTGTAAATTGTCTCATCTAAAATATTGACTGCATTGTAAAAAAGCCAGAAGATATCAAAAATTACGAGACTTTTGAGAATTTTGTCAAAGATATCGTTATGGATTCCTGCTATGAGGAGTGCAAAATAGAGACCAAGTATAATAAACGAAAATTTCAAAGGTCCTTCAAGAATATCTACCAAGCGATCATCAAAATTTGATTTGGTCATCTGTGTGAATTTACGGAGAGAATGGACAATAAAAAAGGCAAAAATACGCCGAAAAACCAAAAAGATAAGAAAAATCCCCAAAGCTTCGGCAAATTTATAAAGAGGAATTCCAATGACGCTGTTGTTGTTTAAAAATGCAATGAGTGCATTTTTGGTTTCGATAAGTTTAGCCTGCCAGTTGCCAATTTTTTTGTTGATCGCGTAGTAGAGTGTTGCCTCATATGCTTTGGCGAGATTTTGTCTAAATTTATGCAAAAACTCTACAATATCTTTGGCTTTATTAATGCTTTCTTGCGATCTTTTTTGGAGTGCAGCAAAAAAATCGTAGAGCTTGATAGATAAAATTTTATCAACATATCTCTCGGCTCTATTTTGGTAGTAAGCAATAGATTTCTCGATTTGTCTTATTTTGCTCTCTTGCCCCAAAATGACATAGCGCTCCTTTTCTATCTGGAGTTTTTTGATCTTGCGCTCTACATTTTGCAGCTGTGAGAGGGTTTTGCTTATAGATTCAGCGGATTTAGTAAACGAGATTTTGTTAAGCTTTATCAAAAGAGTATCAAGCCATTTGGTATAGTTTTTTTGAATCTGCTCTACAAACTTTTGATCAAACTCCTTCAAGCGATAGTAAAAAGCGTATTCAAGCGTTGCAGTGATACTATCTTCATCTTGATTCTCTTGAATGTCACTGAGTTGCTCGTTGAGATCTTCTATCTCTTGCTGCTTTTCATAACTTTGTGCCAGGAAGTTGTTGATTTTTTTAAAGGTCTGTATCAAATCTTGCGCATTTTTTATCTGCAATTCATCATTGGTGATAGTTGGAGGCTGCTGTTTTGCAATAGAGACAATTTTTTGGATAAGTGATTTTTGCAAAGAGTAGTTGGGGGATGAACTATTGAGTTCATTTGCGAAATTTTGTAAAAGGGTAAGGTTGCTCTCTTTAACAAGAGTCATGTTAATATCAGCTAAAAGCATAGAGGTAAGAAGGAGAAAAAGAGCAAAGATTTGCATTTATGGCCTTTAGCTATTTTTGCTACAATTTTATCAAAAAAGAGAAAGAATGTTACGAACTATTTTTATATTATCACTTTTTATCGGATTTACATTTGCCCAGACCATTAAAGCCAAATATGCTGTTACTTTTGGGCTTTTTGGCAAAGTAGCTACTGCTGATGCGCTGTTAGTCAAAAAAGATGGAAACTACTCTATTATTATTGATGTGCAGTCTCACGGCCTAGCCAAAATGCTTAGCCACAACAGACGAGAGCACTATGAGAGCAGAGGGCAGATAAAAAATGGCCTCTTTGTGCCCCATGAGTTTGTAAAAGTAAAGCAAACGACCAAACGAAGAGATGAGAAACGCTACATTTTTGACCATATGCACAAAAATATCATGGCAATTGAAGATAAAAATAAGTATGGACACTTTCATTCACACACAAAGCATCTACTCAATTACTATGCAAAAGATGATCTTTTGACTCTCTATTTTAATCTCAAAAAATACCTCAAGCCAAATAGATACCGCTATAAATTCTATGCAGTCGGTGGAAATGAAAAGAATGGTGAGGTTGACATAGAAGTTTTGAAAAATCCGGGACGTATTAAAAAGATTCTCAAGGTTGATGGCCTCTATCTTCGTGTCCTTCTAAACCAGAAAATCTTTGCAAGTAAAAAAGGTGAGCTCTATGTGGTAGAAGGAGAAGATGGTATTGCTACAAAGGGGCTTTTGAAAGATGTAATAATGTTTGGAGATATCATTGGTTCACTCGTTAGCAAATCGATTGAGCCTTGATAAGGGTGTAGCCTATATGCTTCTCGCATCCTTGCTTTTTGCGGGGATGGGAGTCTTTGCAAAGCTTTTGAGTGCCTCTATGCCAAGCTTGGAGGTTGTTTTTTTTCGCAATATTTTTGGGGTCTTTTTGGTTGGAGCTTCATTGCTGCACAAACCTTTACAAGGTGATGGAGGTAAGCCGCTTCTGCTCTTTTTTCGAGGGTTTGTAGGATTTTTGGCTCTTTTGATGTTTTTCTATGATATAGCACATATTCCTCTAGGCGAAGCGATGACATACTCCAAAACTTCACCTATCTGGACAGCTATTTTTGCAGCGGTTTTTTTGCACGAGGTTTTGAGTAAGAGGCAGTGGTCAGCTATCATTTTGGGCTTTATAGGAATTGTTTTGATAACTGATCCCTTTGGGACTCCTTTTGATAAATATGATATTTTGGGAATTTTGAGCGGTATGGGAGCAGCTTTAGCATATACGAGTGTGCGTGAACTCAAGCGCTACTACGATACGCGTGCAATTGTACTTTCATTCATGGGTGTAGGGACTTTAGGCCCCCTTCTTTTGATGCTTTTAGCTCCTTATGTGAAAATTGAAGAGCTTGATTTTATGTTTGCCAAATTTGTAATGCCTCATGGCTTTATGTGGGCACAAATCGTTGCTATGGGACTCTTAGCAACATTAGCACAGATTTATATGACCAAAGCCTATGGCGTGACAAAAGCTGGCATTGTAGGGGCAGTAAGTTATAGCAATATTGCCTTTTCCTTACTCTTTGGACTTCTCTTTTTAGGTGATCCTTTTCCAGATATCATCAAATTTTTGGGTATAATCTTGATAGTTATTAGCGGAATAATGGTTGCAAAAAGGTAAAAGATGCAGATGATTTTAATAGCAGGACCGTGTGTCATCGAGAGTCAAGAGCAGTTGGAGATAATCGCAACTGATCTAATAAAATATCACAAATCGCCCCAAATTGATTTCTATTTTAAAGCAAGTTTTGACAAGGCAAATAGAACTAGCCTCGAGAGTTATAGAGGACCAGGCCTACAAGAGGGTCTGCAAATGCTAGCAAAAATCAAAGAGGATTTTGGGTATAAAATTTTGACTGATGTGCATGAGAGCTATCAGGTGCCTGCAGTGGCAGAAGTAGCTGATGTGATTCAAATCCCTGCATTTTTATGCCGCCAGACCGATCTATTGGTCGCTGCAGCCAAGACAGAGAGAATTGTTAATATCAAAAAGGGCCAATTTATGGCTCCAGCAGATATGCGTTACAGTGTGCTCAAAGTCCTCAAAACCAGAGGATATGTGGATGTGGATTATACTACTAGTAAAGAGGCTGGTGTTTGGCTCACTGAGCGTGGCACAACTTTTGGTTACAACAATTTAGTAGTTGATATGCGTAGCCTTGTGATCATGCGAGAGTTTGCTCCGGTAATCTTCGATGCAACACATGCTGTGCAGATGCCAGGAGGTGCAGGAGGCAAGAGTAGTGGCAACAAAGAGTTTGTCGCTCCACTTGCGCGTGCGGCTGCAGCTGTTGGAGTGGATGGGTTTTTCTTTGAGACTCACTATGATCCAACATGTGCTCTCAGTGATGGTCCAAATATGGTAACGCCGCAGGAGTTGGAAGAGATTGTGGATGATATTTTTAAAATTCGAGATGTATTACAAGGAGAGTAGATGAATATTATTGAGGGAAAGCTAAGACTTGATGGAAGCGAGAAGGTAGCAATAATTGCAAGCAGATTCAATCACATAATTACCGATCGTTTGGTAGAGGGTGCAAAAGATGCCTTTTTACGTCATGGAGGAAAAGAGGAGAATCTCGACCTCATTCTCGTCCCTGGTGCTTTTGAGCTCCCTTTTGCTCTTGATAAGGTATTGGCTGCAGGTGATTATGCGGGTGTTTGCTGTCTTGGTGCTATTATTCGCGGCTCAACTCCCCATTTTGACTATGTGGCGGCTGAAGCTACAAAAGGTATAGCAAACACAACACTCAAATACCAAAAACCGGTAACTTTTGGGGTGCTTACAACTGATACTATCGAGCAAGCGATTGAGAGAGCAGGCAGCAAAGCTGGTAATAAAGGCTTTGAATCGATGACAGGTCTTATAGAGCTTATTGATCTCTACAAAGGTCTTTGATGGCTACAAGACACCAGGCACGTGAAGCGGTCATAGGGCTTTTGTATGCATATGATCTAGGCAATCCAGAGATCAAGAATTTTGCCGAAGATATTTTAGAAGAAAAAAAGATTCGCAATAAGCAGCGAGAGTTTGCCCTTTCGCTCTTTAAAGGCACAGTGGAAAATCTTGAAAAAATTGATGAGATGATCAAAAAGCACCTAGAGTCTTGGGATTTAGATCGCCTCGGTCACATCGAAAAAGCGATATTACGACTAGGTGTGTATGAGCTGCTTTTCAGTGATCTTGATAGTGCGATAGTGATTAATGAAGCAGTGGAGTTAGCCAAAAAACTTGGCACAGAGCAGAGTCCAAAATTTATCAATGGGGTTTTGGATGCAATAGCCAAAGAGGTTAAAAATGGAAGCGCAAAAACTTGAACACTATAGTTATCGAGACTATAAAGAGATAGAAAAAAATACAAAAGAGCGAGTAGAGCTTATTTTTGGTCGCATCTATATGATGGCAGGAGCCAGCGCAAAGCATCAAGATGTTGTTTTGAATATCGCTATAACTTTGCGCAGTGAAAGCAAATGTAAACCGCGCGTTGCTCCTTATGACTTGAAACTTGTATGCAATTTTGATCCAAATATCGAGCCCATTAATATTGTGCAACCCGATGTGATGCTCTTTTGTGATGAGAATGAGCTTCCATGTGCAATTTTTGAAGTATTGAGTCCTTCAACGGCATCAAAGGATAAGACTGATAAATTGGCCTTGTATGAGTGTGCAGGTATAAAAGAGTATTTCATCGTTGAGCCTGAATATAAGATAGTTGAAAGATTTGTGTTAGAAGATAAGAAATACCGTTTTTCAGGAAACTTTACGCAAAATATGAAAATGCCAATAGATTGTATAGGCAAAGAGGTAGAAGTCAATGCTTTTTTTGAAGGAGTTGAATGAGGCTAGGTAAAAAAGATGCTTTGGATCTCATCCGCAATGCCAGCTTGCAAGAGCTAGGAGAGATGGCGCTTGCAAAAAAACGCGAGCTCCATCCAGACAAAATCACAACATTTATCGTCGATCGCAATATCAACTACACAAATATTTGCTGGGTAGATTGTGACTTTTGTGCTTTCTATCGCAAACCAAAAGATGATGATGCATATATCTTAAGCTACGAAGAGATCGATCAAAAGATAGAGGAACTTTTGGCAATTGGTGGTACGCAGATACTCTTCCAAGGTGGCGTGCATCCAAAGCTCAAAATCGATTACTACGAAGACCTAGTAGAGCATATCCACAAAAAATATCCCGAGATTACTATCCATGGATTTAGTGCTGTAGAGATTAGCTACATCGCCAAAGTGAGTCGTCTAAGCTACAAAGAGGTGTTGGAGCGCCTCAAAGCCAAGGGGCTCAGCTCTATTCCTGGAGCTGGTGCTGAGATTCTTAGCGATAGAGTGCGTGATATTATCAGTCCCAAGAAGCTTAGCTCTCAAGAGTGGCTCGATATCCACAGAGCCGCCCATGAAGTGGGGATGAAAACAACTGCAACGATGATGTATGGAACAGTAGAGACTGACGAAGAGATAGTAGATCACTGGGAGAAGATTCGCTCCTTACAAGATGAGACAGGCGGATTTCGAGCATTTATTATGTGGAGTTTTCAGCCATACAATACAGCATTGCAAAAGAAAGGGATCGTCACGCACAAAACAAGCTCCAATCGCTACCTGCGCCTCTTAGCTGTTAGTAGGCTCTTTTTGGATAACTTTAAAAATATCCAGAGCTCTTGGGTGACGCAAGGAAGCTATATAGGACAACTTGCATTACTCTATGGAGCAAATGATTTGGGCTCAACTATGATGGAAGAGAATGTAGTCAAAGCTGCTGGAGCGCAAAATAGGATGAACCAAGAGGAGATGGTCCGTCTTATCAAAGATGTGGGAGAGATCCCAGCTAAGCGCAACACTGCATATGAGATATTGGAGATCTATTCATGAGAGCACTGCTCATTTGCATTATATTTTTACAAGGGGTATTGATGAGTGCGGTTTTGAAGCACGTAGAAGTTAATGGAGTAGAGATTCCAGTCATTTATGAACAAGATGATGCACTTCCAATAGTTGCTATGCAAATAGTTTTTCAAAAGAGCGGAAGCATCGAAGATGGCAAATTGCCAGGGCTAGCTAAGATGAGTGCAAAGATGCTCATGCAAGGCACGAAGAAACTAGGTAATGTGGGCTTTGCAAATGCACTTGAGCAAAGAGCTATTCGCTACAGTGCTCACGTGGGGACTGAGACTATGGTGATGGAGCTTAGTGCTTTGCAAGAGGAGTTTGGCACAGGTGTAGATCTTGTGCGTGATCTCTTCCTTGATCCCAATCTCACACCATCTGCGCTTGATCAGGTCAAAACCACGACTTTGGGATATCTCTCTCGCAAGCACAACGACTATGACTACATTGCAAGTGTGAATCTCAAAAAGATCCTCTTTGCCGATACGCCTTTGCAAAATCCAAGTGATGGGACCCCTGAATCTATTCAAAAGATCTCGCTTGATGATATCAAAGCATATTTTACCAAGCATCTTGTCTTAAAGCGTGCGATTATCGTCATTGGTGGTAAAGTTGATTGGGAGACAGCAAAAGACTATATCGAGAAAGTTCTCTCACCTTTGAAAAAAGGAGAGCTGGAACCACTTCCATACTACAACGCAAGTGATAAGCAAAAAGAACTTATAACACACGAAAAAGAGACAAAACAGGCATATATCTACTTTGGGTCACCATACTATGAGAAGCTCGATAGTCCAGATCTCTACATCTCGCGTGTAGCTATGTTTATATTGGGAACTGGTGGGTTTGGCAGCCGCTTGATGGAAGAGATCCGTGTGAAGAGAGGTCTAGCCTACTCGGCCTATTCTCTTGGGAGAATCAATAAGAGCCATAGTTATTTTACAGGGTATTTGCAGACAAAGATTGAGTCACAAGAGGAGGCCAAAAAGCTTGTCAAAGAAGTGATAGCTGAGTATGTCAAAAATGGTGCTACGAAAAAAGAGCTAGAGAGTGCGAAGAAGTTTATCCTCGGAAGTGAACCGCTGCGCAATGAGACATTGCCGCAAAGACTCTCACGAGCTTTCAATGAATTCTATGCAGGCAAACCTCTTGGCTCATCAAAAGAAGATCTCAAAAAAATCGAATCTCTCACACTTGATCAACTCAACAACTACATCAAAAAACATCCTGAAATTACAAAACTAAGCTTCTCTATCGTTACACAATGAACGAAAAACTCTTTCGAGTGGGAATACGATCTCCCCTCGATCTTGCATTGCTTGCTCCACACAAATACTACGATTTTCGCATCAAAAGATCAATCGAGCCGCAAATGGTACTGGATGTCCAGATCAAAGAGATTCAAACTCTTGCAAAGCTGCAAAAGCGTATAGCATATGCTCACAATATCGGACGCGAAGTGGAGCTACTCTTTTTCCATACGAAAAAATTTCATGAGTACGCTTTTGGAGTTGGGGAGCGTCTTTTTATCTATGGCAAACTGCAGTTTCAGTATGGAAAGATCCAGATCGTACAACCGCAAAAAGTCGCAAACTACAAAATAGACCAAATCTTTCCCTCATATAAAATCCCGATTCGTGGAGATATCTTTGCAAGCCTCAAAAAGGAGTATCTCACAGCCAAAGCTCTTGCCCATGAGGGATTGCCACAAGATATAGTGGAGAGTTTGCTTAAAATCCACTATCCAGATGAGGAGTTTTACAAAGAGTATCAAAAAGAGGGAGGGATCTTTGGAAGATATTTTGAAGCTTTGAAATTTGCTGAAGCCTATCGCTATATACGAGCTTTGCGTCACAAGCGTATAAATAGGCCTGCACAGTGTGTGATCGATGCAAAGTATCAAGATTTTGTCGCTTCACTCCCTTTTACTCTCACAAATGATCAGCAAAAGGTTATCGATGAAATTCGCAGAGATTTAGGTAAAGATGTGGCAGCAAGGAGAGTTGTAGTAGGTGATGTTGGCAGTGGCAAATCTGTTGTCATGTTTGCTACTGCATATATGGCAAAGCGCTCTATCCTCATGGCACCTACAAGTGTCCTAGCACGTCAGCTCTATGAAGAAGCCAAAAGACTCATGCCAAAAAATTTCAAGATAGCTTTGGTGAGTGCGCAAGAGAATGTAGAAAATCTAGAAGAGTATGATTTCATTATTGGTACACACGCGCTGCTCTATCGCAAATTGCCAAAAGTTTGTGTGGTGATGGTAGATGAGCAGCATAGATTTGGAACCAACCAGCGTCAAAAGCTCAAAAAGCTTGTAGAAAGTGGCGATCAAAGCCCTCACTATTTTCAGTTTAGTGCTACACCAATTCCGCGCACACAGGCTATGATGGAGAGTGCGCTTGTGGATTATAGCTTCATTCAAGAGGTACCATTCAAAAAAGATATTACTACTAAGGTTGTAGGCAAAGAGGATTTTCGCTTGCTTCTAGCTCATATCAAAAGGGAAATCTCCCAAGACCATCAAGTCCTTATCGTCTATCCATTAGTTGAAGAGAGTGCAACCTATGGGTATAAATCACTTGAAGAGGCCAAGAATTTTTGGATGCGATATTTTGATGGAGTCTATGTGACACATGGTAAGGACAAAGCAAAAGAGGAGGCATTGGCTGCGTTTGCGAAAAATGGTAATATCTTGCTTGCAACAACTGTCATAGAAGTGGGCATAAGTTTGCCAAAACTCTCAACTATTGTGATAGTAGGAGCCGAAAATCTCGGCCTTGCTACACTCCACCAGCTACGAGGAAGAGTCTCACGCACAGGGCTCAAAGGCTACTGCTTTTTATATACAAACAACAAAGAAAATGAGAGGCTCCAAAAATTTAGCAAAATTACAAGTGGTTTTGCAATAGCAGAGCTCGATTTAGCATTTCGCAAAAGTGGCGATATTGTCAGTGGCAAAGAGCAGAGTGGCAAAACTTTTAAGTATCTGAGTTTAGCTGAAGATAAAAAGATCATTGAGAGGGTCAAAGCCCTCCTTGATCAATAAAGGCCAAATTTTCCATCTGTTCTTTTGTAAAGAACACGTGTTTTGCCGCTTTTATCTTCAAAAACGATGAAGTATTTATTGGAGTTTTTGAGGATTTCTACCGCCTCTTCTACGCTAATAGGTTTATCTACATCAAAAGGAGTAGGTACCACTTCTTCAGAGTAATTAAGAGCCTCTTGGATCTCCTCTTCAAGCAAAGGTGCTGCCATGATCTCTTCAAGAGAAATATTTTTATGATTTTTTATCTTGTCAGCGTAGCGGCGAAGGACTTTTTTGGCGCGTGCAAGAGCAAGATCGATCGCAGCATAGACATCTTTATCTTTTTGCGTTATGACAACATTACCTTTTTTGGCTACATGGATATCAAATTCAAAAGTAAAGCCTTTTTTGCCATTACGCTCATCTGCTGAAACTGTTGCGTTGATACCAGTGATATCAAGGCCTAGTTTCATAAGAGAATGCGCTGCATCTTGAATATACTCTTTGATCGGTTCAGTAAGATCAAAATTCTTGCCATAAATATGCAAGTAATCCATGGTCATCCTTTATATAGTTTTTTGTAATTGTAGCAAGAGTTGGCTTAAACTAGAGTTTTTGGATGGTGCGACGAAAATAGGAGATGGGTGTAGAGTCTTGGATGATATTTGGTTTGAGAGAGACGCGGGTATCAATGATTGCTGTGCCGTTGCTCTCATTTGTTACTATGTTGTTGGCAAAAATATTGCAGTTCGCTGGTAATCCATTACCGATATAATAGATTGTTATATTGATATCATATGTGTTTTGGAAGCTGATATTGATATTGTTCAGGCAACTTGTAGCAAAGTTATGGCCTTGAGCTGCAAGGATGGCATACTCTGTAGCACTTTTGGCTAAAGCCTCTTCTTGCTCTATGAAATAGGTATCAGTTGTGTTTTTTGTTGCAGATGTCAAAGAGCTTATTGTCAAAGCTAAAATAACACCTACCAACATTATAAAAATAATTGCAGTTAGCATTGATATAGCTCTTCTCAAAATACCACCTTCTTTCCGCATATTTCAGCTGAAAAACTATCTGATATCTTCTTTTTGGTACATAGTTGCAGTTCTATTGATTTGTCGACTTTTCTAAAGCGAAAACTAGAGATATGAGGAACAAGTAATGCATGATCACCATTGAGATAGTTTTCACCCTTCCATGGACGGTAGTTGTAGTAAAGAGTCAAGTTGTAATCATTGCTGCTATTTTGCACAGGAACTAACGCGTATGCGCTATAGGCAAGATAGTAGTGCTCTGCTATTGTCTTGGCATTTGTATTTTCAAACTGTAACGTAGTGTTGTTTAATCTATGCACTGGATGAACTGCTGGATATGGAGAAGTATAAAAGGCTGATATAGGATCATCAATGTAGACCCCCTTGAAAATTACAGCCGCTCCATTATTGCTATTATCAATATTGACGGGACGATTACCAGAAAATGCAAGTATGATATTTTTGGCAAAGTCGAGTCTGCTACCTGGTGTGACAAGTTTACTCTTATCACTTGCTTGGATGTCGCAAAAGCCGCTATATCCTGGAATAGAGTATCCCCCAGCGACATCACCGCGCAAAGCTTCGTGTGCATATCCAATCCATTCCAAAACGTCATAATTTGGAGGAAGAGTTTCTAGTGTTATAGTATTTGATGGGTTTGAAGATTGTCTAGCTATTGCAGAGTCTAAGACGCGGTAGCTTAATCTTCTTGCAATTTGTTCAAGCGCTAATTGGATCCTTTGTGATGTGTCTTTTGCAGCATCAGAAATTATCTTGTTTTCATAAACCTTTACTAGGATATCTGATCCAATAAGTGCTAATATGCCCATAACGACTATGACAAAAACTAGCTCAATTAATGTAAAAGCTCTTCTCATCTCACATCTCTAGTTAAAATTTTGGGATAGCCAATATTGCATGTAAATGCTCTCATTGCCAAAAACTGCTTATTGTTGGCATCTGTGGTATTAAGATCGATCATTTTGATATTTGTAGATGCAGTAGTGGGAGTTGGATTGATAGATATTGTCAAAGATGTGCCACTATAGCTTGCAGTATCACTTACATAGTAGATTTTTTGAAAGATTTTCATATCGATTTTATAGCCACTACTGCTTTTAGAAAATGAATCTATGTTGCCATTAAAATCATCTATATCATCTTTTTTGGCCTCACCACTCTCAAGCCCCATTGTATTTGAAGCATATGTAGTATTGGGGAAAAATATTCGCCTATCTGTTACATTAAAATTACCTTTGCGCACAACTGCTCCGGGATTCATTCGATTTAGTTCACTATCACCATTAGTTACATCGAGAATATGTGGGATATCATCTGATGATTTGAGTGAATTATCATCCCATTGATACGTCTCAATTGTTCCTAATGTACGATAGGATTGGAATATTCCTTCGCTTTTTAGAATCTCTTGCAGATTTGATGAAGTCTGCTCCATAATTCCTGGAATTGCAAGCATAACGATACTTATGATAACTATCGCAAAAATAAGCTCTATCATCCCAAAAGCGTTTCTCACCAGTTAATCCTATAGCGGTTAATTTTACTCTGATTGCTTTCATTTCCTTGGATGATGGCTTTTCCAGTCCCTTTCCAGTTACCTGGATTGATAAATTTGAAATGTAGTGGCACTGTTGCAGCATTTGGATCATATTTGTTATAGACTAGCCAAGAGCTGACATTGACATCAGTTGTTACTATAAATGGAAAGCTTGCTCTATAATAGCGAGCTTGGAGTGTATGGCTTCCGTTATTAAGACTATTATTGATAATAGCAATATTTCCTACTCTGCTATGAAAGATGTCTCCACCCTTATATTTCATTTTTTGAATTGTACCTAGATTTTGATTAGTATGGAGATTGTTGATGATCCAATTAGGATCTTGTGGATCTTGTGACATGCCTGCAAAGAGTGGGAAATTTGCTGCTAAGGATGTACCAGTTGCTGTTGCTTGCAAAGGATTGTATATCTCATAATATGTAGTGATATTACCATCATTTCCTTGGATGATATTTTCTTCTATATCTCCCGTGCGAAGGCGAGCATATACAAAGGTGACATTCTTATCATTAACTCTATTGAAATCAAATCCATGAACAACTGTAGTATTCTCTTCAGTAGAGATATTAAAATCGTTTTTCGCTACTACAAAAGGAATATCTGCAATGTTGACTTTTCTTTTAATATTAAATTGCAAAGGAATTGTTGCTACACTTCCGGTAGTGAAATTGGATTCATTGATATCTATTATGATATTTGGACTTTGCAAGACTCCAGTTGAAGTACCGCGTATAGTATAGTAATTTTGGTCTTCAAAAAACTGTATCCTATTTGAAAGGTTAGACCATCCAAGATTTTTATTGTTGTTGAGCGTTATGGTTGTGTTAATATCTTTTGCATAGCAAGATTTTACGTAGTTTTGTGCTGGTGTATTATCATCTAAAAGTGCTGTAATAGATATATTCATAGTAGCATGCATTCTAGGATCATCAGAGAGATATGTAAATTTGTCATTTGTATCTGCATTTTTCACTGTGATCGTATGAGAATACTCTTTTGGATGAAATTCCAATGTTTTTGATGCATGAGCCATACATCCTATGCGACCAAGGCTATCTGGAGTATTTGTCCAACTGTATGGGATACAGTCATAGACTATATTTCCACTATGATCACGCTTCGCTTGATCGACTCGCGTCCAGTCATTGTCTGTGATATTGAGTTCAATTTTACCTACATCATTAAAAGTATAGTTATTATCTATCGCTATAGAACCACTAAAAACAACAGGAGATACCTGCAAATTATCAGTTTTTTTGGTTGCTGGATTTGTACAGCCTGGTCGATCAAGGAGAGTAGAGGTGATATTTGTATCGCTATTGGATGCAGTAAAAGTCGTGTTATAGTCAGCAATAAGATTATCATGGATATCTGAGGCGTTGATATCGAGACGATAACTTCTTTTTCCAATCAAGAGGCTCTCATTAACGTCAAGTGTATAAGTCGCAGGACGAATAGCAAAGCTATCGATTGAACACGAATATATTACTTTATCAGAAGGAGCATTTGCCACAAGGCATTCGATACAACCATATCCGTTATTGGAATTTGTATTAGCACTACATGGATTACCAGCAGCATTGCTAAAACATATATCGATGCTTTGTCCAAAAATTTTTCTCAATTTTCCTTCTGGATCGTCAGCTATACATTGTGGTATACCTTTAAGGGTATTGCTCATTGCATCTGGATTATTACAATGTACACTCGCATCTGCCATAAGATCGACCCAGTGGAAAAATCTAGCACGAAATCGCGCACTGCGAATAGCTTTTGAAGCGTTAATATCTAAGCTCTGCTGTTTATGGTTGTTAAAATCTACTATGTAATGTGGTTTTTTTAGGATATTAACATAAGGATGCGTACGGCAGCTGTTTCCTATACCAGCATTGACTGCATCAAGAATAGCTACCTTTTGTGAATTTTTAAGCTGAACATATTGTGATGTATTATTGAGAGCATTTTGGAGTGATAGGGCTTTAATTGAAAAAGCTCTATTTGGGATTTGGGTGTAGAGTGCATTTTGCGAGCTATTGGCATCAAAAATGATACTATTTGCATTGAAGTTTTTATTAGCAAACGTTATTGTATCGGTATCTGGATTGTAAGCAATGATAGTGTTGTTAAACTCTCTACATTTTGGCAATATGGTATCTATAGTAAAGTTTTCGCCTGCAATTTCAAACCTATATTTAGTATTGTATAGCATGCTAATCTCTGCATTTTTTAGCACCGTAAATTTGTAATCTATTTCTGCTTGATGATTTGGGTTGATTGTGTAAGGTTCAAAAATTGGTGGTTCACCCTCACCAAGCGGTCCAATAGTTAAATTTGATTCTACAATCGTATTATTCTCTTCTCGAGCATCAAAGATAACAGACACACCATTGTGAGAACTATTATCATCGATATGTACTATTTGATTAAAATCTACATCTTTTACACTAGTAGAGTTTGGAATATATTCAGTGAGATTAACATCAAAAATTTTTATGATTCTTACAGATTGTGCATCGTGATTATCATCATTGCGAAGAGTGATCTTTGATGTGATAGGGTCACCTACCCTCACAATTGAGGATTCGTTAATCTCTTCATTGTTTTTGTCATAGAAAGTTTCAAGAAAACAGATTTTTGGTATATACATTTGCACGGAAAATGCTACCATACTTGGAAAGTATGCATCAGCGTTTGTTCCTAATGTTATAGTAGATTCATGTTCATTCACTCCAATAACTCGTGGATGTGATGTGTTATTATCTTTTCCAACTTCAATCGAGTGTATATCTATACCATTATTATTATTGAGTCTAGGATAGCGGTCTATACTCTCACTTATAGAAGAGTTGAAAAAGTTGTCTTCTTCATTAAGGTGATTCCCATTAGATGTTTGTTCGAAAAGCTCTTGATTATTGAGCTTGAAGTAGTCACCCGTTAGTCCCTTGTCACCCTCACCAGCAAAAACAAAGAGATTTGCATTGATAGGTTCATATTCTGGTGTATAAAAGCCTGATACATTAATGGTGACTGTGTTCCAATTATAGACACGAGTATAGCCACGATATACTGAGAGGTTTTTCAATGTTTCTGAATCATCTTTGTAAATGACGACAATTGTCCAAGCGCCGTAGTTACCAAGTCCATCGTAAAAATCATATGTTCTACCCTCTCTACATGGTATATTACCAACTATGTAGTTACCTGTTCCACCATTTTTAATAATATCTGTTATGTCTGTAAAAGCTGCATAAGTGTAACCAATGCGAGTACCATACCAATTCCACCAATCTAAATAATTTACATAGTTTGCGTAGATTGTATGTTCTATTCCATTGGGATCTCGCAAAATGATAGGCTGGGATAATTCATTAACAAAACTTTGTTCTGGATAGCCTCTACCATAATTATGCATATATCCTTGCCAATAGATGGCAGCCCATAATATCTGAGCGTTATTTGAAAGACGTAAAGTTGCTTGTGATGAATTAAAAGTATTCGAGTCATTGTCTATATCTATATAAGACATATACATTTCGGCATTTGTTCGTCTTCCGCTTGTGTCTACACACTGATTACGACGATTTTTTGTACAAAGGACAGTATTACCAAAAATTTTTATATTACCTTTGACGAGTTTTGTTTCATCAGGATTTATTTTTTCAAAATCATGAATATTATGTTCAAAAGTGATAGCAAAACTTATAGATAATATTGTCAAAAATAAAAAAACTATCCTCACTTCTTCGTCCTTTCATATGCTTTCATTACCGCTTCCATAAAAGTATTTCTTGCTCCATTTTCTTCAAGGGCTTTGATACCGGCAGCTGTAGTGCCTGCTGGACTCATGACTCTATCTTTGATAATGGCAGGATGCTCATCTGTAAGATGCGAAAAGCTAAAAAAGAGCCCTTTGACAAACTCTTGTGCAATATCTCTCTTCATCCCTGCAGCTACTGCTCCATCAGTCATAGCTTCAGCCACAAGAGCTAAAAATGCTGGTCCACTTCCGGCAACTGCTGTGGCGATATCGAGATCCTTTTCGCTCTCTACCCAGATGACTCTTCCTATCGCTTGTAAAAGGTTTACAGCTTCCTCTTTCATAGCTATATCACCTGTAACTGCAGTGGTAGAAGCACCTTTGAATGCAGCGATATTTGGCATAGCTCTTATGTAGTGCTCTGCATTGATAGTATGGAGTTTCTCTATCGATACTCCAGCCAAGATAGAGATGAGTAGCTCTGCCTGCCCCTTTAAACATTTGCTCACTTCATCTAGTGCATGGGGCTTTATGGCCAAAATCACTCTTTTATTTTCTATATCGAACCCATCAATATGAGCAGTTTTGACTGGATAGAGATAGCGTATCTCTTCAAGTTTTTTCTCATCTCTTCCAACAACTTCTATCTTTATATCTTTCTCAATGAGTCTTGTGATAATTGCTTTTGCCATCTCTCCATATCCTATTATCGTCACCATTGTAACCCTTTTTAGTTCATTTTACATATTGTAACAAAGGGGTTGTAAAATTTGCTATAATTGTCCCAAATTTGCATAAAGAGAGAAGATGAGAAAGATTTTGGCATTTTTGGTAGCAGCACTAATTTTTGTAGGGTGTTCTAATAAGAGTGCTCCAGAATATAACAAGAGCGATATCTACTGGTATCAAAAGATGATCTATTATGTCAGCAATGAAAATCTTGACAAAGCAGATGAGTATTTTACATCTTTGCAAAGCGAACACTTTGCCTCACCACTGCTCAAAGAGGCTACGCTTATCATGGCACAAGCCCATATGGACAATGAAGAGTATCTCATGGCAAAATACTATCTCGATCTTTTTATCAAGCGCTATGCAGATGAGCAAGATATCGAATTCGCAAAATATCTCAAGATCAAAGCCTCATTTTTGGGGTTTAAGAGTATCAACCGTGACCAAAAACTGCTCCAAGATACTATAAAAGAGTCACGAGAATTTAAGCAGACATATCCAAATAGTGAATTTGTACCTCTTGTAGATACAATTTTGACAAAGCTTTATTTGGCACAATATGTGCTTTATGAAAATATTGCCGATCTTTACGAAAAGAGAGGCAAAATCAAAGCTGCCAAAATCTATCGCAGTAAGATCAAAAACTTTTGGATGAAAAAAGATGAAATTTATGTACCAAAAAACTGGTACGACTATTTGATAAATTGGTAGGGGGAGTCTATGCAACTAAGTGATTACAGTTCGTTTCCAACAACGCTTCCAATAATTGTCGAAGATGATATGTTTTTGTATCCATTTATGATCTCTCCTATATTTATAAGTGATGAAGCAAATATAGCAGCCGCCCAAAAGGCTCTACAAGATAACAGTTTGATACTTGTTACCCCTAGCAAAGAGGGACATGAGGGAGAGAGGAGCTTCGATGCTATCTATCCTGCAGGAGTTATTGGCTCAATTATGAGAAAAGTTAATCTCCCTGATGGGAGAGTCAAACTCCTCTTCCAGGGACTCGCACGTGGCAAAATAATCGAAAAGGTATCTACTGCACCTCTCATGGCTGTAGTGGATGTGATAGAGTCAAAACCGTACAATGAGATTAAAGTTTCGGCTCTTTTAGGAGTGCTTCGTGAAAAGATCAGACAACTTGCAAGTGTCAATAGCTCCTTCCCGCAAGATCTCGTGCGTACTATTGAGGAGAATCATGAGCCAAACCGCATAGCTGATCTAGTCAGTTCAGTCCTCAAACTCAAAAAAGAGCGTGCTTTTGAGATGTTTATTGAAGAGGATGTTGAAAAGCGTTTGATGCTCCTCATCGATGCTATTACTGAAGAGATCGAGCAGAGCAAACTCCAGCATGAGATTAAGAGCAAAGTGAGCAATAAGCTTGAGCAGGCCAACCGTGAGTACTTCCTCAAAGAGCAGCTCAAGCAGATCCAAAAAGAGCTAGGAGTCGATACCCAAAAAGAGGAAGAGGTCGAAGAGTATCGCAAAAAACTTGAAAAGATCAAACCATATCTTACTGAGGAGGCGTATAAAGAGATCAAGAAGCAGATAGATCGCTATGCGCGTATGCATCCAGACAGCGCTGAAGCGGTGGTGATCCAGACCTATCTTGACTGGGTTTTGGAGATTCCATTTGGGAAATACTCCAAAAAGAAGCTCGATATTGAAGATGTTAAAAATGAACTCGATAAAGATCACTATGGACTAGAAAAGCCAAAAGAGCGAATTGTTGAATATTTTGCAGTCAAGGAGCTTATGGAGCTCCGTGGCATCAAAAAAGAGAAGGGGAGTGGGGCGATTCTTTGCTTTGCAGGACCTCCGGGTATTGGTAAGACCTCTTTGGCAAACTCTATTGCAAAAGCACTCAAGCGGCCGCTTGTACGTATAGCTTTGGGTGGTTTAGAGGATGTGAATGAGTTGCGTGGACACAGGAGAACCTACATCGGTGCTATGCCAGGACGTATCGTCCAAGGACTCATCGATGCCAAAGAGATGGATCCCGTGATGGTACTTGATGAGATAGACAAAGTAGGGCGCAATATGCGCGGTGATCCAACTTCAGCTCTCCTTGAGATCTTGGATCCAGAGCAAAATACCCATTTTCGCGACTACTATCTCAACTTCAGCATAGATCTTAGTAATGTGATATTTATCGCAACTGCTAACGATATAGGCTATATCCCAGCACCACTGCGCGATAGGATGGAGTTTATATTCCTCAGCTCCTATACTCCAAACGAAAAACTTGAGATTGCAAAGCGCTATCTTATTCCACAAGAGCTCAAAAAACATGGGCTCAAAAAGAGTGAGCTTACTATCAGTAAGAGTGCTCTTGAAGCAATTATAGAAAAATATACCCGTGAGGCTGGTGTGAGAAATCTTCGCCGCCGTATAGCAGACATTGTACGCAAGGCAGCTAAAGAGATCCTTGAAAATCCTGAAATTAAAAAGGTCTCAGTCACTCTCAAAAACCTTGATAAGTACCTAGAAAAGCCAGTCTTTGAGATTGAGACAATTGAGAAAGAGCCACAGGTTGGTGTGGTCAATGGTCTTGCTTGGACAGCCGTTGGAGGCGATGTGCTCAAAATTGAATCAATCAAAATCAAGGGAAAAGGTAGCTTGCAGCTCACAGGGCGTCTTGGAGAAGTGATGAAAGAGTCTGCAAGCATCGCCTTTAGCGTTGTCAAAGTTCTCATCGATCAAGGTAAAATCCCAATTTCTCAAGAGGTGATTCCAAAAACAATAAAAGAGAAAGAGGAGAAGAAAAAGGTTGATCCGAGTGAAGTCTATCGTCGCTATGACATTCACTTGCACATTCCTGAAGGTGCCACACCAAAAGATGGTCCAAGTGCAGGGATCACTATGGCTACAGCGATCGCTTCAATTTTGAGTGAGAGAAGAGTGCGCAATGATGTAGCGATGACAGGAGAGCTGACTCTCAGTGGCAAAGTCTTGCCAATAGGTGGTCTCAAAGAAAAACTCATCGCTGCATACAAAGCAAAGATAAAAAAAGTGCTAATTCCTAAGAAAAACTATGATCGCGATCTTGATGATATCCCACAAGAGGTCGTGGAGAATATGGAGATAATTCCAGTGACAAGAATTGAAGAGGTTTTAAAAGAGGCTATTCTCTAAAGAGCCTCTGCATATTTTTTGATCTTATCCATAAGATCGTCTTTTTTGATAGGCTTGTTGATAAAGTCATTAGCTCCAGCTTCTAGTGCAGCTCTCTTTTGTGTATCATCAGTGCTGAGAACAATGACGGGTATCTGGGAAAAGCGAGGATCTTTTCTCATATGCTTGAGTACTTCGATACCATTGAGTTTCGGCATAATGATATCTAGCAATACAAAGTCGATGTCTCTGTTTTTGTTGAGTACCTCGAGTGCTTCTTGCCCATCATTTGCTGCAAGGGTCTCATAAATTGCCGGATTTTTCGCAAGCATATGCTCTAGGAGTTTTCTATTTATCAGATCATCATCGACATAGAGGACTTTTAACTGCTTCATACTGACTCTTTTGTAAATAATTTTTCGATCTCACTTTTAAAAAAGTCTTTTTTGATGATATTGCGTATGATATCATCATAAAAATCCTTCTCTATTGATGGGATCTGTTTAAGATCAAAGCTTGGCTCAACCAAGAGGACAAATTTTGTATCTGGCGCTTCTTTACGCACTTTTTGAATAATGTGGAAATTGTACTCATCACTTTCTTTATCGATAAATGCAATTTTATAGCGGCGCTCTCTAAGTCTATGGACAAAGTCGTCAAGATCGAGAGCCATATCTACGCTATATCCAAGGGATTTGAGAACATTTGCAAAGAGTTTTGCTTCTAGTGGACTTTTTTTAAGAAGCAAAATATCGTAGTCATAATCTTTTTCTAGCAAAGAGGTCTGTTCTTGATTATTAGTTGTAACTTCCTCTTCTGTTTCCTCTTGGGCTACATATTTTTTATCTGGTAAGAAGGCTTTGAGAATCGTTTCAATATCTTTGCGGTTGATCGGTTTTGTGATATATTCATCAAATCCCTTGCTCATGAAACGCTCTCTATCGCCTTTGAGAGCGTGAGCAGTAAGAGCTATGATAGGAGTTGGGATAAGGCGCATCTCTTTTTCATACAGATGTATCTCTTGCATAGCTTCAATTCCATCTTTGACAGGCATCTGAATATCCATGAAAATTATGTCATAGTGGTTTTGTTTAAATTTCTCCAGTGCTTCTATACCATTATCTGCCAGATCAACTTCAAGCCCAAAATCTTCGAGAGTCTTTTTGATCAGTTTTTGGTTGATGATATTGTCTTCTGCTACGAGTGCTTTAGCACGGAATTTTATTTTTCCCCGACTTGCAAGAATCTTGGTTTTTTGTGTAAGCTCTTGTGTATGTTCTACATAAAATTCAAGAAGCTGTCTGAGTTTAGTGAAGTTTACAGGCTCGGTGAGAGTTTTTATCACTTTTGTATTGAACTCTTCAAGACGTTTTTTGTATGTTACCTTAGCTATAAGTGCCGTTGGAATTTTATTGAGGATAAATTTATTGATTCCTTTTTCTTTGACAAAGTCGAAATCTAGCAGAGCAAAGTTGCTCTTTTTTGCAATATCTATGGTTTGTTGTAGATCTTGTGAAGTCTCAAAAATTGATCCAAAGTACTCAAGATACTCTTGGATAAATTTTGTTTGCGTTTTTGGATGATGTGGATCATCGTAGTAGGCGATTTTGATAGTGTTGAATCTATCTTGGAGTGACTCTTCATTGACGATTGGAATCTCTTCGAGCTCAAGTGTGAAGTAGAATCTACTCCCTTTTCCCTCTTCGCTCTCAAGTTTGAGCTCACTTCCCATGAGTTTGAGAAATTCACTAGAGATTGTAAGTCCAAGACCCGTGCCACCATATTTTCTAGTTACTGATATATCAGCTTGGCTAAATGCTTCAAAAATCTTCTCTTTCTTCTCTTGTGGTATACCTATTCCTGTATCTCGCACTTCAAATTGAACGATAGCATTTGCGTCATTTTTACCAATTTTGCGTATCTCAACAACTATTTCTCCACCTTTGTTGGTAAACTTGATTGCATTACTTATAAGATTGATAAGCACCTCTTTGATCTTTGTAGGATCTCCTTTGAGGGGTTTATCAAGATGAGGATCAACAAAGAGGGCTAGATCGATATTCTTCTCTGCAGCACGAGTTGCATAGACTTCGATAGCGTTTTCAAACTCCTCAATCGGTTCAAATACGACGCTTTCAAGCTCAATTTTATTGTTTTCAATTTTTGCCAGATCGAGGATATTGTTGATGATTTCAAGGAGGTTTTCTGAACTCTTTTCGATAATTGTGACATACTCTTTTTGCTCAGGTGATAGATTAGAGTTTTTCAATAGTTCAGTAAATCCCATAATGCCATTGAGAGGTGTGCGAATCTCATGGCTCATATTTGCCAAAAACATGCTTTTAGCTTTGTTTGCCTCTTCGGCAGCCTCCCTTGCGGTCTCTGTACGTCTGAGGGCTAAATGAAGAAGTTCATACGCTTTTTCGATACCCGCTACAGTGTCGAGGTTGACACCTTTAGCAAGTTCTGGGTTTTCTTGAAGTATATCTTCACTTAGTGCCACTTTTTGCAATAAGTTTTCCAGTTTTTCTGTACTCTTGTCATAGTCTCTTAGAACAAAGTAAATATATGCAAAGAGTAAAATTGACAGAAGCCAGAAAGCAAGAGAGATGAGAAGTGCGATAAGATAAAAATGAAGATAGTTGTTTGCCACAGCTTCTATGCCTTGAATATCAGTGATGAGGAGTTTATCAAGATGATTCAATTTTTGTTCGTTTGCTTGTAGCCATTCATTGACATTGAACTGTTTATTTTGCAAAAAGCTGAGTCTAATGCTACGGATTTTGTCCATAAGAGGTTTGAGGTTGGGGTTGTCATTTGTATCTAAAAACGCATCGGCTTTACGTATGAGGGCGAGTTCTACAGTCTGCCTATTTTCATCGTAGAGTTGTTTAATGTTATTGTATGCCAAAAAACCTGTCTCTTGTGCAGAGTAGAGGTGGCTATAGATATCATGCTTGAGCTTTCCGTATACAAATTTATAATCCTCTTCGCCACTCATTCTGAGTGCAAGAAGAGTCTTTTTAGCTAAAGGTTCAAGTACAGCATCAAAATAGAGTGCAAAATAGATGCGATCAAAGCTCTCTTGGTGTGCTAGCGTCTTTTGCCGCACAAGCTGCAAGAGTGCTAGCTCATTGGAGAGATTGAGGCTGCTTTGATATTGCTTGATTTTTGTGAGGATCTGATCGCTTTTTTTATACTCCTTTTGCAAACCGCTTTTCATATTATCTTGGGGATTAGCTAGATAAAGAGCACTCTTGATTGCCTCTTGTTCAACTGGATGGAGGCTTCTTGCTACCTCTTTTGCAATTTTTGTATTTGTAAGGATCTGTTTATTGGCTAGATATTTTTGTGCAAAAACAAAAAGTAGTACCGATGAAGCTAAAAAGACTATGAGTGTAGGTAAAAATGATACAAGTTTAATTCTTTGTTTAATTCCTAAATGCATTAAAACTCCTATTTGATTTGCCGAATACTTGCTTCAAGAGATTCTATTGCTTCTTCAAGCTGTTTGGATAAAAACTTATCCATAGGATAGTTTGAGATGATATTGTTAAGAAGCAATACAAGATTGCTAAGCCTCAAGCTCTCTGCAATACTTTTAAGCTGTTTTGCTTTTTTTAAGAATTTCTCTTTGCGCATCTTAATACTGTTGAGTGTTTTGAGTTCTATTACAAGATCTTCAACAATATCTACAAAATCATCTTTTTCAATTTGAATGAGCTGGAGCGAGTCTTCAAGATCTTGCGGTGTAACAATGAATGGATTTGGCTCTTTTTTGAGCTGCTCTAAATCGTTGATACATTTTTTTACAAGCTCAGGATTTTGATTGATGCTCACTTGATCAAGATATTTCGCACACTCTTGGAGGTAGAGATTGCGTGCGAATGAAGCGAGCTTATGGAGCTCATTGTAGTTATTGTATGCAAGATTGAGTTTTATTTCATTGATAAGCTCTTTGAGATACTCTTGATACTCGTCCATCGAGAGACCAAGCTCTTTGGCAGCAACTTTGGGAAGTTCTTGGATGTTCTGTTCTTCTGCTGTGGCTGTACTCTCTTGAGAAGGTTGTGCAGCAGGAGCCTTTTGTGTAGAGGTTAATTGCAGCTCATCTGGAGCTTCAACTCCAAATATTTTGGCCAAACCTAACATATAGGCATAGTATTCTTTTGTGATGTCTAAAAGTTCATCGAGGGAGCTCTCTTTTGTAGCCTTTGCCAATATCTCAAATGCTGGCTTGAGGCGTAGATTGGCTGCTACACCTTTGAGGGTATGGATGATGTTGTAGAGTCTTTGCCTATCTTTTTTTGCTACAGCATCTTGAATTTCATCAAATTGCTCGAGAGCGTGATTGATATACTCTTTGATGAAGTCTTCTACAATATCTTCACCAAGATTGAGCTCTTGAGCAATGAAATCGATAGCAGGTTTCTCTACCTCTTTGGCTGTAATGGTGATTGTGGTAGCTAAAGTTTGAGAAGCTGTGGCTTGGCTTGCTTTTGGTTGCTCTGTGGTTTGAGTTTGTTCTTGGCTGATATGATCAATAGTGCATTCATCATATGCATTGAGTTCAAAGGTAACGAGATAGTAGTTAAATGGTTGTGAAATATTATTAAGTTGGTTAACTTTGACAAAAATCTCTAAGACTCTTCCATCCTTTACCTGGATGAGCGCTCTGTGGTTGACGGTATTGTTTGTGAGAATATAGTCGATCCAGTGAAAACTGCGAAATTCGTGGATATAGCCAGGTTTGCGCAAAAAGAGTTGTGCAACATCATAAACCTCTTTTTTGAACTCCTCAAGGCTAGTAAAGCCTAGCATCTCTAATGTTTGGTCACTTATAGCAATGAGTTTTTTGTGGGCATCATATAAAATCAAGGCCAAACCTTTTGCAAATTTGTTATATTATGGCATAAATTCTTATAAAATTATTTTAATTGATTGCTTTTTTTATTTTTTTTGCATCTTTTTCGTTCAAAACTGCAGCAATTTCTTCAATTGATGCATTTTTAATATTTTCAAAAGTTCCAAAATAGTTGAGCAGTTTTTGCACTTTAGCCTCTGCTATTCCTTTGATTTTAAAAAGTTCTAGGGTTTTGAGATGTTTAGCTCTTTGTTTGCGATGGTATTCTATTGCAAATCTGTGTGCTTCATCTCGCAGCTTTTGTATAAATTGCAAGCGTTTATCACTTGGTAGCAGCTCGATTTTACCACTTTCTCCATAGAGGATGTCTTTGGCTTTTCCTTTGGCGCGATGAGCTTTTGCGTCGATTTTCTCTTTTGCAATTGCAATGACATCGAGTGTGACGCCAAAACTTTGAGCAATATCTTGTGCAAGAGCTCTAAGAGTCTCTCCACCATCGATGATCCAAAGATCGGGAGGAGGATTTTTGGCAAAACTTTGAGCACGTCTAGTGAGCATCTCCTTCATTTGATGATACTCATCTTTGTTTGTGAGATTGTAGTGGCGATAGCTCTTTTTATCAAATTTTCCATCTTCGTAGACTACCATCGCACCCACAGGCTCTCTTCCTTGAAGATGGGAGTTGTCAAATATCTCTATACGGTAAGGTCTGTTGTGCAAAGAGAAGAGCTTTTGAATCTCCTCTTCGATAGATGGTTCGTTTCTTTGCTTATGAAGTATCTCTTTGGCATTGAGCAGTGCCAACTCAATAAGACGCCTCTTTTCACCTCTTTGTGGATGAAGGATAGCCACCTTTTTGCCAAATTTGTCGCTTAAATACTTTTGAAGCTGCTCTTGTTCACTAAAGGGGTGTGCTATGAGAATCGTTTTGGAAGTAAGAGGTGTTTCGTGAGTGTAAAACTCGAGCAATACCCTCTTATAAGCTTCATCGATATCAAATCCCCTCTGTGGATCGAAACGAATAATATTTGAGCTACTTGCTATCACTTTGCCCTCACGCATAAACATACGTACAATTGCGGCTTTATCTTGTGAAGTAGCAATTGCATAGATGTCGAGATTTTCCATTTTGGCTAGATCTATACCACTTGAAATTTCTATATTTTTGATGCGCTCAATCCGATCACGCACCTGTGCAGCCTCTTCAAATCGCAGCTGTCCAGAGAGGCTAACCATCCTCTCTTGCAGCTTTTGTAAAAGCAGTTTTTTATTGTGAATATGTTCAATTGCTTCTTTGAGAATTTTTGTATACTCCTCTTGGCTCACACGCCCTTCACATGGGGCAAGGCACTTTTGCAATTGATAAAAGAGGCATGCTTTTTTACCTTTAATGCAGCTATCTTTTTGCACAAGAGGAAATATTTCATAAATAGAGTCTAGTATATCTTTCGCAGCACTTGGAAAGGGGCCAAAGTATTTGATTTTTTTACCTGGAAGGACTTTTCGCGTAATTTTTGGGCGAGGGAACTCTTGCGCAAGATCAATATATATATAGGGATAGGTTTTGTCATCACGCAAGAGAATATTATATTTTGGTTTAAGTTGTTTTATAAGAGAGTTTTCTAAGATGAGAGCATCATTCTCGCTCTCTACGACAATATACTCCATTGAGGCAGTCTCGCTAATCATTTTGAAAATGCGTGGTGAGAGATTAGGTGCTGGAGTAAATGGCTGCATCCGGAAATAGCTCTTGACCCGCTTTTTGAGGCTTTTTGCTTTTCCAACATACAAAAGTCTTCCATGCTGATCGAAGTATTGATAGACGCCAGGAGAATCAGGAAGATTTTTGACTTTACTTACTAGATCCATTTTTCTTGATTGCATCCTTGATCTTTTGAAATATTTCTTGAAGCTCTTTATTTGTCGTTGCTATCTCAAAATCACCTTGT
This sequence comes from Nitratiruptor sp. YY09-18, assembly GCF_016593235.1. Lineage (NCBI taxonomy): Bacteria > Pseudomonadati > Campylobacterota > Epsilonproteobacteria > Nautiliales > Nitratiruptoraceae > Nitratiruptor > Nitratiruptor sp. YY09-18. Next base: position 505,428 of record NZ_AP023065.1, read on the forward strand.
GCTTTTTCGGTGTATCTACATATCTTTTTTATCTTTTTTTCCTCTCTTGGCAAAAATTTATAGTATGCGCGCAGATCTTTTACGCAAAGATCCGAGCAGTAAGGATCATGAGAGCGCAAGATTTTTAATATGTCATTTATATCTTTTTTACTATAATTGAACTCCATTTTAAATGCCGGATGATCAAAAACGAAATAGAGAATATTGCCTTTAGTATATGCATAGAGTATATGCTCTTTGAAACTTGATGGTAGCAGTGAGATGAGTTTATTGAGACACTTTTGTGTAAAAAATCTCTTTTTTTGAGGAAATAGATGGGTAAAAATATGCGATGGATTTTTCATATAGTGATTATACCATTTTTGCTTTTGGTACTGAGCGGATGCGGGCATAAAGCTGATCCATATTATCAAAAAAAAGAGGTAAGTAGGTGAAAATTTATGACTATATAATTGTGGGAGCGGGTGTTGCAGGGCTCTATGGAGCGCTCAATATCCCCAAAGACAAATCTGTCCTTATACTTGCAAAAGATCCTCTTTGGGAGTGCAATACATTCTATGCCCAAGGTGGGATTGCAACAGCTACAGATGAAGAAGATATACCTTCTCATATGCAAGATACTCTGGCTGCTGGTGCAGGACTGTGTGATGAAAAAGCTGTAGAGATTCTCTCACGCAACTCCATAAGTGTCATAGAAGATCTCATTACTCGCGGTTTTGCATTTGACAAAGATAAAAATGGCAATCTCTTGTTTACCAAAGAGGCAGCACATTCAAAGCCTAGAATTTTGCATGCTGGAGGAGATGCTACCGGAAGAGAGCTTCATAGATTTTTACTGCAGCAAACTAGGGCACAAGTTCTTGAGGGTGTCATTGTCGTAGATCTTTTGATTGAAGATGATTATATTCATGGTGTCACAGTACGCCAGGGTAAGAAACAGTTCAATCTCTATGCAAAAAATGTGATTTTGGCTAGTGGGGGTATAGGCTCACTCTATGCATATCATACCAACTCCAAAAAAATAAGCGCAGATCTTCAAGGGCTTGCAAAACTCAAAGGACTCAAACTCCAAGATATGGAGTTTACGCAGTTTCATCCAACAGTCTTTATCTACAATACTCGCGCGAGGAAGCTGCTTTTGACTGAGGCTCTTAGAGGTGAGGGTGCAACAATTGTAGATGAGAATGGCAAGAGATTTTTATATGATTATGATGAGAGGGGAGAGCTTGCCCCCCGCGATATTGTGAGTCGCGCGATCTATAAGTATAAGCAGCTAGGACACGAAGTTTATCTCGATTTTAGTGTCTTTGATGAAGATTTTTTCAAAAAACGTTTTCCAACAATCTATCGCAATTTTCGCAATCTTGGCTTCAATGTACCCCAAGAGCGAGTCCCAATCTCTCCAGCTTTTCACTTTATCATGGGTGGTATCAAAACTGATACGTGGGGCAAAGTTGAAGGGATGCAAAACCTCTATGCTGTCGGTGAGGTTGCATGCACAGGAGTCCATGGTGCAAATAGGCTTGCTAGCAATTCACTCTTAGAGGGGCTTGTCTTTTCTAGACGAGCAGTAGAGGACTCATTGATGCAAGAGAGCTCTTTTACTCCCAAAGAGTTCAAAGCCAAAGAGTTTGCTCTCATAAAGAGCAATGATAGTGAATACAAAGGGCTTTTGCGCCAAACAATGTGGGAGAAGGTAGGAATCGTCCGCCATCCAAAAGAGCTAGAAAATGCCCTAGAAATTGTAATTGACATGCAAAAGAAAGATATCGGATATCTATTGCAATTAAGAATTGCAACTGCTAAGACGATAATAGAAGCAGCGATTGCACGCAAAGAGAGTGTGGGCGCACACTATATAGAAAAGTAAGGAGAGTGTATGCATGGGCTAGATTTGACTCATACATGGGTGGGGTATCTTAACCTCATAATATTTATCGTAGGCTACTATTTCATAGCGGCTGAAGAGAAGTTTCATATGAACAAAGCCAAGCCGGCTCTGCTTATTGGTACTTTGATGTTTATGCTGCTTGGTATCTATTTTACTATGAACCATCTCGATCCAAATCCTCTTCACCATGAGATGGAGCGTCTTATCCTTGAGATTGCTGAGATATTCTTCTTTCTTTTTGTCGCTATGACTTTCATTGAGACACTCATTGAGAGAAAAGTCTTTGATGTTTTAAAATATAAGCTTACTTCCAAAGGCTATAGTTACAAAAAGCTTTTTTGGATTACAGGTACTCTTGCATTTTGGATCTCTCCGGTTGCTGACAACCTCACTACTGCTTTGATACTCTCAACTGTTCTTTATACAATTGACAAGACAAAAACACAATTTTTGGTTCCAGGGGCTATCAATATTGTCGTAGCAGCAAATGCTGGGGGTGCTTGGAGCCCATTTGGTGATATTACGACACTTATGGCGTGGACAGCTGGCAAAGGTGAATTTGTCGATTTTCTCTATCTCTTTGTTCCAAGTTTTGCGGGTTGGTTCCTCACTGCTTGGCTTTTGTCGTTTTTCGTGCCAAAAGGTGAGCCACACTTTGATGCTAACCTACCAAAGGCTGAGCTCAAACCTGGAGCAAAAGTTGTTATCTGGCTTGGAGCCTTTACAATCTTCATAGCGGTCATGGGCCATCAATTTTTCCATTTTCCAGCGATGTGGGGTATGATGTTTGGTCTAGCTTTACTAAAGATGTATTCGTATCTACACAAAAGAAAAAATCAGCATGATCATTTTGATGTCTATGTGAATATGAAAAATGTGGAGAATGACACTTTGCTATTCTTCTTTGGTATTTTGAGTGCAGTGGGTGCGCTCCACTTCATGGGATATCTTGAGTATATTGTCAAACTCTATGATCATATTGGTCCAACAGCTGGAAATATCGGTGTAGGATTTATTTCTGCAATTGTAGACAATGTACCTGTTATGAGTGCAATCTTAAAAGCAAATCCTCCAATGGGTATCGATCAGTGGCTTTTGGTGACTATGACTGCAGGTATTGGAGGGAGTCTTATTAGTTTTGGGAGTGCAGCAGGTGTGGGTGTCATGGGAAGAATGAGAGGAGTCTATACTTTTGGTGCCCATATGAAATATGCTTGGACAGTATTGGCTGGTTATATTCTCTCTGTAATATTATGGTATATTCAATTTGAAATATTGGGACTCTATTAAAAGGATGTAGATGAAGCAAGTTCCTATCGTGATTTTAGATTTTGGTTCGCAATACACCCAACTTATTGCTAGGAGATTACGCGAAGTCGGTGTCTATTGTGAGATTTATCCCTACTTTGAAGATATTGAAAAGATCAAAGAGAAGTCTCCACAAGGAATAATCTTTAGCGGTGGGCCTGCAAGCGTCTATGAACCAGACGCTCCAAGAGTAGACAAGACTATTTATGAACTTGGCCTTCCTATACTTGGTATCTGCTATGGTATGCAGCTCATTACTGTCGATTTTGGTGGAGAGGTTGTGAGAGCTTTGGAGCATGAGTATGGCAAAGCAAAGCTCTATTTTGATCCAGTGCATGGGCATGTCTCACCACTCTTTGCAGGTACAAAAGATGGTCAAATTGTCTGGATGAGTCACGGTGATAAGGTAGAAGAGCTACCAGATGGTTTTGTTCGCATAGCCCATACCGACAATTCACCCTATGCAGCTATTGCAAATGAAAAGAAAAATATCTATGCTTTACAGTTTCATCCGGAGGTATCGCATTCTGAAGAGGGGCAAAAGATTTTAGAAAATTTTGCCCGTCGTATCTGTAAGATAGAGTCAAAATGGGATATGGGGCATTTTGCCAAAGAACAAATCGAAAAGATTCGCAAGCAAGTTGGTAATGATAAAGTCCTGTGCGCTCTTAGTGGAGGTGTGGATAGTTCTGTAGTAACAGCACTTTTGTATGAAGCAATAGGTGATCAGCTCATCCCTGTTTTTGTTGATAATGGATTATTACGAGAGGGAGAGCGAGAGAAGGTAGAGCATGTATTTAAAAATATGCTCAAAGTTCCGCTTGTAGTTATTGATGGAGAGGAGAGATTCTTAGATGCACTCAAAGGTGTAACCGATCCAGAGGAAAAGCGTAAAATCATTGGTCATACATTTATCGAACTCTTTGAAGAAGAGGCTAAAAAGCATAAAGATGTGAAATATCTCGCTCAAGGGACGCTCTATCCAGATGTGATCGAATCAGTTTCTGTAAAAGGGCCAAGTGAGACAATAAAATCGCACCACAATGTGGGAGGATTGCCAGAGTGGATGCAGTTTGAGCTTATTGAGCCACTCCGTGAGCTTTTCAAAGATGAGGTAAGAAAGCTTGGACTTGAACTTGGCCTTCCTCGTGAGATGGTCTATCGCCACCCATTCCCAGGACCTGGTCTTGCTATTAGAATATTGGGTGAGGTGACACCAGAGGCTTTAGAGCTTGTGCGCAAAGCTGATACAATCCTTCTTGAAGAGATTAAAGCCCATGGATTGTATGAAAAACTTTGGCAAAGCTTTGCGGTACTACTCAATGTTAAAAGTGTTGGCGTTATGGGTGATAAGCGAACTTATGAAAATACCGTGGCATTGCGTATTGTAGAGAGTAGCGATGGTATGACTGCTACGTTTGCCCATATTTCACATGATTTGCTTGAGCTTATTAGTAACCGTATCATCAATGAAGTTGATGGTATCAACCGCGTAGTCTATGATATTACATCCAAACCACCAGGAACAATTGAATGGGAATAAGAGGTGGATAATATCTATATCTTATCCCAAAGCAATGTAGAGGGAGCCAAAAGGCTTCCTTTGATCCGGCAAAAATTTTTTTCTCCTTCAATTTCCCTCGATAAATATGATTACCTCATTTTTACTTCCAAAAATAGCGTCAAAGCATTAGAGCAAATCGATCCATCATGGAAAAAGATTCCAGCTTTTGCTATTGGCAAAGCGACAGCCAAAATGATAGAAAATTTTGGTGGAAAAGTTATCAATAGCGATTATGCCTTCTATGGACAAGATTTTGCTATGCAAATAGAGCAATACACGAAAGAGGGGAGAAGGCTACTTTTCCCAAGAGCCAAAGTGGTAGTAACTCCACTTGGTGAGATTTTACGCAAACGCGGAATGGAGGTGGATGAGGTAATTGTCTATGAAACACTCTGTAGTGAATGCAAAGAGCTTGAACCTCCTCCAAAGGATGCACATATCATCTTCTCTTCCCCCTCTACTATCCAATGTTTTTTTCGCTGTTTTAGCTGGGATCCAAGCTACAAAGCGTATGCAATAGGTAAAAAAAGCGCCCAAGTTCTTCCTAAAGATGTTCCCTATACCCTCTTTGAGGGGAAGAGTTTGCAAGAAATCATCGATTGCATAAGAAAGAATAAGGTTTAGTTTTGTTATAATTTCTTTAAGCCTGAGCGGTGCGCTACCCGCAGAATGGGGGTCCGACAATCGAACTATTGAAGGAGGTCGGTAGTCCTCGGTGTGTGTCGGTGACTTCGCTTGAGCCTGCGAAGGCGAGAAGCCGCCGCCTAATCTGAGGCTCGCTCCTTCCACTTGGTCTTTAGGGACCATGGCATTGCGCGAACGCCCGCTCGGGCTTTTTTAGTTGAATATAGAGCTTTTTGCTTGCAAAGCCAAAAGTTATGTATTCAAAGGATGTAGATGAAAGTTTTGGTAGTTGGTAGTGGTGGACGCGAGTATGCTATAGGTTTAGCGCTAGCAAAAGATGAAAATGTAGAAAAACTCTATTTTGCTCCTGGTAATGGTGCGACACTTGAACTTGGCGAGAATGTAGCAATAAATGACTATGATGAACTAGCACAATTTGCTAAAGAGGAAGGAATTGATCTGACTATCGTAGGCCCAGAGCAGCCTCTTGTTGAAGGAATTGTAGATATTTTTAAAGACTATGGTCTTACAATTTTTGGACCCTCGCAAAAAGCAGCTCTTTTAGAGGGCTCAAAGATCTATATGAAAAATTTCTTGAAAAAGTATAATATCCCAACTGCGCGTTATATTGAAACATCTATAATGGATGAAGCAGCTGCATTTATCGATGAGCTTGAACCACCAATCGTTGTCAAAGCTGATGGTCTGTGCGCTGGTAAGGGTGTAATTATCGCACAGAGTAAGGATGAGGCCAAAGAGGCTGCTGCACAGATGCTCAGTGGTGAGGCTTTCGGACCAGCTGGACAAAGAGTTGTCGTTGAAGAGTATCTTGATGGATATGAGCTGAGTGTCTTTGCTATTAGTGATGGCAAAAACTACAAGATCTTACCTGCTGCGCAAGATCATAAACGTCTATTAGATGGTGATAAGGGACCAAATACCGGCGGAATGGGTGCGTATGCTCCAACTCCTTTGATAGATGATATTTTGGCCAAAAAAATTGAAGAGCGCATTATTGCACCTACAATTGCAGGAATGGCACAAGATGGCGTTCCATTTGAGGGTGTGCTTTTTGCTGGACTCATGATAGTTGACGGGGAGCCATATGTGCTTGAATTTAATGTACGCTTTGGTGATCCAGAGTGTGAAGTGTTGATGCCACTACTCAAAACTCCAGCAAGCGAACTTTTCTATAAAGCGGCTACAAAAGATCTCGCATCTTTATCTATCGAGTTTTATGATAAGTATGCTGTGGGTGTAGTGATTGCTAGTGAAAATTATCCCTATGGCAAGAGCAAACCGAGTGAGATTATTGTAGATGAGATTGTTCATAAAAATTTGGCTGAGCATGCACATATCTGCTATGCTGGCGTGAGTCTTATGGAGGGTAAACTCTATGCTACTGGCGGACGTGTTCTCGTGTGTGTGGGAATCGGAGATAGTATCAAAGAGGCGCGAGATTATGCATATATGCTCACTGGACAAGTCCATTTTGCTGGGAAAAAGTTTAGATCTGATATTGCATACCAGGCTTTGAGAGTTGAAAAATAGGCTCCTTCTTTTTTTCTTTCTTACTCTCTCTTTGTGGGCAAGTGGCGATCTTGTCCACATCTATACCTATCGTGCAACTGCACAAAATGAGAAAATTGATGTAGAGAATCGTGTAGTAGTTGAATATAAAGACTACTTTATCCAAGCTGATAGAGCAGTGTATCTGAAAAATAAGCAGATAGTTAAGCTCTATGGCAATATTCTCCTCATTCAAAGTGATAAAAGTATACACCTATCAAATTATGCCCTTTTAGATCTTCTCAATGATACAGTTCTAGCTACTCCCTATTTTAGCAGTGAATATGCAAGTAGTGTCTGGATGGCAGGATCTGCATTTGAGAGTGATAAAAATGTTACAAAAGTTAAACACTCTTTTATCTCTAGCTGTGATACGCGCTGTAGCGATTGGAAAATAGGATTTAACAGAGGTTACTACTATAAAAACAGAAAGTGGGTCAATCTCTATGGAGTCCGTTTATATCTCAATGATATTCCTATCATCTATCTTCCCTATATTGGTTTTTCGACACAAAAGAAGCGCCAAACAGGGCTACTTCGTCCAAGTTTTGGAATCTCAAAAAATGAAGGATTTACCTATATTCAACCAATCTACTTTGCACCGCAAAACTGGTGGGATTTGGAGTTTGATCCACAAATTCGTACCAAAAGGGGTAAAGGTCTATATACTACATTGCGTTTTGTAGACGCATTTGATGCATATGGTATTGTTCGCACTGGTGGATTTTATGAAGATAGCGACTATTTTGCAGGGCAAAAACTCAAAAATAGCAAGCATTACGGTACAGAGATTTTCTACAAGCGTGAATATATTTTTAATAATGCAAAAACCCATGATTATGATAGCCTCTACGCGCATTTGCAGTTTTATAATGATATCGACTATTTTAATCTACAAAAAAACGATGATACTCTCACAAGTTATGATAGCTTAACGGTGTCACGTCTCAATTATGTAAATTTTACCGATTTGTACTCATATCGTATCTATTTTAAGTATTTCAAAGACAATCTCAAGCTCGACAATGATGATACTTTGCAGCAACTTCCATCAATAAATATTCATAGATTTGAAACTCCTGTCTTTAATAAATATTTTACTTATATGTTTGATTTTAATATGAATAACTACTACCGAAAAAAGGGGCTCAAAGCAGTTGAGTATCAGTTTTCACTTCCTTTTTCGTTTCGGTATAAATTATTTGATGACTATTTGGGTGTAAGTATTAGTGAGAAGCTCTTTGGCAATTATGCTTTTTATAGTGGAAAAGATCTGCAAACTGGCTCAAGAAATGAAAATAGTTACATTTTTCGCAATACTCACAACATTGCACTCTTCTCAGATTTAGTAAAAGAGTATGATGATTTTATACACTATTTACAACTCCAAGCATCTCTTAATATTCCAAGTTATGAAAAAACAGGTGGCAATGAGGCAGACTTTATCAATATCGAAGAACAATCAAAAAATTTAGAACTTTCACTAAGACAATTCTTTTTTGATGGGAATGGAAAGCAGCGACTCTATCATATTTTGACCCAGCCAATATACTATGATGAGTCAGATAAAGTGAAAGATTTGGAAAATGAGTTTGGGATCAATCTCTTTCCTAATATTGACTTTAATACAGATATCTTTTTTTCCTATAAATACCATACAGTCTCCTCAGTAGTGAGTACACTTTCATATGATGGTGAACGCTATACTCTCTATTTATCCCACTACTATAAAGATTGCAAAGACAATAATGCAGATTCAAACTATGTCCATGCGAATATTACGAGACGTTTATCAAAAAAATATAAACTCTTTGCTACAATAGATTATGATTTACAAAGAAGTTTCTATAATCGGTGGAGTTTTGGATTTTATATTAATAAAAAATGTTGGGATTTGAAGATTGGATTTAAGAAAGAGCATATACCTATACTTACATCTTCAGGAATCAATGCCTATCTTAGTGATACGCTCTTTTTTAGATTCAATCTCTATCCTCTGGGAGGAATTTCAAAATCTTTTACACAAACAACACTACAAGGAACACTATAGATGAAAACTGAAGCAAAAGTAGGACTCTTTGTTGCACTAGGACTTATCCTACTCTTTTTGTTGAGCACCCAGGTCAATAAATTTTCTCAGTTTGGCAAAAAAGGGTATGTTATTTATGCACTCCTAGATGATGCTAATGGACTCGAGAAAAATGCAAAAGTTAAAATTAAAGGTGTTGATGTAGGATATGTGAAAGATCTAGGACTTCAAGGCAAAAAGGTCAAAGCAAAACTCTTTATATACAAAGGTGTCAAAATTCCAAAAGACTCAATTGTTACCCTGCAGCAAGAATCACTTCTTGGAACTAAATTTCTCTCCATTGAGCCAGGAAGTTCCCAAGAGTATGTTGTTGCAGGAGGAGTGCTGACGCGCCAAGAGGAGTTTGCTTCTTTTGCACAAACAAGTACTACCATCAATGCTGCAGCCAAAGAGTTTCAAAGCTTTATAAAAGATTTGCGCAAAGCAATTGCAGGAGAGAGTGGAGAAGATCTCAAAATCTCTATCGAAAATCTTCGCACCATCACACAAGATCTCAAACAGGTGATTGAACAGAACGAAAAGAATATCAATGCTAGTATCGAGAGCATCAAGCAGATGGGAATAGAGTTGCAAAATGCAGGGAAGAAATTTGGTCGTATGAGCGATAAGTTTGCCTATACTGCCGACATTATCAATAAAAAACTTCCACAAATTTTGCAACGGGTTGATCTACTAAGCCAAGATCTCCATGCTAGTGGGAAAAATCTCAACGAAAAACTTCCAACAATTTTAGATAAGTTTACCCGTATAGAAGATGATTTGGAAGATATTATCCAAGAGAATAAAAAACCTCTCAAAAAGACCTTTGTTGCAGCCAGTGAGTTTTTTGATAATGGTGGGAAATCGTTCAAAAAACTTGATAAATATCTCACTTCTATTGGACAGAGCAAAATAGATGTGCACTTTAAGTCTTTGTATATGAGTGATGATGCCTATAGCAAAAATAGTTTTGGCATCAACTATATTCCTTCACCAAATAAATATTATATGCTTGACGTTGTCTCTATGGATGACTATAGCAGGCGTGATAAAAATGGCAATTTCGTACCGCCATCAAAGCATGAAGATAGCACATATTATGTCTCAGCCCAGTACGCAAGACGCTATGGGGATCTCCGATTTCGTGTAGGACTTATTGAGAGTACGGGTGGAGTAGGTGTAGACTACTATCTGTTGCATGATCGTGGAAAACTCTCTATGGATCTTTACGATTTCAATGCTGTTAATGATGTACGCGGTGACAATCCACATCTCACATTCTTATATCGCCAGCGATTCCTCAAGCATCTTGATACATATGTGGGTGTAGATAATGTTCTTAATAGTAACGCGAGAAACTATATGTTTGGTTTGGGAATGGATTTTGTAGATCAAGATATGAAATATCTCCTTGGAACTGTGAGCGGAGCAGGATCGTTTGTGAAATGAAAAAGGATCCTGTGGCAATCATACATGAGGCTTTGGATGTGTTAGGTCTGCCGCCTATGGTCTCGTGGCATGAGATAAACGAGCGTTATAGAACGCTAGCGAAAAAACACCATCCAGACAGTGGTGGAGATACCCAGGAGATGGCTAAAATCAACTGGGCTTACAATATACTCAAAGAGTATGTGCAAAACTATCGCTTCAGTTTTAGTGAAGAGGAGATATTGCGACAATTCCCACATGCAGAATATCTAAAAAAATTTAGATTTTGAAAGGAAGTCAATGAAGTGTAGATTTGAATTTGATATGGACAATCTCAAGGAGATATATGAGATTGGAGAGGTTGCTCGCCAGGCTAATGGAGCTGTGCTGCTTCGCAGTGGCAAAACTGTGATGCTCGCAACTGTTGTCATGGAAAAGGAGCCGGTAGAAGAGGATTTTATGCCTCTGACAGTGCAATATATCGAAAAGAGTTATGCTGCAGGAAAGATTCCGGGAGGATTTGTAAAGCGTGAGCAAAAGCCAGGTGACTTTGAGACTCTTACTGCTAGAATAGTGGATAGAGCTTTGCGCCCACTCTTTCCAAAAGGATTTTTGTATCCGACAGTCATAACTGTTATGGTGCTGAGTGCAGATGAGCAGAGTGATTTGCAAGTTTTGGCTCTTAAAGCTGCAAGTGCAGCGCTTTATATTTCAGATATTCCAATAAGAACAGCTGTAAGTGGCCTGCGTGTAGCAAAAATTGATGGCGAGATTGTCTTTAACCCAACTCTTGATGAACTCAAAGAGAGCACCCTCGATCTCTATCTTGCTGGAACAAAAGAGGATCTTTTGATGATAGAGATGGCTGCGATTGGAACATATAAACCAGAAGTCATTCCAACGACAGTGGATCCTTTTATCGATCCAACGCTTGCTGAAGAGGTCGTGATGATCAAAGAGGCCAATGCGATGCCTGAGGAGGAGCTTGCAAACATTATCAAAGAGGGCAAGAAGCTCTTGCAACAAGAGTGTGCGGAGTATGAGAACTATTTCATCGAATCAGCAAAACCTATGCTCAAGCTCGAACTTGCTCCTGAGACTATCAATGAGGATATTTGGGTCTATATCGATGAGATTTACAAAGATGAGATAAAAGCTGCTGTGACAGCAATGGCAAAGAGTGAGCGCAATGAACTGCTCAAAGAGATTGCTAAAAAAATTGCACAAGATGATGTAGCTATGGAGCAGGGTTGGGACTATGAGACTATCTATAAAGTAGTTGAGAAGTATAAGCGCATGATTGTACGTAAAATGATCCTCGAAGAGGGCAAAAGAGCAGATGGACGTGGGCTCAAGGATGTTCGTCCAATCACAATCAAAACCAACATTTTGCCATCTGCGCACGGATCGTGCCTCTTTACTAGAGGTGAGACTCAAGCTCTTGTTGTCTGTACAATAGGAGAAAAGAGTGATGCACAGATGTTTGAAAAGCTCACAAGCAAAGGGCCAGAGTATGAACACTTCATGGTGCACTACAATTTTCCTCCATTTAGTGTGGGAGAAGCAAAACCTATAACAGCACCAGGCAGAAGAGAACTGGGGCATGGAAATTTGGCTAGAAGAGCGTTAGAGCCTGTAGTGGACGTGCCAGAAGATAAGACCTATCGCCTGGTCTCAGAGATTCTTGAGTCTAATGGTTCATCATCAATGGCAACAGTATGTGGCGGTGCTTTGGCATTACGTGCTGCAAATATCGATCTTGTAGATCTTGTTGCAGGTGTTGCTATGGGATTGGTTGTCGAAGAGGATAAGTATGCAATTTTGACTGATATTATGGGCCTTGAGGATCATGATGGGGATATGGACTTTAAGGTAGCTGGTACTCACGATGGTGTGACAGCTATGCAGATGGACATTAAGCTTGGTGGCGTAAAGGAGGAGATCCTCAAAGAGGCTCTGGCGCAAGCCAAAGAAGCAAGACTCCATATCCTTTCAATAATGGAGGAGGCTGAAAAAGAGATAGTCATCAATGAAGAGAACCTCCCTTCAAGCGAAACAATCTTTGTGCATCCAAGCAAGATAGTCGATATCATTGGTCAGGCTGGAAAAACTATCAAAGAGATAATTGAGAAATTTGAAGTTACTGTAGATATCGATAGAGAAAAAGGAAAAGTAAGAGTCACTGGTAAAAACAAACCAAAAGTTAAAGCTGCATGTGAGCATATTCAAAGTATCGCTAGCAAGCCAGCGCCTGAACCAGTAAAGTTTGAACCAGGCCAGATTCTCAAGGGGCGCATCAAACGTATCACAAACTTTGGAGCATTTGTGGAGCTTCCTGGTGGTGTAGATGGTCTTTTGCATATCTCAAAGCTCTCTAGCGGAAGGGTAGAGAAAGTTGAAGATGTTGTTCAAGAAGGAGATGAGGTAGAGGTAGAGATTCTTAGTCAAAAAGGACACAAAATCGAACTTGCACTCAAGCAAGTTATCAAAAATGCATAAACTATTACTTTTTATTATGAGTATGTACGCGTTTGCTAGTGAAGGGATTTTGATCCCTTTCTATCACTATCCATCTTTCAATGATGCTAAAATCGATAGACTTATTAAGCTCAAAAGAGAGTACCCCAAAGTTCCAGTATATGTCATTATTAATCCAAATAATGGACATTTTCGCAAAATCGAGTATAACTTCGCCTATGCGATCAAACGGCTTCACGATGCAAATTTTAGTGTAATTGGCTATGTCCATACCAGCTATTGTAAGCGGCCATTCAAAGAGGTAGCTGCTGATATCAAGTCTTGGAGCAAGATCTATAAACCTTGGGGTGTAAAGGGAGTATTTGTTGATGAGGTAAATGGTAGCAAAGAGTGTTTCGATTACTATAAAAAAATTGCAAAAGAGATAAAAAAAGTTTTTGACTTAGTTATCTTCAATCCTGGTACAAAAAGTGATGAGAGTATTGCTAAACTTGCTGATATTACAGTCGTTTATGAGTCGAACCAGAGTATAAATCTTTGTAAATCCACAGAGCAAAAGAGTGCTGTGCTTCTCCATGGGATCAAAGATTTTTCAAAATCGATGCAAAAGATAAAAGATATTGAGTACATATACATTACTCCCCACACTTTTCCAAACCCATGGGGAGAGATTTCGGACTATTTAGAAAATACACTACAAATTCTTGAAAAAGAGCAGCACTGTTTCAAATAAATTTAAATATATTTTGAGTAGAATTGCTTTGCAAAGTGATAAGTAGGGACACGCAATCCGAACGGACTTTGCAAATTAATTAGGAGGTATTTATGAAAAAGCTTCTTCTTATGTTGGTTGCATTTGCAGGCTTTGCATTTGCAGGTGATGGAGAGAGTATGATTCAAGCATACAGCGTACTCGCAGCTGGTGTTGGTCTAGGTATTGCAGCAGCTGGTGGTGGTATCGGTATGGGACACACTGCAGCAGCTACAATTGCTGGTACTGCAAGAAACCCTGGACTTGGCGGAAAACTTATGACAACAATGTTCATCGCTCTTGCGATGATTGAAGCGCAAGTTATCTATACACTTGTTATTGCTCTTATAGCACTCTACGCAAACCCATTCTTGGGCTAATCTTCACCCTCAAGGCCTTGCCTTTGAGGGGAAAATTTGTTATACTTTCATCAACTTCAACGCGGCAGTGGCGGAACTGGTAGACGCGCAAGGTTGAGGGCCTTGTGGGAGTTAATCCCGTGGAGGTTCGAGTCCTCTCTGCCGCACCATTAAATATAAAGAGTTTTTATGCTGCGAATTGCTACGAGTCTTCTTCTGCTCTTGACACTCGCACAAGCTAGCCTATGCATAAAACACTCTTCTCAATTACAGATTCACGACGATGAAGCAAAGATTTTCAAAGCTTCCTATCCCCATGCACGTATAGTAAAAATCAATGGTTACTACAAATTTTTCTCTGGGCCTTACAAAAGTGCAAAGCAAGCAAGAGTGTATTTGCAAAAAACTCAGCAATACTATCCTGATGCATTTATATTTCACTGCAAAGGTACCTCATCTTATAAAAAACAAATACCCCAAATTATGCACAATACGAAAATACAGCATAGTATTGATGAGAGCATAGATGTCCCAGATTTCATTGAGCATATCATTCAAAAGTACGAAAAAAAGAGTAAAGAAACATATACACTCACTTTTGAAGAGTTCCTTGATAGATTTTTCAAGAACGATTTTAGTGCGAAAAATGCATTTTATGCTTCAAAACTTGCTCAGGTGCTAGCTCTTATAGATCAAGATAGATACAATTGGAATATCTATGCAAATGTAGCACTGCGCTATACAAAATTTATCGATTATGATCTAGAAACAAACAAAGAAGCTATTGTAGATCTTGGTATCAATATCGATAAGAGAGTGTTTGATGGTGGGATTTTAAGTAAAGATCTCATTATAGATCTTCAGAAGCGTCTTGCAAAAGTCCAGTATCTCAGTGATAAAGATAAACTCTCTCTCTTAGCACTCAATATCTATACCCAAGCACTCGTTAATCAAAAACTCAAAAAGCTCTATGAAGAGTACTACTATAAGCAAAAAGGTATCTTTGAATTTATTGATGAGAGGTACAAAGCAGGAGCATCTTCGCAAGTAGACCAGATCGATGCACGCAATGATCTTCTCTCAATTAAAAAAACCATCCTCAAACAGCTCTATGACTATCTTTACAGCGACTATCTTTTGCGCAATGCAATAGGATTGCAAACCAAAAAGCCTCTTGAGCTGTCTGAGTTTGGATTTGCTGTGGAAGAGAAAGATATCGATAAAATCTATCACAATGCATTCAAAAATAGCACTGCTCTCCAAAAAGAGAGACTCCAAAGCAAGATAAAACAAGCAATCTATACGACGAAAAAAAACTCTTTTTTGCCCATAATCGATTTCAATGCAGCGCTATTCTATGAATATAAAAAGGATTACTCTTTCAATCCAACAAAAAATGCAAATGGCCTCAATTACTTCGTAGGGCTCAATATCAAGATACCGCTTTATGATAGTACAAACCGCTCTATTTATGTACAAAAAGCAAAGATAGAAGCAGCTATGCAAAAAAATATAACTTTACAAAAAGTTAAAGATATCGCCCAGCAGATACATAAAAGCTACAATGAATTGCAAAGAGAGTATCAAGAGCTTAAAATCATTAATGAACAGCTAGCATTGATGGAGCAAAAGATGCAGCTTGTCAAAAAGCGCTATACAGTTGGGCTCTCATCCTATCGTCAATACTCCGATGCTTTGCGCAATTATTTGACTCTTTTGCAGCAAAAAGAGATCCTCTCTATCTCCATTTTACAAAATCAAGCCCTCTTGCAGATTTTACAAGGTAAGCACATTTTTTATGGAGAGAATTAAAGTTGTTTGGACGGGTGAGGGTACGTATCCTTATGCTACAGGGGGTGTAAGTACCTGGGCTGATATCTTAATAAGAGAATTGCGCAATATTGACTTTGTGCTTTTGCCTATTATGATGCATCCTTATATGCAGACAAAGTTTTCTCTTCCTCCCAATGTCGTGGATATTATTAATGTCCCTCTCTGGGGGACTGAGGAGCCTGTTGAATACATCAAAAATATTGAATTTTCCCGCATCTATCAAGCAAAAGTGCGTACCCAATTGCAAAAAGATATTGATAAAATAGAGCCTCATTTCAAAAAAATATTAGCACATATTTATAGGGATGAAGAGGATCTAGAGGGCTTAGGGCAAGCCCTTTTGGCTTTGCATGAGTATTTTAGTCAATATGACTATTATGAAATATTTCGTAGTGTAGAGTTATGGAATATCTATAAAGAGTATGTGATAAACCACTATGAAAAAAGTGATAAAGAGCCTCCCACACTCTTTGATCTCATAGAGGGGTTGCGCTACCTCTTTCGATTTTTTATTACACTCTTGCCAGAACTGCCACAAGCAGATATCTATCACTCCTCTGCAGCTGCATTTTGCGGCATACCATGTATCATCGCAAAGCAAAAATATGGAAGCAGCTTTTTGCTCACTGAACACGGGATCTATATCAGAGAGCAGTATCTCTTTGCTTCTCGCAGACACCTTCCGATTCGCACCAAAGAATTTCTTCTTGGCCTCATCACCACTATCTCAAAACTCAACTACTACTATGCCGACGTTGTCTCACCTGTATGCAATTACAACAAGCGATGGGAACTCAAGTGGGGAGTAGAGAAGCAAAAGATCCATACTATATACAATGGCATCGATCCACTGCGATTTAAAAAGCTTGATATCCCTAAAGAGGATCGCCCAACTGTCGTGATGGTAGCCCGTATCGAGTCGCTCAAAGATATTGAGACATATATTCGTACTGCAAAACTCGTATCACGAAAATTTCCAGATGTGATTTTTAAACTCTATGGTCCTAAAGTAGATGAAGAGTATTATCAAAAGTGTGTCAATCTTGTAAAAGAGTTGGGTGTAGAGAAAAATTTTGCATTTATGGGGCCCACAAGTGATCCAGCCAGAGCCTACAATGAAGCAGATGTTGTGATGCTAACAAGTATATCTGAAGCTTTTCCATTTGTTGTTATTGAGGCAATGGCATGTGAAAAGGTAGTAGTCTCGAGTGATGTAGGTGGAACAAAAGAGGTGCTCGAAGGATATGGATTTATAGTAAAACCAAAAGATTACAAAGGATTTGCACAGTATGTGCAGTATCTATTGGAGCATCCGCAAGTTGCGCAGAGAATGGGAAAAGAGGCAAGACATGTAATCTTAGAAGGTTTTACGACCGATGATATGGTAAATAATTATTGGAATATGTACAAAAGACTATACAAAGAGAGATGATGAACAAACTCCAAAAGCTCTATCTTGCAATTACAAAGGATAGGGGAGAGCCGCTAGATTTTTGGGAGATTGCAGCACTTTTGGAGGTCTATGGAATTCGAGATATCGATGCAAAAAAGGAGTATGGGTTTGAAGATGTTTTTGCTTTAGCCAAAGAGCTTTATCGCTTTAAAAATATCAAAGAGTATCCTAAAGCTCATCTCATAGAAGCAGAACAACTTCCACCATTGAAAAAGCGCATCTTCAAAAACTACATCAAAGGTTTGGCTTTCGCTTTTCCAATATTTGTGCAGATAATTGCAACAATACTTTTTGGTTTTGCTCTTTGGTCCAATACGAAGATAGACATATCTGAAGCGACTTTCATAGCCCTTGGTATCTTTGTTGCGATGATAGTTACAGGGGGGCCTGCACAAGTAATTGGACGTAAAGGTCTTTACTATCTTAAGATGCATGAGAATATCCTTGCAGCCAAAATAATATACCGCTTTTTTGGATTAAGTCTTTTAGCACTTCTCTTTTTGGGTGTTCTTTTTTGGGTATTCAATCTCATATTCGGTATCTTTGATGCACATCTATTCTATATTTTTGAGGCCTCTTTTTTACTTTTAGGTATTCTCTTTTTAGCAATAGCAGTTTTTTATGTATTTGAAGATTATGAGAGTGTTGTCTACTTTATCTTGGTAGGAGTGGTTTTTGTAGCTATCTTTCACTATCTTTTTGGGATTTCTTTTCCCGATGCACAGTTTTATGCTCTAGCACTTTTAGATGTTGTCATTATCTATTTTGGATATAAAAAGGTGCAAAAAATCCAGCAAGAGGTGGAGGCCGAGGGAGAACTTCTCCCAAAGCCATCGATGCTTTTGTATACCCTTATGCCTTTTTTTGTGTATGGATTATTCTATTTTATCTTTTTGATTACTGATAGAGTGATCGAGTGGAGTATCAATGGGCTGCATAGCGGATACTTTTTGTGGTTTGATGTAATATATGAGATTGGTATAGATGTATCGATGTTAGTTTTTATCATCCTCATGGGCATATTGGAGGTTGTTGTTTATGAGTTTTTGTATAGAATAAATGAGAAAGTTTTTTACTATAAACTTCATGCATACAAGGAGTTCAACCAAGATTTTATCGATTTTTATAAAAAAATAAACAAAATATTCATTATAGTCGCTCTTTTGTCGATAATAGCTATATATATTTTTGCATATATATTATCTTTGTTTGTAGATGAACAGAGATTTCCTTTTACTATGCATTCACAGTTTGTCTATTTTGTAGGAGCGATTGCTTACGCCTTTTTGACACATGGGCTGATGAATGCATTGATTTTATTCTCTTTTTCAAGGCAAAATGTTGTAGTAAAAGCGATAGTATATGCAACTATAGTAGATTTTGTGATAGGGACTCTGCTAGCCAATATGTTTGTGAAATATTGGGCAGTATTTGGTTTGGTAGCTGGAAGTATTGTTTTTTGGTATATAACTTATAGCTTTATAAAAAAGATGTTTAACAATCTTGATTACTATTACTATTCGGCATATTAGGAGAATGTATGAAGCACTATCTGATTATTTTACTTTCTATTATAGTACTTTTGAGTGGTTGTGCTTCAAAAGCAACGATCGAAAAAGAGTTGCAAAAGAGTGAAAAAGTAGTTATTTGCAATACTATTTTACCTTTACAGACGCATGAAAATAGACCAAGCGAACTGCTTCATCGCTTTCCATTTGTCTCTTTGAAAAAAAATTATGATATACGCGGGAAGTTTGATAGAAAATTTTATGAAAGTATCAATTTTGTCTACAATGCCAAAAATATAAAAGATGTAGATTTTTGGCAATTAAGAAATGAACCAAAACTGGTTGATTTTATCTATGTTCTCCCACTTTGGATCAAGGATTATCGCAAACTCACCTCTGATGTAATGAGCAATATTGCCTACTCATACAATATAAGTGCACAAGAGCAAAAGATTTTGCGTAGCTGGGTTGAAAAAGGCGGGGTTTTATGGGTTGAGTTTGGAATATTTTCAACAAAATATGACATTTTTACCAAAAGTGGTGAAATCAATACGAAAAAGATCAACTACTTAATCAAAAATGGTTTTAGAGGACTAAAATTTTGGGGATCACCACTCAAAAATTATCTTTTTCAATCAAAAAGTATCGATTTTCTCAACTATGTCAGCTCTTCCCAAAGTTTCGTAGTGAACCAAAAAAGATCCCTCATCAAAGGCATTGCACGCTTACGCCTCAACCTCGATAACTATCTAGAAAACTTCATGATACTTGATGGAAAGCCACTCCTTGTAGATCAAAAAGGCAAACCGTTAGTAACTATGAAGCGATATGGAAAAGGAGCAGTGGTTACACTCCTTCCTTTTGAGTACCAAGATGCATATTATGATGGAGAATTGCTTCGCTGGAAATTATTATACTATTTTCTCAATAGATAAGAGTGAGAAGTGAAGCGTCCAGATTTTATCGATTTTGAAATACTCAACCAAATAATCTCTCTCAATCTTACATACGCAATAATCCTCCTTGTAGTTGCATATCTCTTTTTTCTCTATCTTCCAAGACGTATTTTCCCTCAAACTAATGCAGGAGCTGGAATTGAGAATATAATCTCAAATATTTTATATATGCTTGTTTTTATCGAACTTGCCGTTCCTTTGATGGTTTTTTTGCAAATATTTAATGTTTTTACATTTATTGGTGTAATTATTGCACTCAAACTCTTTTTTGTGCGATTCTATGAAAAAAGAAATCTTAAAGAGTATCTAACTTCCTTGCGTATTCGTATTGTCATAGTACTCCTAGAGTTTTTTGATAACTATAAAGAGATTATCAAAAATTTTAAGCGAAAAAAAGAGGAGGAGTTTTTTCTCTATCTCAAAAATATCAACTATTACCAGCTTTTTAAAAAGCTTCTTATTGTTTTCATTTTTGTGCATTTAGTCTATATTTTGGGCTTTCGCTGCTTTATATCTCTTGCTAATCCTTTGTCAGATACGAGTCAGTTTTTTGAGTGGGTCGCGAATCTTGATAAAAATATACTCTATGCAGATAACAAGACTGCCGGAGCAGATTTTTACGGAATTTCGGTTCTTATTTTTATTTTATATAAAATCACTCATATCGATACTATTGTGCTCTTTAATATCTATCCAATTCTTTTGATTCTATTTTTACTCTTTGGGGTTTACTTTGTTATTAAGCGCTTTAGTGTTTCCAGTCTCATTGCTCTTTTAGTTTTGCTCATTTTTGGATCACTTTTTATAGGTTCTCCTCTCAATGATTATATAGCAACGCCGATTACAACTACGAATAATCCTGATATTATCAATTTTTTTGGTTTTAAAATCTACAATGTTCCTGCTAGTTTTTATGAACATTTTGATCTCAATCTTGAGAGAGTCTCTAGAACTCCAATTATTCGCTATTTTAGTGGTATGGCTTATGAGCACTCTTCGGCTATGTTTTTGCTCAATCTTTTCTATCTCATTAAGGCTATCGATACAGGGCGAACACGCTTTTTGGTCAACTACACGCTTACTCTTATGCTGGTCTTTATATTCCATGGGGGTGGTGCTATTGCTTTGATAGTTCCAAGTATCTTTATTGCAATCAATGCCATACTGCATCTCAAACTTACCTGGAATCTGCTCAAAAGGGGTTTGATAGCTATTGTAATAGCAGCAATTTTTGGAAATGGATGGGTACTGTCAGTTTTTAAGTATGGCATACCACAAGACTTTGGCGCTGCAGCTCCCTTTCTCGATAGACTCTTTGGTACAAAGCAGGCTGTAAACGAACTGGTAGCATCTGGCATAGAAGATGTTACAATATCTACGCTCACCCCATTGCATCTTTCTATTCTATTGATAACTCTTTTCTTTTTTGTTTTAGCACTTGTTTGGCGTAAGAGATTCTATTTTAGTAGCTTCCTACTCATACCTCTTGGTTTTTTTGTAGTCTTTTATGCTGAGAACTTAGGATTGCCAAAACTTGTACACCCTTCACGGGGAGCAGAGTATCTCTTCTTGTCATTAACGATAGTTACTGCTTGTTTTATCAAACTATTTTTGTGGCTACCTTTGAAGCTAATGCTAAGGCGTATTTATAAAATTGTATTTTTGATTATTGTCTATTGTACACTTTTGATTTCAATATTTATAGTTCCACACTACAAAGATCTTGATGAGATCAAACAGTTTATCAATGGCGTGCAGTACTCATCTGTTCCATTGTTTTTATACAAAATAGTAAAGAGCAATAAACCTTTTACATGGACAGTAGTTTCATATGTGCAGGAGTACTCAAAGGTTTTAGGGAAAGGATATATGATAAATGTAAATGAGTTTATTACCAAGTATGATCCCAATGCAAAATATCTTCCAATTCCAACGAAAAAGGTATATATATTTGTGGAAGATATTCCCCACAAATATACAGGCAAAGATGAGTGGTTTTATAGATGGAGAAAAGATATTGAAGAGAATCTAAAAAACTGGATTGCAATCTATAACTCTACACATAAAAATGTTACTATTTTTGCAAAAAGCAAACTTGTGACAGTCTATGAAATAGATAATAGTGCTTACATAAAATATCTGGAGAGAAAGAATGATCAATGATCTCTTTATAAAAAGTCACCTAGATGAGATAATATTTTTTATAGCTATAAATTTTTGGTACATCTTTTTACTTTTAGCAATTGTTTTTTTTATTATTGCAGTAAAACTTTTCAAGGACAAATCCACGCTTAAACTTACCATTACAAAACTTGACGCCTTCTTTGATCAAATCGCCGAAGCAAAAACTATGAGTGAATTTTTTACAACACTCAAGCCTTTTGCATTGTATAGTGGTGTAAAAGAGGCAGCTTTTTATCAACGGCGTGGAGATATCTTTATACTTCAAAGCAGCCTCTTTGAAAATGATGAGTTACAGATCAAGCAGCGCGTATATAAAAGAGAAATCCAAATAAAAGAGAAGATTGGAAACTACTACTATCACTATATACTTACCACATCTCAAGACTATCTCATGGTGCTTGTAAGCAAAAAAGAGTTGGATGAAGAGTTCTTTTTTGGGTTTTGGAAGATGCTTGGAGCATACTATGAAAAGATTGCAAAATTAGAAAATATCAATCATCTGCAACTAGTGAGTGAAAGCTCCAATAAAGTTT
Organism: Nitratiruptor sp. YY09-18; assembly: GCF_016593235.1. NCBI lineage: Bacteria > Pseudomonadati > Campylobacterota > Epsilonproteobacteria > Nautiliales > Nitratiruptoraceae > Nitratiruptor > Nitratiruptor sp. YY09-18. The sequence continues at coordinate 527,935 of NZ_AP023065.1, forward strand.
TGAAAAATATATTTAATATGCAGTATGGTACAGAAACTTTTATGAAATTTGTTATCTCACTCATTGGAAAAACTATAGATGCTGATGGTCTTATACTTGTAAATCGCGATAACCTTGTCAAAAAAATATTCAAAAAGCCTCAGGAAAAAAGCGTGAAGAAGGAGTTTTTTATCAGAAATACGCCATACACTCTTGAAGTGTACACCAAGACACCACTCGCACCTCAAGAGATTGAACAGATTGGCTCATTTTTGGATATGGCTGGGATCTACTTTGAAAATATGAGTTCCAATAGCAAAATAGTCAATAATTACATTCATTTTCTACGTATGTCTAACCAGGCTTTGGAGATGCAAAGCAGATATTTTAAAAACCACTCCAAAAAAGTGCAACTTGTAAGCCTAGAGGTTGGAAAGGCTCTCTTTTTGGACGAAAAAAGTCTTGAGGAGATTTCCTTGGGAGCTGAGCTCCATGATATTGGAATGATTGGAAAGATTGAGCATTTTCTCGATCAAGATAAACTCAATACAAAAGAGCTAGATCTCATACGTTTTCATCCAATCATCGGTAGCATCATTGTAGAACCTGTTGAGAGTATTTACCATATCGCAAATATCATTAAGTATCATCACGAGCGATTTGATGGGACAGGATATCCTTATGGTCTCAAAGGAAGCGAGATTCCGATATTGGCACAAATTGTTGCTCTGGCCGAATATTATATAGGGATTACGAGCCCAAGAGCCTATCGCAGAGCTCTCACCCATAAAGAGGCAGTAGAAAAGATTGCGCAGCTCAAAAATAAGCTTGTAGATGAACACATTATCAATACATTCTTAGAGATTGAAGAGAGTATCGATAGAAAGCTTCAGGTACTTGGATCAAAAGTTTTGTGATTTTACCTCATAAAGACTCTTATTTGGATTATCAATAAAGTTCTTTTTGATAAATTCTTGCTCCTCTTTTGTTAGATGGACAGTGACCAAAGCTTTTGTTCCTGGCTGGAGGAGGTAGTTTTTGTTTGGTATTTCGATCTCTACCGTCATACGTTTAAAATCTGGATCGATAACCATAGAAACGCGAGAGATTGTCGCTTCGGTATGGTAAGGTGGAGTAGTGATGAAGTCGATTTTGACCTTTTTGCCTTTTTTAACAAAAGGCAGAAGCCCAGGAGCTACCCCAGCTTTGACTACAACTTTATCGATATTGATGAGAGTACCAAGTTTAGAGCCCTTGACAACATAATCTCCTGGTTGAACTGTAAGAGTGTCAATAAAGCCAGATGTATCACTATATATTTTGCTCATTGCTAATGTGTGCTGAAGTTTATGTAATTGATTGACAACAAGAGAGATTCTTTCATCTAAAGAGTGAAGTTTTTCCCTTCTTAACTCTTGTTGTGCATAGCGGTTATGGAGTGATGATGCATAGATAGCTTTCGCATTATCGATCTCTTTAGCGTCTGTATATCCTCTCGCTCTTAGTTTTGCTAAACGCTCAAGATTGAGTCTATTTATATTGACAAGAGCGAGATTGACGTTGGAGGCTCTGCTATTTTTGACAAAGCGACGAAACTCTTTGAGGTATTCTAGCTCTTTTTGTGTCTTTTCAATATCAAATTGTGTGATAACTGTATCAAAAGCGATAAGAGGCTGATTTTTTTTGACTTTGTCACCTGGGTGAACGAATAGTTTTTTAATTTTGCCATCCATTGTTGCAACGATTTTTTCTTGCACTGAAGGGTACACTTCACCTTCAAGTCGCAGTGTGACACCCTTTTTGCTCTCTTTTATCTCTTTCTCTTCCGCACTCTTTGCGCATCCGCTCAAACTAATAAGAAGCAAGAGGGCTAAAATAGAGTAAAAAATCCGCATCATCTATCCTTGTATATTTCCAATAACATCTTGAATCGCTGCAGACTATTTGCACTATGGGCAAAAGTCAATATATATGCCATATCAAACTTCACATCCTTGATATATTTGAAAAAAAGATTATCAAGTAGTTCATAAGGATGTGTATATATTATCGGTTTATACCCTTTATTGATTAACTTTTGCATTGCATAGCGGATAAACCAGAAAGGGAGTATACGCATATAAAAGCCCCCACTAAAAGGGAGAATATATTTTGGTATAGGTATCTCAGTAATTTTACCATGCTCTGTATATATCGCGAAAGGCTCTTTCTTGTCTATTGTATTGCCATACATATATGTTTTGAAAGGAAAATAGGAGGAGGAGTAGTAAAATCCCATTGCTCTCAGAGTGCTATAATACTTCTTCTCAAATGGCAGCGTCCAACTAGGACTGCGATATCCTCTCACTTCTTTTCCAATTAAATCTTCAAGGATTTTTTTTGCTTGGATTGTTTGTGATTTCCACTCTTTAAAAGGGATTTTATAGATAAGTTCATGATACATCCCATGAGAAGCTATCTCATGACCTGCTTCATGGAGTTTTCGCACCAAATGAGGATATTTTTTGGCAAAAGAGCCTAGCACAAAAGCGGTAGAGTGTATATCATATTTGCTACAAAGCCCTATCCAGCGATCTATGAGATATGCATAATCAATATGCAGCTTCTTTTTGGGCTGTATACCAAAATTTGCATCTTCAAGCTCTTCCACATCAATTGTGAGCCATAATGGATATTTAGTATAGTTTTGCGCTAGATACATCATAAAAACTCTTTTGTCATAAACAGATAGAGACTATACAAAGTTGCTGGCAAAATATAGAGACATTGTAGCACAATCGAAGCACTTAGAGCACTCTCTTTAGGTATACCATACCATCCAAGCACTAGAACAAAAGCTGCTTGAAAAGTGCCGATACCTCCAGGTGTGAGAGGAATAGCAGATACTGCAAATGCAAGTGTAGAGGCTATGAAAATTTGTGATAGGGTAAGGTCAAAATCGGTAGCCGTGATGAAAAATATAAAATTATTGAGATAGTATCCAGCCCAGACCGCAACGGAGAGAATAAAAAGAGTAAAGAGCTTTTTTCTATCTAGAAACGTTTGGAGTGATTTATAAATCTGATAGAGAATAAGGCGCAATTTCCTAGCAGGGATAAATTGGAGCAGTATAAAAAAGTATCGAGGCCTTAAAAGAATAGAGAAAAAAAGTAGAATAATGAGCGCAATAACTCCTACAGCAATAGAGGCTTTTGGGTCTGGATAGATAAAAATGGTGCTAAAAAGGATCAAAAATCCCAAAATTATTACATCAAAAACTCTCTCAATCAAAAACATGGCAGTAGCATTTTTGATTTTGGCATTCTCTTTTTTATGTAAATAGTAGATTTTGCTTAGATCCCCAAGCTTTGCAGGTGCAAAGATGTTGAGAAAAAAGGCAAGCATATTGGCTTCGAGACTTGTGAGAAAAGTGTAGCGAAAAAGCCCCAGGTAATACCAGCGATAGGAGATAATAATATCACTCAAAAAAACTGCACAAAATGTAAGAATAATACCAGCAAGATTGAGGTGTTTGAGGCTTTGTATAAAGAGGTTCCAATCAATATCATAAAAGAGCCAAAGAAGCAGTAGACTTATTATGGCAATTTTTATAATATATTTCATAGATCTACAAGATACTTCGTTAGTTTTGGACCGACAAAATCAGTGATAGGTTTTGGAATCTTTTTCCATATAGTAGCAGCTAATTGATAGCTTTGATAGACGTTTTTTTGCTCGCTTGAGAGGATGTCGATCTTTACAGGGTTCGCACCAAAACGGGTTTTGAAAAAGAATGTACCACTGTTGTAGCCAGATCTTCCAAAATCTACAATCTCAATATCATGGTTTTCTAGCATATTCATAATTACTTTGTGGTGAAAATAGTATCCGTTGTGGCGTTTTTTGAAGTTATTGAGTATGCCGCCTAGTTGAAGTGTTAAGATCTTATTGTCTACAAAAACCATATAGCCACCAAGAATCTCATCATCTTCAAAAAATGTATAAAAGTGGAGGCGCTCATCCAGATACTTTTTGAGGTTATAGAGAAACTCTTTAGGAAAAATAGGAGTGCCGTGATCTTTGTAAATTGTAGCAATAATATCATAGAAAAGGTCTATATTATTGTCGATTTTGACTTTAATACCCCCATTTTTCCTATCTTTATTGATACTACGTTTAGCAAGTTTACGATAGCTTTTAATAAGCTCCTCTTCATCTTTTGTAGTAATGGGCATACGTAGTGTTACAGTATCAAAATCTTTGAAGTCTTGGTAGTAAGGATTGAGCAATCGGATTTGATAATTTTGCTCTTTTGCTAGTTCCAAAAGATCTTCCGCCTCATCACTGGTGCGATCAGTATAGTTTATCATAGGTAAATATGTCAAATACTTGCTCCCAGTAATAGTGGGTTGGATCAAAAAGTCCATATATTCTTCAAGCCTATACGTATCTTTAATTGCCTTTTTCCAAAGATCTATCAGCTCTTTTGAATAGGCTCTATTCATTATCACACTCTCTTGCTTTCATGATGGCGATATCGCGTACTATTTTTGTAATTGCTCTCTCATTTATCTTTGTCTTGGCATAGAGAATAGCTACTAGTAGTGAGAGGATAGCGATAGAGAGATAGATAACAAGATCAACCCCACGTCCAATGCCAAAAAATGCTGCTATTTTATCTGCCTCTTTTGGAAAGATAATCATTATCACTAAAGCAAAATAGAAAAATCCTAGAGTTATGCGCTGATATGTGCGAAATCTACTAGAAAATGAGAGAAAGAGGAGTACTATTGTGAGTACTGCAATAAGAAAGAGTTTGATAAAAATCATTTAATTGCCTTTCCGAGAATGAACTCTATGACGATGTTGATACTGTTCATCATAGATTGACCTTTGCTAAGAGAATATTCACTATATTTGATGGTACAGGGCATCTCTTTATAGCGCATATGGAGTCGTTTGATAAGATCGATAATCTCTGAAGCATGACTCATGCGGTTTTGGGTAATAACAAAATTTGGAAACTTTGCTACATTGATTGCCCGAAAACCGTTATGCACATCAGTGAGATTGATTCCAGTAAGAAACCTCTCTACCTGCGCGGCAACCTTTAAGAAGTACTTTTTATGCCTTGGAATATTTTCTGCTTTTCCCAAAAACCGCGAGCAAAGCACAATATCAGCTTCATTTTTGCGTAGAACTTCTATAAATTTTTCAATATCATCTGCACAGTGCTGCCCATCACTGTCAAATGTCACAACATATTTGCATCCTAGCTTCTTGGCATAATCGATGCCTGTTTGCAAAGCTGCACCTTGTCCCAGATTGACAATGTGGCGAAGAAGATAAACGCCAGGTATGCAAGCTTCTTGGTAGCTATTATCGCTAGAGCCATCATCGACGACAATGATCACATCATTTGGTCTTTTGGCTTTGAGATTTTGTAGTGTCTCTTTGATTACCTTCTCTTCGTTGTAAAGGGGTATTACTATTGCTACATCTCTTTTCATCTACTATCCATTCTATTGCTTTTGCACATATTGCAAGTCCAAAGCTTCCAGTAACTCCTACAAAGCTCCCTTTGTCTTGGGATTTTGGCTGCTCTGGTGAAAAAATTGCCAAAAAATCTTTATCAAATCCGTTTCGTTTAAGTTCATAGCGTATCTTTTTTGCAAAAGGGTCACCATAAGTTTTCCATATAGAGGTTGATTGGATGTGAGTTGGATCAACTCTTCGTGCGCTTCCCATAGATGCTATGAGTTTATGAGCGCACTTTTTGGCTACTGCCACTTTTGCTTGTACATCATCGATACAGTCTAAAACTACATCATACTCTTCAAAGTCAAAATTTTCTACCCATTCATTATCGATTCTAGTATGAATTTTTTTTATACCTGGATAGAGCTTAGCTAAAATATCTACCTTGATTTCACCAATATTTTCACTTCCAATTTGCCTGTTTTGATTGCTCTCTTCATAGCGATCAAAGTCAACTATTGTGATATCTTTGACACCACTGCGATAGAGACAGTCAAGCGCAAAGCTTCCAACTCCTCCAACTCCCAATATTAAGACTTTTGCATTTTGCAGCTTTGCAAAACTATCTCCAAAGAGCTTTTTGCACCGATCATATCTCATACCACTTCCTTAGATGTTCTATCTCATCATAGGCAGTAAGATCTGCTTGGATAGGAGTGATCGAGACGTAGCCGTTGGCAATCGCTTCAAAATCGCAGTCTCTCTTTTGGCTTGGTTTCCACTCGAGTGGATGGAGTCCTAGCCACCAATACTCTAATCCCCTGGGATTTCTATGGAGATGCGCTTGATTGGCATATATGCGGTATCCTGCTTTTGTAATTTTATATCCCTTTATCTCTTTGACTGCTGGGATGTTGATATTGAGGAGTCTGCGTTCATGGAGTGGAAAGCCTTTTTCTAAAATCTTTTTAGCTATATCGTAAGCTACTTTTTGCGCATTTTCATACCCTATATCCATCTCTGTCTCTTCACAGTTTGCATTGCATACCTGACTAATCGCAAATGATGGAATCCCATAGAGTGCAGCCTCCATGGCACCAGCAACTGTTCCTGAGTATGTTATATCTTCACCAAGGTTTGCCCCACGGTTGATTCCACTCACCACAAGATCTGGTCTGACATCTTCTGGATAGAGGGCATTGAGAGCGAGATAGACGCAATCGGTTGGCGTGCCATCTTCGAGTTTGTAAAAATTGTCATCTAGTTGTATAAATCGTAAGGGCTGGGTGAGTGTGAGGCTGTGCCCACAGGCACTCTTTTCACTTGCTGGAACGACTACGAGCACCTCACCGAGTTCTTGGAGCGCATCTTTAAGGGCATGAAGACCAGGAGATTCAAATCCATCATCATTTGTTATGAGTATACGTTTCATCCTAACCTCTCAATTATTTTTATATAGAGTGGTAAAAGTGGTATAAAGAGTGCGGTCGTTATAAATATAAGTGCTGTAACTATGAGCTCTTTACACCTATAGAGTGCTGCAAGATTGACATTTGCCACAGCTAACGGCATCATGATCTCCATAAATATTACCTTTTTTGCTAGCGCTTCGATCTCAATAAATTGCAACACAAAAAACGCTAGCAACGGAAGTGTAACAAATTTCATAAATGTCACTGCCAAGATAAGTTTTGGCTCAACGATTTTAAGACTCACCTTTGCTAGATAGAAGCCAAAAATGAGAAGCTGGAGCACAATGGCAGTATAAGAGCCCATTTCTAAAAAGAGATTGAAAAATTTAGATGGGTGAAAATGTATGAGATTGAGCACAATTGCTAAAAGTGCAAACCATAAAATCGGAAGTTTTACAGTATTGAGGATAGATTTTTTCACATCAAAACTTCCCCGTGAATAGAAATATGCCCCAAAACTATAGACGATAAAGACATTAGCGAGATTGACTATAGTAGTGTAAGGCAGACTTGCAGGACCAAAGAGTGCTAGACCGAGTGGAACTCCGAGATTGCCGGTATTTCCTATTACTGATGAGACAATAAAAATAGAGCGATCTTTTGCATCCTCAAAGAGGAGCCTAGCTAGAAAAATATTGAGAAGAATTATGAAAAATGAGAATCCAAAAAATATAAGAGGTGCCAAGGCTAGATCAAGATCGAGAGGCTTTTGCAAAAGCCCCCAAAATGTAAGAAATGGCTGGAAAATATAGACTGAGAGGAGCACCAAAGTCTTCTCATCACTTTTGTCTTGAAATATCTTTTTTGCAATGAAGCCTATGAGAATAAAGAGATAGACAAAAAAGACGGCTTGAAAGCTATCCATTTATCTCCTTGGCTGCATTTTTCGCACTGCCATGCCCAAGATACTTGCGCAACTCAAAAGACTTTTGCAAGAAGGCCTCTGGTTCAGCATTTTTGTAAGCTTGCAAGAGATTACGCTCATTCACTTCCTCTTGCAAAAACTCTGGATGCACATCTTCTAGCATTATATTTGCTAGTCCCACTTTATCTATCTTTGCAAAACTCTTAGCAATTGCATAGTCTAGCGGTTTAGCGATATAGCACAGCGCCAAAGGTGTGCCAATAAGCGCAGCTTCAAGGGTGGCTGTCCCACTGCATATAAAGCCGAATTCAGCTTCATAGAGCGCTTGATGAGGATTGTGGGAGAGTGTAAAACCACTAATATCACCATAGATTGAAAGATCCATGTTTTTTGGAGCAACCAAGATGGCTTCTTTATCGATTCTTTTACGTACCTTGCGAAAAATTGGCATGAGTGAGATGATCTCTTGCTTTCTGCTCCCAGGCATGAAGACAATTTTGTCAGTTTTTGTAGGAGAGGTTTTAAACTGTTTAATCTCATCAAGAAGGGGGTGTCCTACATATTTGATATTGTAATGAGGTGAGTAGTACTCCTTTTCAAAAGGCAAAATTGAGAGCGCTTTATCTACATAGCGTTCAATCTTTTTGATACGTCCTCTTCTCCACGCCCATGCTTGGGGTAAAATATAATAAATAATTTCTTTATTGGGATAGCGTTCTTTTATCGCTTTTGCGAGAGGCAGATTAAATCCGCTTGCATCTATGAGAAGGACTCTGTCTGCTTGAGTGGCAAGATCAACCATCCGCTTTTTGAGATCGATAAAAAATGGTATCTTTTTGAGAACATCCACAAAACCCATCACAGCAAAGTTTTGCATGTCAACCAAAGGGGTTCCTAAATTTGTATCAAATATTCCTATTGGCTCATACGCTATATGAGGCAAGAGATAGCTAAGATGAAGGTTTGCGGATTTTTCAAATGCGCTGATGAGTATCTTTTTCATGCTCTTCCTAAAAGTTGGTATAATTATAGCAAAAAAGGATCGGGGTCAATGGAAAAAAGAGAACCGATGACTGTGCATGGCTTTAACAAAATCCAAAAAGAGTTTGAGGATCTCAAAGCTGAGCGACCAAGAGTTGTAGAGGAGATCGAAAGGGCAAAAGAGCATGGAGATTTGCGAGAAAATGCAGAGTACCATGCAGCTAAAGAGCGTCTTGCCTTTATTGATGCCCGCCTTGCTGAGCTCTCTGATCTTTTGGCTCGCGCTCAAGTAATCGATCCAAGTACTCTTCCTCATGACAAAGTTGGCTTTGGCTCTACTGTAAAACTTTTGGATCTAGAAGAGGATGAGGAGATAGAATATACAATTGTTGGTTCGACTGAGAGTAATCCAGAGCATGGACTTATCTCCTATAATACTCCACTGGCTCGTCAACTGCTAGGCAAAGAGGAGGGTGATGAGATAACTGTCAAGCTTCCAAAAGGTGAGATCGATTTTGAGGTATTAGAGGTCTACTACAAACCAATAGTTTTTAAGGATGAGAATTGAAATATAGATGTGCCATAGTAGGAGCTACCGGATATACCGGCTTAGAGCTTATTAAACTTCTGCTTAGTCACGACTATTTTACTCTCACAGCTCTCTATGGCAGTGAAGAGCTTCCAAGTATAGGTGAAATATATAGAGGATTAGAGGGTGTTGTAGATCTACCAGTACATAAGGCAGATCCAAAGCAGATAGCTAAAAGCTGCGATTTTGCATTTTTGGCTCTTCCGCACAAAAGTGCTATGCAAATAGCAAAGCCGCTTTTGGAAGAGGACGTCAAAGTGGTAGACCTCTCAGCAGACTACCGTTTGCAAAGAGAGAACTATGAAGCTTTCTACACTTCGCATACCGATCCAGAGCATCTTCAGAGCGCAGTTTATGGCCTCCCTGAAATCAATAGAGAAAAGATCCAAAAAGCTTCTCTTATAGCAAATCCTGGCTGCTATCCAACCGCAACGCTCTTAGCACTTATACCGTTTTTGCCTTATATTGATAATGACTATCCTCTCATGATCGATGCAAAGAGTGGTGTCAGTGGAGCTGGCAAAAAGTGTACGCACAACACTCACTATGTAACTATCAACGAGAATATTTTTGCTTACAACCCCATTAAGCACCGCCATAGTATCGAAATAAAAGAGAAACTGGCGAGTATCGGAGATGCTCTTTATGATATAAACTTCGTGCCACATCTGCTTCCTCTCACAAGAGGAATGCTTGTCAGTATCTATGCAATACTCCAAGAAAGCATCGATCCCATTGAAGTTTTGCGTGATTTTTATGCAGATGAGGAGTTTGTAAGAATCAAAGAGAGCCCTGTGGATATTAAATCAGTTGCTGGTACTCACTTTTGTGATATTTTTGCTACTACTCATGATAAGACGCTCTTTATTAGCAGTGCAATAGACAACCTCTTGCGAGGAGCCAGTTCCCAAGCCTTAGCCAATGCCAACTTGATGATGGGGATAGATGAGGGACATGCCCTCCCAAAAATTGCCTATATCCCTTAAAAAGGGTGCACTCTTTATCGCTGATGCGCATTACCATCAGGGGTTGAGAGAAGAGCTTGTAGCCTTTTTATCTCAAATCAAATCTCCACAAATTTTCTTAATGGGAGATATCAGTGATCTTCTGGTGGGCTCTATCCCTTCTACCTATAAACACAATAAAAAACTTATAGATACGATAAACTCTTTAGCACAAAAGTGTGAAATTATCTACCTTGAAGGCAATCACGACTTCAATCTCCAAAGAGTCTTTCCACACATTCAAGTAATCCCTAGAGCACAACAGCCACTCTATGTCAAAGATGGAGGCTATTTAGTAGCCTTGGCCCACGGGGATATTTTTGTTGGCAAAGGGTATGAGTTTTATCGCCGCGCAATAGAAAATCCACTTGTTTTGCGGGTTTTAAACCTTTTTAATAGCAATGACTGGATAGTGCACAAAATTCAAACATATAACGCTTCAAAAAATCTATGTAAATCGATAGAAGGATTTGAAGAGTTTGCCTGTAAGCGTGCAAGACTCTATCAAGCCGACATTGTTATAGAAGGGCATTTTCATCAAGCGTGCGAGTGTCAGTGTGAAGATACACGCTACATAAATCTTCCTTCATTTGGGTGTGATAAGCACTATATGCGCTATGAAGGGGATGCTACTTTTTCCAAAGTTGCACACCAAGGGTAAGCATAAAGCGATAATCTTTTTGATAGCCTTTGGTATTGCGCCACATGATACCTGGCGAGAGGGCAGTAAAGAGATGGTGGTGCATAAAATATAGATACCAATCAACTCCGGTGTAATAGTAGTTGATCTCCATGTTTTGTGATGAAGAGTCGTTGGCATAGATATCTGCATGATAGATGATATTGCTTGATTGGTGTGATTGGTAGAGTTTGAGTGATGTCACAAATTGATTTTTATAATCACTCTTTTCTTGGTAGCGGTAGTTGTTCTCAAATGCAAAAGTGGTGGAACTACTGAGGGGATAGGTGAAATTACAAAAAATAGATGTATCGTGTTGACGCTTGATATAGTAGCGATAATCAAACCCGTAGTAGATATGCAGGTTCTCAAAATGAGCCCTCCCATCATATCTCAGCCCTGCAAAGGGATCGATGCTATTGAGCTTCATACCTACACGATAGGAGAGTTTATTGCGCACATTGTAAGTCAAGCCTAAGAGATATGATTCGTTTTTTGTTACATCATTAATATTTTCAGCATTTTGGTTATCTATCGCCTCTTTTTGTCTGAAGTCCTCGAAAAAGAGTTTGAGCTTTTTTGAGGTGCGAGGAAGAGTAAAATTGGATTTGAGATTGAGTCTATAAAGAGGTTTGTGACGCTCTTCATAGGCTGATGTTAAAGATGCTTGTATATAAAATGATGGCCTCACTTTTGATGATACTCCAGAAAGCCAAATATCGAGTGCATCAAGATAGGTATAGATATAGTTGTCTGCTACAGAGAAAAAGTTCTCAATAGAGTTTGCAAAGAGAGTAGTAATAACAAAAAGACTAACTATAAAGAAGCGCATGTGCAACCTCGAATCTGTTTGCAGTCATGAGGTGAATTTTTGGATGGATGTTTAGAATCTCTTCAAAGAGCTCTTTGCTGAGATTAAAACCTACATCATACTCTTTTTCTTCTCCATCTTTGTGGGCTTTGTAGAGTTCATCAATCCAGAAACGAGGGACATTGATACCTGGTACATGTGAGGCGAGAAACTGTGCAGTTTTGAGTTTTGTTATTGGAAAGAGTCCAAGGATAAGTTGTGCATTTTGACGCTCCCCTTCAAACTCGTTGCGCACCTCATCAAACATCGCAAGCAGATTTTTGACATTTTCTATATCAAAGACTGGCTGGGTGATTACTCCAAGAGCGCCATGTTCGATCTTTTTTCTCAATCTTTTTTGCAATGTTTTTGGATTTTTTGCATAGGCATTGCTCACTGCAAACGGGTAAATTTTTTTTGGTTTGATACTAAACTCTCTTCCAGCATAATCGATTCCAGCATTAAAGCACTTTATAATATCAAGCAAGAGTGTGCTATCTCCTTCAAAACACCCTTTCGTATTTGGTTGGTCACTGATTTTTGCTGGGTCGCCTGTTAGGGCAAGTATTGCACGCACATCAAAATCATTCGCACCCAAAAGGTCTGATTGCAGAGCAAGCTTATTGCGATCGCGCATACTCATTGTAGCAATGACAGGTTTTTTAAATTTCTCTTGCAGCCTCATAGCAGCCATAATAGCGTTGTATTTGAGCTTTGCAAGGGGATTGTCGGTAGTTGTAAATGCATCTACTTTTTTATAAAGATTGCGTTGGTCTATTTTTTCAATAATATTGTTGATTGTTGGAAGGTGTCCAGGAGTAGTCTCTAGGGAGATATATCTGCCATTACGCAATTTATGTAAGAGTTCTTCAAACATACAAAGCCTCTTTTTGTTTTATTTTAATCAATAGTAGGTTAAACTATTGTAAAAAGGAGATGCATGAAACTGGCGGTTTTTGACTTCGATTCTACATTGATGGATGGTGAAACGATCGATTTTTTGGCTGGAGCCCTTGGGCTCAAAGATAAAGTTGCGCAAATTACAGAGATGGCAATGCAAGGAGAACTCGATTTTTTTGAAAGCCTCATAACTAGAGTCAAACTCCTCGAAGGCTTAGAAGTTGCAAAAGTTGATGAAATCTGCCACAACCTTCCCTATATGCCAGGAGCAAAAGAGACAATAAGTGAACTGAAAAAGAGAGGATACCGTGTCGTTGTATTTAGCGGCGGATTTCGCAATGCTACGAGCTATGCAAGAGATGTTTTAGGATTTGATGCTGATTTTAGCAATATTCTCCACGCAAAAGAGGGAAGACTCACAGGATTGGTAGGTGGAGATATGATGTTTGATTTTAGCAAAGGTGATATGTTGCAAAGACTCCAACATATTTTGCAAATTACTCCTGTAGATACAGTTGTAGTAGGTGACGGAGCCAATGATAGAAGCATGTTTGCCCATGCAAAGACAAAGATAGCGTTTTGCGCAAAAGATATTCTTAAAAAAGAGGCAAATGTTATAATTGATACAAAGGATCTGCGTGAAATACTTCGTGTGGTTGATTAGTTTTTTTCTTTTTATTTCACTCAATGCAAAGGAGACACATATGCAAGTTATATCATCAGCTTTTGAAAATGGGGGAGTAATTCCTTCACGCTATACCTGTGATGGAGAAAATATCTCTATTCCCCTTGAATTTATAGATGTTCCGGCAAATACGAAATCTTTGGCTGTTATTATGGATGATCCAGATGCACCTATGGGAGTATTTGTGCATTGGGTTATGTATGACATACCAGCTTCAATTAAGGAGCTTCCAGCTGGAATACCGCAAGCACCGGTTTTAGAGTATGGTATCAAGCAAGGCATCAATGATTTTGGTACTATTGGCTATGGAGGACCCTGTCCACCAAATGGTGCACACCGCTACTATATCAAAGTCTATGCCCTTGATACTCTCCCAGACCTCAAGCCAGGACTTACAAAAATGCAGCTTCTTCAGGCAATAGAGCCCTACATAATTGATGAAGGGGTTTTGATGGGAATATATGAGCGATAAACTCTATATAGGAACTAGCGGATTTTATTATGAGCATTGGAGGGGGATTTTTTATCCTCTAGATTTGCCAAAAAATAAACTCCTCTCCTTTTATGTGCAGCACTTCAATACCCTTGAACTCAATGCTACCTTCTACCATCTGCCAAAAACAAAAAGTGTCCAGCACTGGAATGAGCAAGCACCACAAGGTTTTTTGTACAGCATAAAAGCCTATCGTGCCATTACGCATTACAAAAAGTTGCACGAGTGCAAGGATGAACTCTACCGCTTCTTGCATCTTGTAAAGCCATTAAAGCCACATCTTGGTATGATTCTCTTTCAACTACCACCATCATTACACTATGATTTAGAGCTTTTAAGTGCATTTTTGCACCTTTTGCCACAAGGCTATCACTATGCGATGGAATTTCGCCACAGCTCTTGGTACACTGATGAGGTGTTTAAACTCCTGCGCCACTACAATGTAGCGCTCTGCCTTCACGACTTTGGACGCAAATCTATGCCACTTATAGCTACGAGTAGTGATGTCTATATTCGTTTACATGGTCCAAATGGTCATTATGGAGGATCATATAACGATGAAGCTTTGCAGCAATGGGCAAAACTCATAAGAGACTTTTTAGATCACAATAAGAGGATATTTTGCTATTTCAATAACGACTATGAAGGAAACGCAATCAATGATGCCAAAAGGCTCTTAGCTCTTTTGGCCACAGAGTAAAAAGATGTGGTAATCTTGCGCTTTTTTGATGGTATAGGCTCTCTTTTTGCAGATGATTTCAAGTCCATGTTTTTGGAAGATTTTTGCAAGCTCATATACATCGAATCCAAAGTGATAGACCCCTTCATTGCCGTGATCATGGAAACTCCCATCTTCACTCTCAAGATCAGCTATACAAACCTTTCCATTGGGTCTCAGTTTTGAGACAAGCTTTGCGACTATTGCATCGGTATCTTGTATATGGTGCAAAGCCATAGAGGAGATGATGAGGTCGGCTTGTGGCAAGGAAGCAAAATCATCTGTAGCGTAAGCTTTTTCTAAAGAGGGGCTCTTATTATTAAACTCTTCTCGCATCTTTTGGGAGATATCATACCCTATGAGTGTAGAAGTATCGTCAAGGAAGTGGTATCCAAGCAGTCCCGTACCACAGCCAAAATCTATAACTGTCTCATATTTGCTAGAAATACACTCTTTTATAGCATCCGCTACAGCTTTAGCAAGATTTTTGCGTCTTGCGCTTTTATCCCAATCATTTGCACGTTTGTCGAAACTACTCACCCTTAAGACCTAGACAGTTTATTGCGATACCACGGATTTTTCGTGCTTGGTAGTCGAGTTTGAACCATCTATCAAACACCTCAATTGCTGGAATATCTTGCGCTTTTGAAAAATCGAGTGCTCCGTTGGAGTCTTTAGGAATAAACTGCTCTAGAAATTCATACATATCCATGCGCATCTGCTCATACTTTTTGAACTCTTGCATTGCGGCTTCTTTGTCCATAGCTCCTCCTTATATTGAGTAAAAAAGTATAGTATCTTATCTTTTTTCAAATGAAAAAAATATATAAAAGTTACTATAAGGTAATTTTTCATAAAATTAGGCAAACGTTATCAATGGAGTAGCCCTATGCTGATGGAAGCAGTAAAATATATGATTCTTGGGATGGGTGTTGTCTTTGTCTTTTTGTATGTGATGGTGATTGTGCTCGATTGGCAACACAAAATCTTGCTCAAATACTTTCCACAAACATTCGAGGACGAATCTTCTACACCCCAGACAAAAACTTCAAGACGCGAAAAACTCAAAAAAGTAGCCGCGATAACTGCAGCTATCCACCATATGAAAAAATCCTAAAAAGAGGTGACAATGGCACAGAAAAAGAAATATATTGATGTAATGGATACCACTTTTAGAGACGGATTTCAGTCGGTCTTTGGTGGGCGTGTACTCATGCAAGACTTTCTACCGGCTCTTGATGCAGCCAAAGAGGTTGGGATCACGCACTTTGAATTTGGTGGAGGTGCACGCTTTCAAAGCCTCTTTTTCTACCTCAGAGAAAATGCGTTCGATATGATGGATGCCTTTAGAGAAAAAGTAGGACCAGAAGCGAACTTGCAAATCCTTGCTCGCGGTATCAATACGGTGATGCTTGATACTGGAAGCCGTGAAATGATAGATCTTTTTGCAAAACTCTTTGCAAAACATGGCACAACAACAGTGCGTAACTTCGATGCTCTCAATGATGTTGACAACCTTGAATACTCTGCACAGTGTATTAAAAAGCACGGAATGAAGCATGAAATAGTTATCACAATTATGGATCTTCCTCCAGGATGCACTGGGGTGCATACTCCAGAGTTTTATGAAAAGACACTGCGCGAAATCTTAGATAGAGGGATTGAGTTTGATAGCCTCGCTTTCAAAGATGCAAGTGGTACAAGCAGTCCTGATAAGGTATTTAAGACTATCAAAATGGCACGCAAACTCCTTGGTAAAGATGTGCATTTACGTCTTCATACCCATGAGACCGCAGGCGTGAGTGTAGCGTGCTATTTAGCAGCACTCGAAGCTGGTGTAGATGGTATTGATCTTGCAGCGTCTCCTGTGAGTGGGGGAACGAGCCAACCAGATATCATCACAATGCTTCACGCAGTCAAAGGTAAACCATACGATCTTGGTGGATTAGATATGGAAAAAGTTTTAGATTATGAAGAGACACTCAAAGAGTGCCTTGCAGACTACTTCATTCCACCTGAAGCAACACAAGTAAGCCCACTCATTCCATTCTCACCAATGCCAGGTGGAGCACTTACTGCAAATACCCAGATGATGCGTGATAATAAGATCTTGCACAAATACCCTGAAGTTATTAAAGCGATGCGCGAAGTAGTTGAGAAAGGTGGATTTGGTACAAGTGTAACGCCGGTAAGTCAGTTTTATTGGCAGCAAGCATTTAATAATGTCATGTTTGGGCCATGGAAGAAGATTGCTCCAGGATATGGCAAGATGGTTCTTGGATACTTTGGAAAAACGCCAGTTGTACCTGATCCAGAAGTGGTTGCACTTGCAAGTGAACAGCTTGGATTGGAACCTACTTCAGAAAACCCACTCGACATAGCAGATCGTGATGAGACTAAGTCTATTGCATACTGGAAGAAGCGACTTGAAGAAGAAAATATCGATACAACAGAAGAGAATATCTTCATAGCAGCAGCATGTGGAGATAAAGGTATTGCATTCTTAAAAGGCGAAAGCCCATTGATGGTAAGAAAAAAGAGCGAAATGGAGGAAGAGAAAGTGAGCAAAACTAATGGAATCTATACAGTAATTGTAGATGGAGAGAAGTTTGTTGTTGAGATTGCAGAAGGCAATGTAGAGGTCAAGCCGCAAGCTGAAGCAGAGGCTAAAAAAGAGCCTGAAATTGTTGAAGAGCAAGAGAGTAGAGGTGAAGCAGCAGGTGGCATGACTGAGATTAAATCTGCAGTTCCTGGAACAGTATGGAAAATCCTTGTCAATCCAGGTGATCAGGTAAAAGCTGGTGATAAGATCATGATATTAGAGTCGATGAAGATGGAGATAGATATTCCTGCACCAAAAGATGGAGTTATTGCGCACATCGCTGTCAAAGTCAATGATACGGTCGAAGAGGGCCAAGTATTAGCGACAATGGAGTAGGGATATGAAGAGAAAACTAATTACATTCCTGCTTGCACTCAGTGTCTTTGTGATCCCCATCACAGCACTCGCAACAATGGATCATATGGCAAAAGAGGCCAAACCTGCAGCCAAACAAGAGCAGCAGGTAGAGAGTAAAGGTTTTGGATCACTGCTCTATAACTTCTACAAGCAAACAGGTATCTATGCTTTTTTAAATCCTCAAGATAGTGTGAAAAACGCTAAAGGTGATCCAGTCAATAAGTTCCAGCAAAGCGCTGGACGCATAATTATGATTGGTATCTCTTTCTTACTTTTTTATCTAGCGATTGCCAAAGGATTTGAACCCCTTTTGCTCATTCCTATCGGTTTTGGCGGGTTGCTTGCCAATATTCCTTTGGCAAATATCATCGGCGATGGTGGATTTATCGGTGAGCTCTACAAAGCTGGTATTGCCAATGAGCTCTTTCCGATTCTCATCTTCATGGGTGTTGGCGCTATGACAGACTTTGGACCGCTGCTTGCCAATCCAAAGACTGCACTTTTGGGTGCTGCAGCGCAGTTTGGTATCTTTGGAACACTCGTTGGTGCAGTGGCGTTGAGCCAGATGGGAATTTTTGATTTTAGTCTGCAAGATTCTGCAGCAATTTCGATCATTGGCGGTGCTGATGGTCCAACAACGATCTTTATCGCTAGTAAACTAGCGCCTGACCTTTTGGGTGCAATGGCTGTGGCAGCATATAGCTACATGGCTCTAGTTCCAGTTATCCAACCTCCTATTATGAGGGCTTTGACTACGGAAGAGGAGCGAAAAATTCGTATGACTACAAGACGTAAAGTAAGCAAACTTGAAAAGATCCTCTTCCCACTCACAGTTCTTGTACTTACTATCTTGATTTTACCAGAGTCTTCTCCACTTATTGGAGCGCTTACTTTTGGAAACTTTGTGCGTGAATCTGGTGTGGTTGAGAGACTCTCTAAAACGTTACAAAATGAGCTTATCAATATCGTCACTATCTTCCTCGGCCTCTCAGTTGGTAGTAAGCTTGCAGCTGAATACTTCCTCGTACCAGAATCACTCGGTATTTTGCTTCTAGGACTTGTAGCGTTCTCACTTGGAACTGCAGCGGGTGTTATTATGGGTAAAATCATGAACAAACTCTCCAAAGAGCCTATCAATCCTCTCATAGGAGCTGCAGGTGTGAGTGCGGTA
The DNA here is from genome assembly GCF_016593235.1 of Nitratiruptor sp. YY09-18. Taxonomy (NCBI): domain Bacteria; kingdom Pseudomonadati; phylum Campylobacterota; class Epsilonproteobacteria; order Nautiliales; family Nitratiruptoraceae; genus Nitratiruptor; species Nitratiruptor sp. YY09-18. Next base: position 546,737 of record NZ_AP023065.1, read on the forward strand.
CCTATGGCAGCGCGTGTGGCAAACAGGGTAGGAATGGAAGCAGATCCTACAAACGTATTACTCATGCATGCAATGGGCCCCAATGTGGCAGGAGTTATCGGTTCAGCTGTTGCAGCTGGGGTATTGCTCTCAATCTTCTAAGAGGCTTTTGCCTCTGTGTTTCTCTTTTGCAAAGCTTTTTTTTCGTTTGAGCTTTCGCAAAAGATTTGCCTCTTTAAGTACATCTTCTTGGATTTGGCTAGCCTCTTTTTCACTTAAGTGCAAATTCGCATTGCGCTCAACAAATTTTTCTAACTCTTTGAGGTATTCACTTTGCAAGTAGGTAGTCTCAATATCCTCTAAGGGTGCAAAGATTTTAGCTATATGGGCATCTATCTGCTCTTTTGTTCGCTCCGTTTGGAAAAAATCGACTATTCTATTGACGAAGCGTTCCAATTCACGAATATATTTAGATCGTATATAGCGATCTTTTTTCACACTCTTCCTTTGGTTATAATACTTTATAGATTTTATCATAAGGACGACTATGCAGCAAACTCCACCTATCGATCCGCAGCTTCTAGAGCTCATGATCAACCCTCCAAATTATGGTGAAATGCAAGATTATGATGCTAAAGGTTATGGGAAAAACCAGCAAACAGGTGAGATGGTTGTGATATACCTCAAAATTGATCCTGTAAGCAAAATCATAAAAGACATTAAATGGCAGACAAACGGATGTGGTACCACAGTAGTGAGTGGAGGGCTCTTTAGCAAGGAGTATAAAAACAAAACACTCCAGCATGGAATAGACTTTACCAATGAGGTCTTTGAAAAGATCAAAGATAATCCCCCACCAGATGCAGCGTGTGGCGAAGTGGTGGCGCGTGCTTTTATGGCGGCTGTAAAAGATTATGAAGCAAGACAAAAGGGGATAGAAAAAGATCACTATGAGTATGTGACCCTCAGTTGTCCAACTCCAGAGGAGCAATCATGAGAGAACTTTTTCGCAAAAAACATCAATTGTGGTTACAGATGCTCTATGGAGCATTTGCTTTGCAAGAGGGAAAAGAGTATGCGATACTTCTTGATTTTGCACGCATAGAATTTCGCCATCTCAAATGGCTTGCAAAATTGATGATCAAAGAGGGATTGGATTTTGATTGGGATAGAGAGCATATCGATATCGTGCATAAATTTGATAGAGGAGTTTATGAGACTTTAGTAGAAGTGATTGATAAGGTAGAAAGAGAGTATGGAGTGGCGCCTCTCTTTGATCGTATGAAAAGAGACGAAGCGTATATGCGCTACAAACTGGAGCAGTTTGCAAAGCAAGATCCCAAAGAACTCACAGCATTTGACAAAAGACTCTTCTATGAAGGGCTTGAGGGAGAGAGCCTTCAGGCATTAGTGGAGTTTTTGTTTGAAGAGTCGTATAAAGAGTATGAGCTTATTGTGACATACTTCTATGCAGCTATGCACACTAGCAGCAAAGAGCTCTATTCTATTTTTGAAGATTTGATATATGAATCGTGTTTTCATCTCAAATCATTTGCACTTCTGCAAGCAAAGCTTGGGATTTTGGCACTGCCAAGAGTTGTAATGAGAGAGGTCTATAAGTTTGAAGATCTAGAAAACTTCTTGCGCAATGGAATAGATGAAGAGATTGCAGCAAAAGAGCAGTGCAAGGCTCTGAGCCAAGCAGTATCAGATGAAGAGCTGCAAAAATTTTTTGATTTTATCAACTATCAAGAGGATTACCATATAGAGCTTATGCGCGAGGCTCTTGCTCATCTACAAAACTCTTGATGCATTTTTTTAGCATGTAAATAGTTTGTGGATGGGAGAGAATATCAGCATGCGTAGAAGAAGGAATCTCTTGACGTAGTTTAAGGTTTTTTATAAATGGCAAGAGCTTATTGAGTGTAGCTGGCGGAGTCATATCATCCTTGGCAGCTTGGATGATACAGACAGGTATATCTGTATTTTTGATATATACATAGGTTCTAAAAGGGTGCTTGATCAAAAATCCGATAGGACAGTAAGGGTATTTCAGCCTTGCTAAATGCTCTAAAGAGTAGTAGGGGGTGATAAGAATAATTCCTGCTACTTGAAAGCGTGAAGCCAAAAATGCTGCCACTCCAGTGCCTAAGCTGCGACCTATGAGAATGTTGGTTTTAGACCTAAATTTCTCGTAAACCTTCGTAGCTGCTTCGAAAATCGCATCTTGTGAAGGAGAACCCTTGGAGTTGCCATATCCAGGATAGTTCATTGCTACAAAGTTGTAGGGTGTGTCTATAAAATTATTGAGAAATTCTAATGCATTATTTGCATTGCCGCCAAAATAGAAAATTGTAACAGCACTTTTATTATCTATAATACCAACCTCTATTCCATCGATAAAAGTCTGTTTAATTTTTGGATGGAGATTTACCTCTTTTGGAGCAAGGTCTGTGCGAAAAATAAGCTTCTCTTGATTGAAATAAAGGTATGCGCAAAAAGATGCATATCCGATAATTGCAGTTGCAATTAGGAGAGTCGGTGTTTGTAGTCGCAATAATCAAATCTCCTTATTACTTCATACTCACCACTTTTGCGTAAAATTGCTAAATCAGGTAATCTTATACCATTAAAAGTTGTGTTTTTAACAAATGTATAGTGGATCATATCTTCAAAGATAAGCTTTTGATCAATTTCAAGCGGTTTATCGAAGCTGTAATCTCCTATCACATCACCTGCTAGACATGAGTTCCCACCCAAGCGATATGTATAGGGCTTTTTACCAGGATGACCAGCTCCTCTTACTTCCGGACGATAGGGCATTGCAAGTACATCTGGCATATGTGTTTCAGCTGAAGTATCAAGGATTGCAATAGGCATGCCGTTGTCTATGATATCGACTACGCTTGCGACAAGCACTCCTGTTTGCCAGCCTACCGCTTCGCCAGGTTCGAGGTAGACCTCAACACTGTAGCGCTCTTTAAAATCTTTGATGAGTTTAATGAGGAGCTCTTTGTCATACCCCTCTTTTGTTATATGGTGCCCTCCACCAAAATTTATCCATTTGCATTGTGGGATAAACTCTCCAAACTTCTCTTCAAATGCTTGCAGCACTCTTTGCAAAGAGGTAGCGCTCTCTTCGCAAAGTGCATGAAAATGCAGCCCCTCAATTGCATCATCCCAGTAAAAGTTATTGCGTGTGACACCAAGTCTACTCATAGGAGCACAAGGGTTATAGAGTTCCACGGGAGCAGCACTGTACTCAGGATTGACCCGCACGCCAAGAGATATGGAAGGGTTGACTTTCTTTACACGTGATTTGAATTTTTGCAATTGATTGAGAGAATTAAAGACCAGATGGTTGCTCATTTTTGCAATGAGATCGATTTCGTCCTCTTTGAAGGCGGGTGAATAGGTATGCACCTCTTTGCCAAGCTCTTCAAAAGCTAAATGGCACTCCCATAGTCCACTAGCAGTTGCACCATGGAGATACTTTTTTACAAGATCAAAAGTACTCCACATTGCAAAGCCTTTGAGTGCCAAAATAATTTTTGCACCACTTTTTTGTTGTACATCATCAAGGATTTGGAGATTGCGTTCCAAAAGAGCCTCTTCACACACATAAGCGGGCGTTTTGATGCGATCGATGACCTTTTCGATCCTACTTTCCAAAGACATCCTTCAATGCTTTAGTTGTGCGAGCAAGTGGAGAGGTGCGGATTGCATGCTCTTTTTGCGCTATCATTTTAAATATTCCATCAAGAGTACGGTTGGTCACGTAGCTGCTCAGATCTTTTTCTTCTACATTTGCAGGTGTATTCATACCAAGAGCTTGCATCGCTCCTTTGGTGTAGCTATTGTTTGTAAGGTTTGGTGCATATTTGTTATACGCTTCCATCATGAGACGATAATATTTTGTTACCTGCTCATTTTCGAGATGCTTTTTGATAATTGGTGCGATTTTTTCTTGAAGCTGCTTACCAGCATGCTGCTTGAAATATTGTGTAATTGCATCATCTTTGTTGCTAAGAATCAACCTTTTTGTATCCTCGGGTGAGATGCTTCTAGCAGTATTGAGTAAAATTGAGGCAGTCTCAGGTACAGCCTCCTCTGCAGCTCTATTCATGGAGAGCTCAAAATTATCCACATATTTTCCCATTCCTACACTGCGCAGTGTCTTTGCCACAGTCTGGACATTTTGCGGTAAGGGAATTTTGACAAGAGGATTTTTGTAAAAGCCATCCTTTTTGCCAAGGGTACCGATGGCATTTTTGATGCCAAGCTCGAGGGCATCATGGAGAGCGCTTTGTTCCTCATTTGAAGAAGTTACACTCTTTGTAGAGTTTTGATGCATATACTGCTTTGCTCCCTCTTGCAAACTATCTAAAAAGCCTGCCTGCAAAATGAGAGCACAAGCTATGAAAAGTATCATCTTTTTCATTTTATCTCCTTTGTTTGATTGGGATCCATCTCCAATACATGCCAAGGAAGTCCCTGCTTGTTGAGCTCTTCCATGAATGGATCAGGGTCAAACTGCTCCATATTCCATACTCCCGGTTTATACCATTTACGCTCTAGCATCATCTTTGCTCCAATCATTGCTGGAACTCCTGTAGTATAGCTTACGCATTGACTGTAAACTTCTTTGTAGGCTTCTTGGTGGTCACAGATATTATATATGTAAATTTTACGCCGTTTGCCATCTTTTATACCTTCACAGACTACACCGATATTTGTTTTTCCTTTGGTTCTAGCTCCAAGACTTGCAGGATCGGGCAAGAGCGCTTTGAGTACATGGAGTGGTACCACTTTGCATCCATCTACCTCAATCGGGTCGATACGCGTCATACCTACATTGTCAAGGACTTTGAGGTGAGTGAGGTAACTTTCGCTAAATGTCATCCAAAAGCGAATGCGCTTAAGCCCTTTGATATGCTTGACAAGTGATTCTTCTTCTTCATGGTAGAGAAGATAGCTATCTTTGGGACCGATTTCTGGGTAGTCCCATACCATTTTGATCTCCATAGGTTCAGTCTCAATCCATTTGCCGTCTTCCCAGTATCTTCCTTTGGAGTTGACTTCGCGGATATTGATTTCAGGGTTGAAATTGGTAGCAAATGGGTAACCATGATCTCCAGCATTACAGTCAAGTATGTCGATATACTCGATAGTGTCGAAATAGTGTTTTTGCGCATATGCTACAAATACATTTGTCACACCAGGATCAAATCCACTTCCAAGTAAACCCATAATGCCGCGTTCTTTAAATGGTTCATCCAATGCCCACTGCGGTCCATATTCAAATTTTGCAGTATCTGGATGCTCGTAATTGGCAGTATCAAGATAGTCCACCTTTGTCTCCATACAAGCTTCCATTATGGAGAGGTCTTGATACGGCAATGCAACATTAATGACAATATCTGGTTTGACAAGTTGTATAAGATCAATGAGTTCATTAACATTATCTGCATCGACTCTTGCTACATCAATATCTCGGTTCCACTTGTCTTTGATCTCTTGACGAATCTCTTCGCATTTGCTCAGCGTCCTACTAGCAAGTGCAATATGTTGGAACGTATCAGGATTGAGAGCACATTTGTGAGCAACGACACGGCCAACACCTCCTGCACCTATAATAAGCACTTTTCCCATATTGCTCTTCCTTTTTTATTTGATTATAGCAATATTACGCATAAATATCGATGAGGTGTTTTTTGCGTTTTTTCTTTTTGTATGAAGAGATGTTCTGTTTTTTTCTTTTTTTGCGCTTTTCTTGCCATAAGCGGTATGAGGGGTGCTCATTAGCACGGTACGATTTGACTACATTTTCTACAAAGAAGTCAGCCATAGTTTGCTCCTGTTTCTCCATTATAGCAAAAGCAATAAAAGTAGCAAAATATTTGAGCCTGATTGGATAAAATCTTGAGAAAAAAGGAGGAAGATATGATAAATGTAGTATGTCCAAATTGTTTGAGTGTCAATAGACTGCCTAAAAAAGAGCACTACAACAAAGCAAAGTGTGGAAAGTGCGGATCTGATCTCCTTGATACTCATCCTGTCGATCTCAATCCACAAAATTTTGAAGTAATGCTTACAAAAAATGATATTCCGGTTATTGTAGATTTTTGGGCTCCATGGTGTGGACCGTGTCTTATGATGGCTCCAAATTTTGAAGCAGCTGCAAGAGAGTTTCCGCTCAAAGCGCGATTTGCAAAACTCAATACCGAAGAGTATCCACAACTTGCTGCACCATACGGCATCAGAGGGATTCCTACTATGATAGCTTTCAAACATGGACAAGAGCTTGATAGGGTATCAGGAGCACTCAGTGCACCGCAGATTGCGCAGTGGGTAAGCAGATTTGTGTGAGGGCATATGCCCTCAAAAATTGTTAAATTGTAAGTTATTAAAAAGGTTGAATTATTTCAACTTAGAGATGTAATCAGCCAAAGCTTCGATGTCAGCATCGCTAAGATTTGCCACTTGACCTTTCATCAAAGCGCCCATACCGTGTACGTTTCTCGTACCAGCTTTGTAGCCTTTGAGAGCTTCAACGATTTTATCTTTTGGCCAACCTTTGATAACTTCAGATTTGCCAAGAGCTTTTTTCTCACCATTTGCACCATGACATCCAGCACATTTTTTATAAAGGGCTGCACCGTCAGCCGCCATAAGAGTAGTTGCAACTGCTGCTGCAAGAGTAAGTACTGCCAATTTTTTCATTGTATCCTCCTTATTTAGAATTTATTATTAACAGCTTGGAACTTCACCGCTGTCGCTAGCATATTTGTATGCAAAGTCATAAACATGGTTGAGTTGAGAAGCGTTGAGATACCCTTTTTTATATTTAGGGCAGAGTTTTTGAATCTCATCTTCGAACTTACCTTCCTCTTTGAGCTCTTCCCACTCATCCTGTGTATGCTTTGCAGCAAATTTTGCACCATTGAATCCACACACTTTTTTGAGTTTCTTTTGGTAGATTCTTTGACCCTTGCTTGCATCTGCAAATGCTGCAGTGCTTATGAAACTTGCACCAAGAATTGCTGCGAAGATTAGACTCGCGATTCTTTTCATTTTGCCTCCTTTTATTTAGTCAATTCAATTGTAAAGCATAATTGTGAAGTTATTGTGAATTATTTTATCTTTCCAAATATTTTGTATCTATCCCAGTAAATATCTAAAGCTTTGCGCAGAGTCTTTTCTCTGAATCTATGCCTATAGAGCCTCTTTTCAATTATATGTGCTTTGTCAGGATGGAGAAGGTTTTGCACCATTGCGTTTTTGACTGCTCGCTCGCTGCTATAGTAGAGGAGATAATCAAAAAATATTGGCTTGAGAGGTGCTCTCTTTCTCATATGGCATGGTATGCAAGACCTATCGAAGATATTTGCTCCCATAACCAACTCTACAAAAACAAAGGCAAGAAGGAGTTTTTTTACCATGTTACAGTCACTTTCGTATATTTTTGCTCTTTTGAATCGATTTTAATCTTAAGTCCAAACTCTTTGGCAATGCTGAGCACTATGTGCATACCTATACCAAATCCTCCTTCGCTGTTTGTGAGGCGTTTGTAGCGCTCAAAAATCTCCTCTTTTTTCTCTTCAGGTATTCCGATGCCACTATCTTCTATGCTAAAACCGTTGCGAAATGTTGTGATTTTGATAGTACCGCCTACCTTATTGTATTTGATTGCGTTGGAGAGAAGGTTGTCTATGAGGCGAGTGATTTTTTGCTTGTCAGCTTCTAAGAATGTAGGCGATTGGGAAAAACTTATCTTGATCTTTTTGGCTTCAGCCATTGTGGCAAAGTAGGTAAGCCTTTGGGAGATGAGACTATTGATATCGATCTTTTCTATTTTTGAAGGGATTTTATCCTGGAGCAAAAGATAGGTGAGATCTTTATATATAGTTGAAATTGTGCGTGCTGCTATATCTATTCGCTGGAGTTTTTTGGCTACTTTTTGATCGATTTTGTTCTTATCGATAGTTTCGATATTGGCCAAAATGGTACTCACAGGCGTGTTGAGTTCGTGGGTTGTATCTTTGATGAAGTTGTTGAGCAACAAAAATGAGTCTTTCATAGGACGCAAAAACTGCTTGACAAGGAAATATCCTAGTACTGCCATAAAGAGCAAAAAGAGGGTGCCATAGAGTGCAATGTTGCGATAAAGAGTTGTTAACCATTTTTCATCATCTGGCACTTCAATCACAACATATTTAGCTCCAAGGTAGTAAAGGCCAGGCTCTTTTATAAAGTAGATATATTTTCCTTTTTTATAAAGATAATCATTGAAATCGACTGCATCATTATGCAGGAGCGAAAATATTTTTTTGTAATCTGCATCAAAGATTGCAGAGTGAAATGTGGAGTAGCGAGGATAGAAGTTATCTTCAAGCAATGATTCATGCATTGCTTTGATACGGCGAATGACATCTTTGGAGTTTTCTTGCAGGCGCGGCAACTTAGAGTAGAGCATCACATCTTTTTCAAATTTATAGTACATTACCGATGCAAGAGCAAATATAATGAGGGTCAAAAATATATAGAGTCCCAAAAACTTTATGAGACTATGTTTCTCACTTGATAAATTTATATCCATAGCGCTTTATGCTCTCAATTCTCTCTTTTCCAAGATATTTGCGCAGATTCTTTATGTAGGTGCGCAAAGCCATATCGCTGGGTGTCTCATTATAGTCCCAAAGCGTTTCATAGATTTGTTCATGGCTTATCTGCTCATTGGGGTGTTTGAGAAACAGTTTGAGAAGGCGTATCTCTTTTTGGTTGAGGTTGACTGGCTTGCCGTCGACATAGAGCGTGCCACTTTTGATATCAAAGTAGCTCTTTTCATTTATTGCGATTTTGCTCTCTTTTGCTTCGTAAGTACGCTTGAGCAGTGTTTCCATGCGGAGTTTGAGCTCTTTGAGTGCAAAGGGTTTGCGGATATAGTCATCTGCACCACTAGCGAATCCTTTTTCAAGATTTTCTACACTATCAAGGGAAGTGATGAAGATTGCTGGCGCATCACTTCTTTGGCGAATCTGCCTAAGAAGGGTAAATCCATCTGTTCCCGGCACCATTACATCCAAAAGCAAAATATCAAAATTCTCTTCATATATCTTATCCAATGCCTCATCGGAGTTATAAACTGCTGTGACTTGGAATCCTTCATCTTCTAGATACTCTGCTATTGTCTCACTCAGGCTCATATCATCTTCTAAAAGTAAAACATTCGTGTTTTGCAAACTTACTCCTTTAGCTATATAATATTATAAAAAATCGGAGTAAATATGAAATGTACGGTGTGCCGGCGTGGAGAGCTTTTTTATCTCTTTGGTTGGGGTTTGATGGTAACAGCATTTAACAGCTTTACAGTTGGATGTGTGGAGCTGAGCACAACTGGTGCATATAGCCTGCTCATTGCGGGTGTTGTAGTGATGATCTATGGAGCATATATTAAATCAAAAGCGAAAGAAGGGTAGTTATGGCCATTACAAATGCAGAGATAGCAAAAATCTTCAATGAATATGCTGATATGCTAGAAATTAAAGGGGAAAATCCTTTTAAAGTACGAGCATATAGAAATGCTGCTAGAACGGTAGAAAATATCGGTAAACCTCTTGAAGAGCTTGTCAAAGAGGGGTATGATCTCACAAAACTTCCAGGTATTGGTGCAGATCTGAGTAGCTACATAAAAGAGATCGTCACTACTGGGAAATTTTCAAAACTAGAGCAGATCAAAGAGGAGATTCCTCCAACTCTTGTGGAGATGCTCTCTATCGAGGGATTGGGTCCAAAAAGAATTAAAACGCTCTATGAGAAACTTCATATTCAGACTATGGATGATCTAAAAAGAGCTGCTGAGAGTGGTGAAATAGAAAAGCTTCCCGGTTTTGGTCCTACTCTTGTGGAGAAGATTTTAAAAGGGGTCGTATTAGCCAAGAAAGCTGGCCACCGCTTCAAATGGAGTGAAGCTAAGGAGTATGTGGATGATCTCTTGGCATATCTTTCACAAATTGAGCTGACACACTTAGAGGTTGCAGGAAGTTTTAGGAGAAAGAAAGAGACGGTAGGGGATCTTGATATTTTGGCTACTGCCAAAGATTTTAGCGAAGTGATTCGCCACTTTATAAAATATCCAAAAATCAAAGAGGTGGTTTCTGCAGGCTCTACCAGATCGACTGTTATTTTGAATAATGACTTGCAAGTGGATCTGCGGAGTGTAGAGGATGAGAGCTATGGAAGTGCCTTGCACTACTTCACAGGCTCCAAGCAGCACAATATTGAGATCAGAAAACTAGCAATTGAGCTTGGACTCAAAGTCAATGAGTATGGAGTTTTTAGAGGTGAAGAGCGTATAGCCGGAAAAACTGAAGAGGAGGTCTATAAGGCTGTAGGGTTATGTTATATTGAGCCAGAACTGAGAGAAAATCGCGGGGAGATAGTAGCGTGTAAAGCTGGCAAACTTCCAAAACTCATAGAACTCAAAGATATCAGAGGCGATCTGCACATGCATACGGTATACAGTGATGGAAAACACACTATTGAGGATATGGCAAAAGCTGCAAAAGAGATGGGGTATGAATACATCGCTATCACTGATCACTCAAAGCGTTTGACGGTAGCAAAGGGGCTTGATGAGAAGAGAGTTTTGCAAGAGTTTGAAGAGATAGATAAGGTCAATGAAAAAATAGCAGGCCTAACCATATTAAAAGGTATGGAAGTAGATATACTAGAGGATGGCTCACTTGATATGAGTGATGATGTACTCAAAGAGATGGATGTAGTTTTAGTTGCAGTGCACTATAAATTTAATCTCTCTAAAGAGAAACAGACTGCCCGTATACTCAAAGCTTTTGAAAATCCACATGTCAATATATTAGCACATCCTACCGCAAGGATGATAAATATGCGCGATCCGATAGATATCGATATGGAGAAGATTTTGCAAAGTGCAAAAGAGAGCAATATCCATATGGAGATAAATGCACAGCCTGATAGGTTGGATCTTAATGATATACACGCCAAGATGGCAAAAGAGATAGGTGTGAAGATGGCTATCAATACCGATTCGCACAATATCTATTCTTTATACTATATGCAATATGGTGTGAACCAAGCACGTCGCGGATGGTGCGAAAAAGAGGACATTATCAATACACGCTCACTCAAAGAGCTCAAAAAACTTCTTAAAAGGTAAAAAATGTATACATATCCTTTTAGACCTGCGACTCCTTATGTGGCAGTTGATGGAATCATTAAGATATTTGATAATGAAAAATTTTTGGGTATTGTTTTGATTGAGCGTAAGAATCCGCCTCTTGGTGTGGCGCTTCCTGGCGGATTTGTAGAGATTGGAGAGAGTGTGCAGGATGCACTGCTGCGAGAAATGAGGGAAGAGACAAGTTTAGATGTAGAGATTATTCGCATCTTCAATGTCTACAGTGATCCCAAGAGGGATCCACGCTTTCACACTGTATCAGTTACTTTTGAGTGCAAAGCCTCACAAATGCCAAAAGCAAATGATGATGCAAAAAAGGCTGCTATTTATAAACTTGAAGAGATACCATGGAAAAGACTTGTTTTTGACCATGCGAAAATTTTGAGGGATTTTTTAGAAGACAGGTCGTGTATCTAAATAATTTCATCTTTGAGATTGGTTTGAATATACTTTGCTATAACAAAATGGGTGTGACTATCAATATTGGTAAATTGTAAGCCATACTGTCCTGGTCCATCATATGTGATGTGCGCTTTGACTATAGCTTCAGCCTCTATACCTTCATAAGTGAGTTTGAATTTTACTTCTAGTTGATCACCCTGCTTAAAAGCATCTTCATCTACACAAATTTTCACACCGCCTTCTGAAATATTGCATATTTTACATTTGTAGTAGGGGTAATCTCTGAGACGTCCTACCTTTTTGACCAGTCCATCGATATCGACTTCGATACGTGGGTATTTTCTTTTTGCCAAAACTTCAATATTTTGGGAATGAGGAATTTGTAAGAATTTATTCTCAAAATACTTCAAAACATCTTCAACGACTGTATTGAATTTGTAGGCTATGAGATGGCGTATCTCAAAAATGACAAATCCTTGCATACCATTTTTGAATCTATCCATATTGGCATGGAGATCGATCTGCCACAACCCGTAATCATCATAATTTTTTATTAATGTTATAGGATTGTAAGAAAACCTGTCAAAATAGAATTTTGCCTTTTGCTGTTCACGTATCTCTTTTGTGGAATAGATCCGTTGGGTAATGCCTGAGGTAAATCCCAATTTATCTTCAATAGAGGAGATCATAGCGCTATCAAATTTTGGAGCTATTTCACGATATTTTTGTACTACCTGGTTGAAAAAATCTTTATTGACAAGGACTCTACTTGGATCGAGATCGCACTGTTGTGCATAGTCGTAAAGGAATGTTATTTCTTGAGCAGTAAGATCATGAATTTTTGCATTCTTGTAAAAATCTTCTATCGTCATACTAGATCTATCTTTTTTATTTATATTCATCTTCATGTAAAAAGTATAGCAAAGAAGCGTTGCAGAAGTGTTGCAAAGGAGGATAAGTGGCGGAGCCGACGGGACTCGAACCCGCGACCTCCGGCGTGACAGGCCGGCATTCTAACCAGCTGAACTACGGCTCCAATGGTGGTCGCTAGTGGACTCGAACCACTGACCACTTGCTTGTAAGGCAAGCGCTCTACCAACTGAGCTAAGCGACCATCATATGGCGACCCCTAGGGGATTTGAACCCCTGTGACCACCGTGAAAGGGTGGCATCCTTGGCCACTAGATGAAGGGGTCGCAAGTGGTGACCCGTGTTGGATTCGAACCAACGGCCCACTCCTTAAAAGGGAGTTGCTCTACCAACTGAGCTAACGGGTCAAACCTTCGCGATTATGGGCTTTTGCCTATCGCGTTTGCGAATGTGAGTGAAATTATAAGAAAAAAATTTTGAGATGTCAAGAGTTTTAGAAAAGTTCCTCTTTTGCAATTTCAAAGAGGAGTCTGACTCCATACATTGCTGCTTGATACTGGATATAGTTGCGATCACCCTTAAAGTGCATAGTGCGAATAAGTTCGCTCTCTTTACCTCTACATCCTACAACTACCGTTCCTACGGGTTTTGTGGGAGTTGCACCACCTGGTCCTGCTATACCGCTAATGGCTATTGCATAGTCTGCACTAGCTACTTTGAGAGCTCCTCGTAGCATCTCTTCTACTGTCTCTTCGCTCACAGCCCCAAAGGCTTCGAGTGTCTCTTTTTTCACACCTAGCCATGCATGTTTGATCTCATTTGCATATGTAACAAGTGAACCGTTGAATATGTTTGATGAGCCAGGAATTTTGGTCAAGAGGCTTGCTAACAATCCTCCTGTACAGCTCTCAGCAAATGTAATCGTTTTGTGTGCAATAGTAAATCGCTCTATGAGATACTCAAATACATTGTGGGCTACGATCATACTCTGGGGTAGCATGAGTTTGAGATTTTGGACAAAGATTGCAAGATCTCCATACTTTTTGTTATAGACAAATACTTTGTGAAGTTCCGGAGTCTCTTGTGTCAAAACATAGCCAATATCATAGCTCTTGGCTAGTGGATCAATCTTCTCCATTATCTGTGCTCTATCCAAACCAAAAATAAATAAATTGGTAGATTCGTTTTGTAGTCCTAGCAATATTTTTGGTAGCTTTTCACCAATTTTAACACGTAAAAGATTTATCGCAGAGGGGTTTGCTTCAATCAAAAATGAGTTCGATTCTGCAGCGGTCGCTTTTGTAGGAACTAAAAAGTTCTCTTTTGCAACGAGTGTATCATCATAGAGAGTAGCGATAATTTTACTTACAGTAGGATAGCTCTCATAGGTTGTGACAATCAAAAGATTTCTATACTCTTTTGCAAAATCTGCTATATGGACAAAAAGATTTTTATCCCGCTCTTTATAAAAAACAATCGCACTTATTGTATCCACATTTTTAAGCAGTTGGCGCTTGACATAGGAGACAAACTCGTCATTGATCTGAAACTCTTTCCCTATGAAGAGGAGGGCTGTTTGCATAGAGAACCTTTGTGATTTTTTTGATTATAGCAAATATTCAGTACCTTTTAATTACTTTTTTTATAAAATATATCTTAAAAAATCAAAAAGAGGGTTGTATGGACTATAAAGAGACGCTCCTTTTGCCCAAAACCACTTTTCCTATGCGAGGAAATCTGCCGCAAAATGAACCAAAAAGATATGCAAGATGGTTTGAGAATAAAGTTTACGAGAAGATGAAAAAGAAAAGAGAAGGAAGACCTCTCTTTACTCTCCACGATGGTCCTCCTTATGCTAATGGACATATTCATATTGGCCATGCACTCAATAAAATTCTCAAAGACATTATTGTCAAATTTAACTACTTTGAAGGGAATGCTGTTCGTTTTACTCCTGGATGGGATTGTCATGGATTGCCAATTGAGCAGCAAGTAGAAAAGAAAATCGGTACAAAGAAAAAAGAGGAACTTCCAAAGACAAAAATCAGAGAGCTGTGTCGTGAACATGCCAGCAAATTTGTCAATATTCAAAGAGAAGAGTTTAAAAATCTTGGTGTAATAGCAGATTGGGAAAATCCTTATTTGACAATGGATTATGCCTTTGAAGCTGATATCTACCGTGCTCTTTGCGAAATAGCAAAAGAGGGCCTTTTGGTTGAGCGCAGCAAGCCTGTATATTGGAGCTGGGCAGCAAAGACTGCATTGGCTGAAGCAGAAGTGGAGTATGAAGATAAGGTAAGTCCGTCGATATATGTAGCTTTTAAGCTTGATAAAGATGCTGCAGAAAAGATCGGAAAAGATGCTAGTATTATCATATGGACTACAACCCCTTGGACTCTTCCAGCAAACACAGGAATTGCCCTCAATCCAGATATTTCGTATGTACTTACAAGTGATGGCTATATAGTTGCAGAAGATCTGTATGAAGAACTTCAAGAAAAAGAGATAGTCAAAGGGGAGGTAGAGAGGAAAGTTGCAGCAAAAGAGCTTGAAAATCTTCATGCAATCAATCCTCTTAATGGTCGTCGTAGCCGCATAGTTCTTGGAGAGCATGTTACAACAGAAAGTGGGACAGGGGCGGTCCATACTGCACCAGGACATGGTGAGGATGACTATCGTGTAGGACTTGCTTACAATCTTGAAGTACTTATGCCAGTAGATGATGAAGGGCGCTATGATGAGACGATAGTGCGAGAAAAACTCTTGCCCGAAGAGTTTGTGGGGATGAATGTATTTGAAGCAAACGAGAAGATTTTAGAGCTTCTGGGAGAGAGTCTTTTAAAAGCAGAGAATATCAAACACTCCTATCCACACTGTTGGAGAACACATAAGCCTATTATTTTTCGTGCTACAAAGCAGTGGTTCATTGCTGTGGATAAAGCGCCAAAAGAGCTACAAAAGACACTCCGCCAGATAGCTTTGGAAGAGGTGGAAAAGACTGCCTTTTATCCAGAGTGGGGACGAAACCGTTTGCGTGCGATGATAGAGAATCGACCAGACTGGTGTATATCCCGCCAGCGTGACTGGGGTGTGCCAATTGCATTTTTTAGAGACAAAACTACAGGTGAAGTCATTTTAGATGAGAAGGTACTCAATTATATAGCGATGATTTTTGAGCGTTTTGGAAGCGATGCTTGGTATAGTATGGAGATAAAAGATCTGCTCTATCCAGGAAGTGGTTATGATCCGCAGAATCTAGAAAAAGTCATGGATATTCTTGATGTTTGGTTTGATAGTGGATCAACCTGGTATGCAGTGCTCAAATCTCGCCGCTATGATGCAGGAGAGTATCCGGCTGATCTCTATTTAGAAGGAAGTGATCAACACAGGGGTTGGTTTCAAAGCTCACTCTTAGTAAGCAGTGCTATAGAGAAAAAAGCACCATTCAAAGCTATTCTCACTCATGGGTTTACAGTCGATGAAAAGGGTGAGAAGATGAGCAAATCCAAAGGCAATGTAGTTGCTCCTCAAGATGTTGCGAAAAAATTTGGAGTTGAGATTTTACGCCTTTGGGTAGCTATGAGTGACTATCAAAGTGATCTTAAGATCAGTGAAAATATCCTCAAGCAGATTGCGGAGCAATATAGGAAACTGCGTAATACTTTTCGTTTTATGCTAGCTAATATCAATGATCTTGATACTATTAATGAAGAGTTTGGTGTACTTGATCGCTGGATTTTGACCAAAGCAAAAAGAGTATTTGAGCAGGTAGAGGAACATTTCAAAAACTACGAATTTGCAAAAGGCTTTAATATTCTCAATAATTTTATAGTGAATGAATTTAGTGGCATCTACCTCGATGTATGTAAAGATCGCCTTTACTGTGATGCGCTCAATGATCCTCATAGACGTGCGAGCCAAAGTGCTATGGCTCTCATTGCCAAATCGATGCTTGGTCTTATTGCCCCTGTACTTACCTATACGGCTGATGAGATAGTAGAACATGCACCACAAATTTTAAAAGGCACAAAAGTGTCAATTTTTGATTTTGAGATAGAGAGACTTCCAGAAATTACAGCTGCATTTGATGAAGTGTATATGTTGGAAGCTAGAAGAAAATTCAATGAAATTATTGATAATCTCAAAAAAGAGAAGCTTATCAAATCATCTTTGGAAGTAGTTATTGATACTCATGCAAAAAAAGTGCTAGCTCTTCCAAAGACTGAGCGTGAAGATTGGTTTATAGTTAGCGGCGTTGATAGTGAAATAGGTGGAGAGGAGCTTGGTAGATTCGAAGTTGATGGAGATAAATTTGTGATCAAAATAGCTACGCTGCATAAGTGTCCTCGCTGTTGGAAATATCAAGCAATTGAGCCTGAGGCTCTTTGTGAGCGTTGCCAAAAGGTAGTAGATGGACTTGAGTAAGCCGGTACCACCAAGTGCTATTGTATGGGCTATTATATTTTTTCTATTATTAGTATTTATTGGGATTTTATTTGTAAGGAGAATGCGTTGATAACACTTAAGAAGGCTTTGGAATTACCAAAAGAAGAACTTGCTGAACTCAAAAAGGATTTAGCTGCAAAGGCTGCAGAGCACAAAGAGCTCAATGCCTATATAGCACTCGATGAGAGCGGTGAGGGTGTACCTATTGCAATCAAAGATAATATTCAAGTTGATGGATGGGAAGTGACATGCGCGAGTAAAATCTTGCAAGGCTACTATGCGCCCTATGATGCAACAGTGATAAAAAAGCTCAAAAGTGCTGGATTTGCTCCATTTGGACGCACAAACATGGATGAGTTTGCGATGGGGAGCACCACAGAGACAAGCTGCTACGGCAAAACACTCAATCCAAAAGATCCTAGCAGAGTGCCAGGCGGAAGTAGTGGCGGAAGCGCTGCAGCAGTAGCTGCAGGTATTGCTATCGCAGCTTTGGGGAGCGATACAGGTGGCAGTATCCGCCAGCCAGCAGCTTTTTGTGGAATTGTTGGCATGAAGCCAACATATGGGAGAGTGTCACGCTTTGGTCTTGCAGCATATGGAAGTAGTCTCGACCAGATTGGCCCGATGACGAAAAATGTGGAAGATGCAGTGATCCTCTATAATGCAATCGCAGGATATGATCCAAAGGATAGTACAAGTGCACAGGTTGCATTTACGCCGGTTGAGCCAAATCCAGAGAGAAAACTAAGAATCGGAGTTGTACCAAACTTCATCAAAGATGCTAGTGCAGCTATCCAAAAGGCGTATGACAAAGCGATTGAAGCTCTTAAAAATGCGGGGCATGAGATCGTAGAAGTGACGCTCATGGATGCAAAGTATGATATTGCAAGCTACTATATCACAGCAATGGCAGAAGCGAGTACGAACCTCAGTCGCTATGATGGTGTCAGATATGGCAGAAGAGCCCAAGCAGACAATCTCAAGGAGATGTATAGAAAGACGCGCAGCGAAGGGTTTGGCGAAGAGGTAAAGAGACGCATTCTGCTGGGAACATTTGTGCTCTCTAGTGGATATTACGATGCATACTATATCAAAGCACAACGTGCTCGCCACTTAATCAAGGATGAGTATAGCAAGGTTTTTGAGGAGGTTGACCTCATTCTCTCACCTGTTGCGCCAAACGTTGCCTATAAATTTGGCGAATTGGCAAGTCCGATGGAGATGTATCTGAGTGATGCATATACAATTGGAGTGAACCTGGCTGGTCTTCCTGCAATCAGTTTGCCTGTAGATGAGTATGAGGGATTGCCTATTGGATTGCAGCTTATTGGTAAAGCGTTTGATGAGCAGACGCTTTTTGATGGTGCTATGAGTTTGGAAAGAGCAACAAGGAGCTAAAATGAGAATACGTAAACGTGCATTGACTTTTGAGGATGTTTTGCTTGTCCCTAAGCATTCAACTGTACTTCCTAAAGAGGTGGATATCTCTACGATGCTAACAAAAAGGGTACCGCTTAATATCCCACTGGTTTCAGCTGCTATGGATACTGTAACTGAGCATAGAGCTGCTATTGCCATGGCAAGACTTGGAGGTATCGGGATCATTCACAAAAATATGGATATTCCAAGCCAAGTCCAAGAGGTCAAGAGAGTCAAAAAGAGTGAGAGTGGTAT
Organism: Nitratiruptor sp. YY09-18; assembly: GCF_016593235.1. Taxonomy (NCBI): domain Bacteria; kingdom Pseudomonadati; phylum Campylobacterota; class Epsilonproteobacteria; order Nautiliales; family Nitratiruptoraceae; genus Nitratiruptor; species Nitratiruptor sp. YY09-18. The sequence continues at coordinate 565,326 of NZ_AP023065.1, forward strand.
TATCATCGATCCAATTTATGTCCATCCAGATGCGACTATTGCAGAGGCTGAGCGACTTATGAGCGAATATAAGATTAGTGGTGTTCCTGTGGTAGATGAAAATATGCACCTTTTGGGAATCTTGACAAATAGGGATCTACGATTTGAGAAGGACTTTAGCAAAAAAGTAGCAGATGTAATGACAAAAATGCCTCTGATAACTGCGCAACCTGGCATTACTCTTGAAGAGGCTGCAGAGAAGATGAACGAGCATAAAATCGAAAAGCTTCCAATCATTGATGAAGAGGGAAAACTTAAAGGTCTCGTGACAATTAAAGATATTAAGAAAAAGATCGAATATCCAAATGCGAATAAAGATGAATTTGGGAGACTAAGAGTTGGCGCTGCAATTGGTGTCAATCAGTTTGATCGTGCACGCGCATTGGTAGAAGCTGGAGTAGATGTGCTTGTGCTTGATAGTGCACACGGGCATTCACAAGGCATCATCGATACACTCAAAGCGATTAAAGATGAGCTTGATATCGATGTAGTTGCTGGAAATGTGGCAACTGCTGAAGCAACAGAGGATCTCATCAAAGCTGGTGCAGATGCAGTGAAGGTGGGAATTGGACCAGGAAGTATCTGTACTACACGCATTGTAGCTGGTGTTGGTGTACCACAAATTAGTGCGATTGATGAGTGTGCAACGGTAGCCAAAGAGTATGGTGTACCAATCATAGCTGATGGAGGGATAAAATACTCTGGTGATGTAGCAAAAGCTTTGGCAGTGGGCGCAAGCAGTGTGATGATTGGAAGTTTGCTTGCTGGAACCGAAGAGAGTCCAGGTGAAGTGATAATGTATCAAGGACGCCAATACAAAACATATCGCGGTATGGGCAGTATTGGGGCTATGACAAAAGGGAGTACAGACCGCTACTTCCAAGAAGGAACTGCTGCTGATAAACTCGTGCCAGAAGGAATTGAAGGTATGGTGCCATATCGGGGTAAAATTGCAAATGTTATCCATCAGCTTATTGGAGGATTACGTAGTTCTATGGGATATCTTGGTGCTAAAGATATCAAAGCTTTTCAAGAGAGAGCTGAATTTGTTGAGATCACAAGTGCTGGGTTGAAAGAATCTCATGTTCATGATGTAACTATCACAAAAGAAGCTCCTAACTACCACGTATAAGAGGCTCTGCCTCTTGTCTTTTCTTATTACTTTTTGTAATATATTCCTACAACTTTGCAAAGGTTTTTTATGAATCCATTTGAGCGCTATCAGACATTTATCGTCCAGCAATCATCCAAAGAGGGTCCAATCTCTCCTCCAATTGTTGGCTCTGCATCCTTTGCCTATGGTGATCCACAAACTGCTGAGGATATCTTCGCTGGAAAGGTTGCAAAACCACTCTATGCAAGAATGGGCAATCCAACAGTAGCAAGGCTAGAGAGCGCAATAGCAGCAATCGATGAAGCTGATGGTGCAGTAGCTACAGCAAGTGGAATGGGTGCGATTGCTGCGGTATTGAGTGCATTTTTGCAAAGTGGGGATGAGGTGGTATGCGTTGGCTCACTGTTTGGTGGTACATATGCGCTTTTGACGCAGACATTGCAAAGATTTGGTATTAAGAGCCGCTTTTATAAGAAGGCTGATGATGTAGAGATTACAAAAAATACAAAGATGCTCTTTTGTGAAAGTGTGGGTAATCCTACCACAACCATTGTCGATTTTGCCAAGATGCAAGAGATTGCGAAAAATTATGGAGTTTTATTTGTAGTGGATAATACTCTAACGCCACTTCTTTTCAATCCATTCGATTGGGGCGCTGATATAGTAGTCTATTCGACTACGAAAATTCTCAGTGGACATTCACAATCCCTTGGAGGAGCGGTTGTTTTTAAAGAGCCTCGAGAAGCGCTATTTGATAAATTTTCTTTTTTAAAGCAGTTTTATGACAAACTTGGTGCAAAAGCTATCATGGGAGTTATCAAAAAAAGGGTAATGCGCGATTTTGGTATGAGTATGAGTGCTTATAATGCATATCTTACCCTTCTAGGTCTTGAAACTCTAGCTCTACGCATCCAAAGAGTAATACACAATGCCCAGTATGTGGCACAAGAGTTGGAAAAATCTATCAAAGTCCTCTATAACCAAAACAGTAACTTTTTTCCTTATGGCATTGGACAAATGATGAGCATCGATTTAGAAAATAAAAATAGGGCATTTGCTTTCTTGCAAAAAAGTAAATTTCTCTATATTACTGCAAATATTGGAGACGCAAGAACGTTGGGATTGCATATGCAAAGCACAATATACTCTGATTTTAGCACAGAGGTACAAGAGTACTTTGGCATAACCCCAGGGCTAGTGAGACTCTCTATTGGTCTAGAGAATCCGCAAGCAATTGTGCAAGACTTTTTGCAAAGCCTCAACTCTTGACAAAGAGAGAAAAATCTTTTATAATTTCACCGCAATTCAACGAACAACTCATGAAAGATTGGGGTGTCGCCAAGCGGTAAGGCAGCGGGTTTTGGTCCCGCCATTCGGGGGTTCGAATCCTCCCACCCCAGCCATGATCTTCGCATATCGCGGGGTAGAGCAGTCTGGTAGCTCGTCGGGCTCATAACCCGAAGGTCGGAGGTTCAAATCCTCCCCCCGCAACCAAATTAATTCTTCCTTAACGAAAAATCCACTATCATAACAGCAAAAATCAAAGGTTTTTTTATGATTAAAAAGTGTCTGTTTCCTGCTGCTGGGTATGGTACCCGTTTTTTGCCAGCTACAAAGGCGATTCCAAAAGAGATGCTTCCCGTCGTCAACAAACCTCTCATCCAGTATGGAGTCGAAGAGGCGATAGAAGCTGGTATGGATACTATGGCTATCATTACAGGGCGCGGTAAAAGAGCAATTGAGGATCATTTTGATATCAGTTATGAATTGGAGCATCAGATCAAAGGAACTTCTAAAGAGCATCTTCTCAAAAATATTCGTTCTCTTGTAGAAAACTATACATTTACCTACACTCGCCAAAAGCAGATGTTAGGCCTAGGACATGCAGTACTAACAGGTGAGACTCTTATAGGAAATGAACCTTTTGGTGTAGTACTTGCTGATGATTTGTGTGAGGGTGAAGACAAAGGTGTATTGGCACAAATGGTAGAAGTTTTTGCAAAGTTTCGTACATCTATCGTTGCAGTTATGGAGGTTGATCCAAAGGATATAAGTAAATATGGTGTTGTAAAAGCTAAAGAGATAGAAAATGGAATATATATGGTTGAAGATATGGTAGAAAAACCATCCAGTGAAGAGGCTCCTAGTAATTTAGCAATAATTGGCCGGTATATACTTACTCCCGATATATTTTCTATTCTACGTACAACTAAACCTGGATCCGGTGGAGAGATACAACTTACTGATGCACTTAAAGTGCAGGCACAGCAAAATATGGTCATAGCCTATAAATTTAAAGGAAGACGTTTTGATTGCGGAAGTGTGGCAGGTTTTGTAGAGGCTACCAATTATTTTTTTCAAAAGTTTGCGCAAGAATAATCTGCTATAATTATAAAAAAAACTTATCAGGATGAAAGATGAAAAAAGAGACCTTGGCTTTGCATGCTGGCTACACAAAAGATGAGCAAAAGACGATGGCGGTACCCATCTATATGTCCACAGCATATGCATTTGATAGTGCTGAACATGCTGCAAACCTCTTTGCTCTCAAAGAGCTAGGAAATATTTACACCCGCATTGGGAACCCTACAACAGATGTATTTGAGAAGCGTTTTGCCGCATTGGAAGGTGGAGAGGCAGCACTTGCAACTGCTAGTGGTATGGCTGCGATTACCTATAGTGTACTCAATCTATGCGAAGCAGGTGACAATATCGTCGCAGCCAATCAGCTCTATGGAGGTACAGTTACGCTCTTTACCCATACCCTTAAGCGTCTCGGTATCGAAGCACGCATGTTTGATGTGCATAAGCCTGAGCAGCTTGAAGATCTCCTAGATGAAAAGACAAAGCTCATCTTCTTTGAATCTATCACCAATCCAAGCATCGATGTGCCAGATTTTGAAGCAATTGTTGCTATAGCAAATAAATATGGAATCATCACGATAGTAGACAATACTGTTGCAACACCAATGCTATGTAGCCCTCTTGAACTTGGCGTCGATGTGGTGGTGCACAGTACAAGTAAATATACAACAGGTCAAGGTCTAGCGTTGGGTGGCATTATCGTAGAGGGTAGAAGTGCGAAAGAGAAGCTTCTTGATAAGAGTCGCTATCCTCACTTTAACGAACCAGATGCAAGCTATCATGGGCTTATATACAACGAGACACCATTTCCGCCATTTATCTTGCGCGCACGTTTGAGCCTCTTGCGTGATATGGGAGCAGCTCCAAGTCCATTTAATAGTTGGCTTTTTATCCAAGGATTGGAGCATTTGAGTTTGCGTATAAAGCAGCATAGCCAAAGTGCCCTAGCAATTGCCAAATGGCTCGCATCACATCCAAAAGTAAAAAAAGTCAACTATCCACTTCTTGAGGGGGATAAAAACTATAAAAATGCAAAAAAATATCTCAAAGGTGGAGCAAGTGGGCTTTTGAGTTTTGAGGTTGATAGCTTTGAAGAGGCAAAAAAGATTGCAGATAGCGTCAAAATTTTTAGCCGCGTTGTAAATATCGGTGATAGTAAATCAATCATCACACATCCAGCATCAACAACCCATCAGCAGTTGAGTGCCGAAGAGCTAGAGCTTGCAGGTGTGAGCGAAGGGCTTATACGCCTAAGCATTGGTTTAGAAGCCGTTGAAGATCTCATCGCTGATCTTGAGCAGGCGATGAGCTAAGAGATTAAAAATTTAGCACTGTTTATATATTTCATAAGAGCCATTTGAGTATAATAAAGCGAAAATGTCACAAGAGGTTACTCATTGAAAATTAGGACAAAACGAGCAAAATTTACCAATCCTCTCTATCTTGAAAGCGGACGTATACTCGAACCTTATGAAATAGCTTATGAAACTTATGGCGAACTCAATGAAGACAAAAGCAATGTCATTGTGGTATGCCATGCTTTGAGTGGTTCACACCATGCGGCTGGGCGCTATGAGGGGGACAGAAAGTCTGGATGGTGGGATGCGCTCATAGGTGATGGCAAGGCGATCGATACACGCGAATGGTTTGTCATCTGTACCAATACGATCGGAAGCTGCTTTGGCTCTACTGGCCCTATGAGCAAAATGTATCCAAGTGATGAGCCTTATAGATTCAAATTTCCCGTCATCACGATCAAAGATATGGTCAAAGCCCAGCGTATCCTCTTTGCAAAGCTTGGTATTGACAGAGTCCATGCAGTTATTGGCGGAAGTATGGGTGGTATGCAGGCGCTCCGCTTTGGTGTAGACTTTCCAGGTTTTGCCAAACATATCATCTCTTTGGCAGCAACCCATGCAACAAGGCCTTGGGTGATCGCATTCAATGAGATTGCAAAAGAGGCAATTATAAAAGATCCTGATTTTAAAAATGGAAACTACGATCCACAAGAGATTAAAGAAAAAGGCTTAACAGGTCTTGCTATCGGGAGAATGGCCGGACATATTAGTTTTTTGAGCCACTACTCTATGGATAGAAAATTTGGAAGAGATTATGTGCCAAACGAGGGAATCTACGAGCTATTTGGAAGATTTCAAGTAGAGCGCTATTTAGAATACAATGGCTACAATTTTAGTAAATGGTTCGATCCCTTGAGCTATCTCTACATTACAAAGGCGATAAATCTCTTTGATCTTTCAAACGGCTACGATTCACTCCAAGAGGCGCTTGAGCGCATAAAATCAAAACTCTTTTTGATAGGATTTGAAAAGGATCTGCTCTTTTTGCCTGAAGAGATGAGAGAGATTGATGAAGCGATGGAGAGTATCGGCAAAGGGGAGCTAAGCGAATACTATGAAGTACCAAGTGACTATGGTCATGACGCTTTTTTAGTAGAAGTGGATAAATTTAGTGACTATATCAATGCGATTGTGGAAGGAAAGAGATGAATGATTTTGAGAGTAAGATAAAAAAAGCGAAAGAGATTTTAGATGAACTTATGAAACAGGATATTCCATTAGCAAAGAGTGTGGAACTTTATAAGGAGGGGATGAAGCAACTCAAAGAGGCACAAAAGATGCTCGAAGAGGCAAAAGCGCAGATTGAGAAGATAGGAAAAGAGCAATGAATGTAGCACTATTGCAGACCGCTTCACTGGCTCTTGGTCTCAATAGACTCGACTACTATCTTAAACTCTCCCAAAGCAAAGGTGTACGTCTCTTTGTATTGCCTGAGTATGCTCTCAACCACTTTTTTTTAGAGCTAGTTAATATGCCACGAGGAATGGTAAAGCAGCAAAGCAGTGCACAGCTTGAAGCACTGCGAGAGCTCTCTAGCAAATACGACACTATTATCGTTGCTCCAATTGTACGCATTATAAAAGATAAAATCTATAAAAGCATCGCGATTGTCAAAAAAGAGCGAGTGCAATACTATAATCAACAAATTCTTATCAACTATCCTCACTGGAATGAAGAGCGGTTTTTTGATAATGAGATCGCTCCTTTGCAACCTGCACCAGTGTTGCGCATTGATAGATACAAGATAGGGGTATTGGCTGGATTTGAGATACATTTTGATTTCTTTTGGCAAGAGTTTTTAAAAAAAGATGTTGATGCTGTGTTAGTACCTACTGCTGCGACTTTTGCTTCACATGAGCGTTGGAGAGCGGTGCTTAGCTCACGTGCTTTTTGTAACAATGCATATGTTTTGCGTATCAACCGCATTGGTGAGCATACAGATAAAGATGGTAATATTTGGAAATTTTATGGAGATAGTTTTGTTGTAGATCCAAATGGCAATGTGACTATTGAGCTTGGCAGTACAGAGGAGCTCATCATCACTGCAATTGACAAGGATATAGTCAAAGAGGCAAAGAAGAGCTGGAAATTTCGACAAGCATTGAAGCGTAGGGGTATGCTATGAAAGAGTATTTTGCAAGGCAGATAAAGCTGTGGGGAGAGGATACACAAGAGAAGCTCCAGGAAAAATCAGTAGCGATTATTGGATGTGGTGGGCTTGGAAGCTCACTCGCTTTGGCTCTGGGATCGAGTGGAATAGGGAAGATATATTTAGTCGATTTTGATGAGGTGAGTGTGCACAATATCCATAGACAGGTGACATTTGGTCTCAAAGATGAAGGCAAAGCTAAAGCCCAAGTAAATAGATGCGTTATTGAGAGTAGATGCCCTTATGTAGAAGTAGAGGCCTTTTGTGAAGATTTCGATGCCTTTAGCAAAAGAGATATCAAAGTCGATCTCATATTAGATGCAACAGATAATCTTCCTACTCGTGCAAAAATCGATGCATATGCTAAGAAAACCAAAACGCCTTGGATCTATGCAAGCGTTGAGGAGTTTCGTGGACAGGTCTGCTTTATGGATAAAGCAAGTTTCAAAGCCTTCAAAGTAACTGACCGCCAACCCGGAGGCATTGCTGCACCCATTGTGATGCTTGTTGCGAGTTTCGAAGCAAATCTAGCTCTGCGCTATCTAGCAGACTTGCCTATCAAAAAGGATCAGCTCTATTTTCTCTATTTTGACAGTGAGGGAGAGTTTTGTTTAGATAAGTTTGGGATGCCAAAGGATAGCGATGCAGTTTGAGAAGTACCCTTTTGAAAAACTTGCTGCACTTTTAGATGGCTTGAGCCCAAATAGTGAATATATGCCTTTGAGTCTTACAATCGGAGAGCCACAATTTGCAACGCCAAAATTTATCCAAGATGAGCTATGTAAACGAAGTGAGCTATTAAACAAATACCCTAAAACTGCTGGTGAAGAGATATTGCATGATGCTATTAAAGCTTTTGTATCAAGGCGCTTTGGAATCGAGCTAGATGATAGTGAACTTGTTCTTAGTTTTGGAACAAGAGAAGTGTTGTTTAATTTTCCGCAGTTTTTGCTTTTTGATAAAAAATCGCCAACAATGGCTTTTACCAACCCTTTTTATCAGATCTATGAGGGTGCAGCAATTGCTAGTAGAGCCAAGATAAAATATCTTCATCTCTCTGAAGAGAATGGTTTCAAACCTATAGTCGATGAGAGTTTAAAAGACGCAGATCTTGTGATTATCAACTCACCAAATAACCCAACAGCTGCAGTGATGGATATGCGTGAACTCCAAGAGTGGGTGAAGGCTGCTTTGGAGTATGATTTTGTCCTTATCAATGATGAGTGCTATAGTGAGATCTATGTAGACACTCCGCCACCTTCACTTCTAGAGGCAAGCAAAGTTGTAGGAAATGAGAAGTTTAAAAATATTTTGGTTGTCAACTCTCTTTCAAAACGGAGCAGTGCTCCAGGGCTTCGGAGTGGTTTTATCGCCGGAGATAGAAAGATCTTAGAGGAGTATAGACGCTATCGCACATATGTAGGGTGCGCTTCGCCTCTGCCTTTGCAGTATGCCGCCGCTGCTGCATGGAGAGATGAGGAGCATGTGCGAGAGAATCGTGATAGATACCGCAAAAATTTTAAAATAGCCAGAGAAATATTGGGTGTAGATATTCCAAAAGCCACCTTCTATCTTTGGCTCGAGGTCGGAGATGATTTAGCTTTTACAAAGATGCTGTATACCAGATACAATATCAAAGTATTGCCAGGTAGTTTTCTGGGGCGCCAAGGAGTTGGGAGCGGATATGTACGTATAGCCCTTGTCTATGATGAAAATAAAACCAAAGAAGCACTAATGCGCATAAAAAGAGCACAAGAGGAGAGATGATGGATCTAGAAAAACTCAAAAATGATAAAGAGTTTTTGGATAATTTACAAAAAGAAAAAAGCGAAGCACTCAAATATAAAAATATTGTCAAAATGTATGATGTGCTTGATACTATGCTAGCTCTCGATCTTGAGGATGAAGAGATTGATACACTCTATCAAAATATCTTAGAAGTTGCATTTGATCGTCTCGCACAGATGCTAGCAGATGCGCAGAAGTTTGATTTTGCAAAAGATGAGGATCTCTACATCGCACGTGCAATTTATGAGCATGCGATAGAGCGATGGGATCAACGAGATTTTAAAGGAGCAAGTGAGCTATTTTTGATTTTGAGTGTTTTGGTTCCTGAAGATTTCCAAGAGGCTATGCTCTTACCTATGGCAGCAACAGCACAAAAAATGGAGCTAGATGATTTTATCCAAAAGTTTGTTAAAAAAGAGGAGATGAGTGAAGAGAGTATCTTTTTGGACAAATTTACCGATAATGCGAAAGAGTTTATGCAAAAAAGTAAAGATCTTATAGATCAAGAACTCAAAAAAGTAAAAAAGTTGGCGTAATGAGAGTACATTTTATAGGTATTGGAGGCATAGGCCTGAGTGGATTAGCGCGATTTATGAAACATGAGGGGTATGAGGTAAGTGGGTCTGATATCAAGTGGACACCACTACTACGAAAACTCCAAGAAGAGGAAATAGAGGTATTTGTACCCCAGCAAGCAAGCAATATCAGTAGCGATATAGACCTCGTGATTTACAGTGCAGCAATCAAACCGCACAACCCAGAACTCCAAGCTGCAAAAAAGGCTGGAATCAAGACTCTTAGCAGAAGAGAGGCACTCCCTCTCATCTTAGGAGGCAAAAAGGTTTATGCAGTTGCTGGAGCGCATGGCAAGAGTACAACAAGTGCAATACTTGCTTCAATTTTAAAAGATGCAAATGCTATCATCGGAGCAGAGAGCAAAGATTTTGGATCGAATGTGCACTTTAGCAATAGCCAGACTGTAGTTTTTGAGGCTGATGAGAGTGATGCGAGTTTTCTCAACTCCAATCCCTACTGCGCAATTGTTACCAATGCTGAGCCAGAACATATGGAGTTTTACAATCACAATCTTGATCTTTTTTATGATACCTATGCAAAATTTTTAGAACAAGCAAAAGTACGCATAATCAATGCTGAAGATCCTTTTCTTGGCTCATTGAATATGGAGATGATTGCGTTAAACCCAAGTGAAGATATCAAAAATTTAGAATATTTCCTCAAAGATGATGAGCCATATATCCGCTTTGAGTTGAGAGATTTTGGTGAGTTTGAAGTGTGGGGATTTGGACGCCATATCGCCTTGGATGCTAGTTTGGCTATCCTTGCAGCTATGCGAGAACTTGGTCTAGATGAGATACGCCGAAATCTCAAAAACTATCGCGGGATCAAGAAACGTTTTGATATTGTAGAAAAACGAGATGATCTTATTATTATAGATGACTATGCGCATCATCCTACAGAGATTGAAGCCACACTCGCTTCACTCAAAGAGTTTGCACGTCTCAAAGGTATTGAAGATATCACAATAGTGTGGCAGCCTCACAAATACTCACGCGTTCTTGATAACCTCGAAGGGTTTGTACGTTGCTTCTTGCCAAATGCAAATCTTGTCATTCTCCCTGTATGGGCTGCGGGTGAAGAGCCAGTAGATATCGACTTTGCCAAACATTTTGCTCACCATAAGCCACTCTTTGCAGACCGCTTGCAAAAAGACAACGGCGAGGTGGTTTTGCTCAAGAACAACCAAAAACTCCATGCAATCAAAAAGGGTCTTGTGATCGGCTTTGGTGCAGGGGATATCACCTATCAGCTACGAGGTATAAGCTAGGTATGGCGTTTTTCTATTTTTTACTCTTTTTGCTCGTAGTATTTGCGATTATTGGAGCTGTAGTCTACTTCTTTACCTCATTTACTTCGCGTATCAAATATTTTATTCTTGCTGGTCTCTTTCTTGGCTGGCTTGCTATTTTTCTCTATACCTATTGGCAAGATCAAAAACGAATTTACCGTGATAAGATCTATTATGAATTTATCCATGGCAAAGAATTGATGTGTAAAAACCCTTTTGGAAAAGAGGTGAGAGTAAAGAAGCAAAATTTTAATTTTGTGAGCGGAACTCTCGTCTTTATGGGGAAAGAGGGTACACCATATGAGGGTCTTGTAGTAAGTATTGATAGATGTAAAGGAGAGTAGTGGAAGAAAAACTCGATCTTGTTGATTTTTTAAATGCTTTTCGCTCCTTTTTTGCTAGACCTAAACCTTTGGCTATTGAAGGGGATATCAATCTACACTACGCATATATTCAAGAGCTAAGAAACTATAACTTCAATACTCCTCCCCAAGTAGATGCACTGGATACTGCACTGCAGCATCTGCGCAAACAGGGTGTATTAAGCATAGAAGAGATTTTTAGTTTTATAAAGATTATTCGCTACTTTCTTTATCTTCACTCAATAGAATTTGAAGGAAAAGTGGGAGAGTGGATCAGCAGCATTGAAATACCAGATGAGATTCGCCAGATTGAAGGTTATTTTGATGAAGAGGGAAAAATCCGCAGCCAAGTAGATGAGAGGCTTTTAGCCCTTGAGAATGCACTGAGTCATACAAAAGAGCAGATTCGCCAAAAGCTCCAAGGCCTCCTCAATACCAAAAAACTCCAAAGCTATCTTGTGGATCGCCAGATTCACTACATCAACGGTGAAGAGGCACTGCTAGTTAGAGGAGGATTTAATCATGTGCTCAAAGCTACAGTTGTTGGACGCAGTAGCGCCGGGTTTTTTTATGTAGTGCCACGAGATCTTAGTAACTTAAAAGATAAAGAGGCTGATCTTCTCAGCCAAATCGAAGAGATTCACTATGAGATACAAAAGCGTATCAGCTCTATTTTTACAAAATGGCTCAAATTTTTAGAGTTTATCAATAGGCAGTTTGATAGATTCGATCACTACCAAGCCCGCATCAACTTTGCAAAGGCAAAAGATCTTGCTCTCATTTTGCCTAAAAATGATCATAAAATAGTTCTCAAAAACTTTGCCCATCCAGCTATTGAAAATCCAAAGCCTGTAAGTATCGATTTTAGTAAAAAGATCTTAATCATTACAGGTGTCAATGCAGGTGGGAAAACAATGCTTCTCAAATCCATCCTCTCAGCTGCATTTTTGGCAAAATATCTCATACCTATGCAGTGTGATCCAAAAAGTCATATAGGAAGATTCAAAGAGATAATTCCCATTATTGAAGATCCACAAAATGTCAAAAATGATATCTCTACATTTGCTGGAAGGATGCTTGCTTTTAGCAGGCTTTTTCAAAAAAATGATGCACTTGTTGGAGTCGATGAGATAGAGCTGGGAACTGATAGTGACGAGGCTGCCACACTTTTCAAGGTGATTTTGGAAGAGCTTATGAAAAAAGATATCAAAATAGCTATCACTACCCACCATAAGCGTCTTGCTTCCCTTATGGCAGCGCATGAAGATGTGGAACTTTTGGCTGCAATGTATGATGAAGAGAAGGGTGTGCCAACATATGAGTTTTTGCAAGGGATTATTGGCAAAAGCTATGCATTTGAGACGGCAAAACGCTATGGAATACCTCAAAGAATAGTAGCTAGAGCAGTAGAAGAGTATGGAGAAGATCAAGCAAAACTCAGTGAGCTTATAGAGCGAGGAAGTGAGCTAGAGCGTGAACTTAGGCGCAAAAATGCAGAGCTGCAAAAAGAGCTAGATCTGTTGCAAAAAAATCGCATTTTGCTTGATGAGGAGCGCAGTGCATTCTATGAGAGGCTCCAAGCTGAAAAGGCAAAACTCCAAGCACTCTATAAAGAGGCTATCGATGAGGCAAAAGCTGCCATCAAAGCAAAAGAGACCAAAGAGGCACATCGTCACCTCACACAAGCTGCGCGCAAAGTAAAAAATGCGAAGATACAAAAGCCTGAGCCAAAAGAACTCAAAGTTGGCGATGAGGTTAAATATAAAAAGACAAAAGGTGTGATCTTAGGAATACGTGGCAAAGAGGCAACAATTGAGGCTGAGGGGATGAAACTGCGCGTACCTCTAGCCGATTTGAAACCGACAAAAATAGTGAAGAAAAAAGAGAAATCAAAAGTGAAAGTTTCTCCTCCCTCCAAACTCTCCGTCAAACTTGATCTGCATGGGCTTCGAGTAGAAGAGGCATTAGAGAAGACCGATAAATTTTTGAGCGATGCTCTCATGGCTGGATTTGATGAAGTGCTGATTTTTCATGGAGTAGGGACCGGAAAACTTGCTCGTGCAGTGAGAGAGCTTTTAAAAGAGCACCCAAGAGTCAAAAGTTTTCATGATGCTCCTGCAAATATGGGAGGTATGGGCGCTACGGTTGTGGAGCTATGAGAGAGATCATAGGTAAACTCAATAGTCTTCTAACTCCAAGAGATAAACAGGTTCTCTTTTTTTTATTGCTATTCTCAGTCTTTGTCTCTTTGATTGAGACAATTGGTGTAGGTATCATTATGCCTTTTATCTCGGCTGCTAGTGATTTTACGCAAATAGAGCATAATCATTATCTCCATGCAATCTATAACTTTTTTGGTTTTTCCAATCCTTTAGAGTTTGTTGTGGCTTTTGGAGTTTTCTTAGTATTTTTTTATATAGCAAGAAGTCTCATAAACTTACTCTACTTCTACTTGTTGGCTAGATTTTCTGAAGGACGCTACCATCTATTAGCATATAGGCTTTTTGAAAACTATATGGGACTAAAGTACCAAGATTTTATTGAAAAAAATAGTGCCCATATGACAAAAGTTATTGTCAATGAAGCAACACACCTTGTAAAGCTTATCTCTGGTCTGCTTTTTATGATGAGTGAAATATTCGTAGTCATTTTTATCTACGCAATGCTTTTGTGGGTGAATTGGAAAATGACTCTTCTTTTGACACTCTTTTTGGGAATAAATCTACTCCTACTCAAAAAGATGATCTCACCTAAAATCAAAAAAGCAGGAGAAAAAAGAGCTGCTTTTCAGCAGCGTTTCTATGAGGTTATGGCTTCAGCTTTTGGTAATTTTAAAATAATTAAACTCAAAGGCATTGATAAAGATGTAGTAGAGCAGTTTAAAGAGGCTAGTTACGGTTTTGCACGATCAAATATCCTCAATGCTACACTTGCTCAATTCCCTCGGCTCTTTTTGGAGATGGTGGGATTTACGCTCATTGCTCTTATTGTTATCTACCTCGTGCTCAAATACCAAACAGATATCAAAGCAGTTTTGCCAATTCTTATGATGTTTGTTTTGGGGCTTTATCGTCTTATGCCAAGTGTCAATAGGATCTTTAGTGCATACAATGAGATCCTCTTTTATCTCCAATCACTCAAAATCATTCACAATGAGCTCATTTATGAGCCAGAAGAGCTTGGTGATGAAGAGATAGCGTTTCAAAAGGAGATAAAATTAGAAGATATTTGGTTTGGGTATAAAGAAGATAAGCCCATTTTAAAAGGAATCGATCTCACAATCAGAAAAGGTGAAAAGCTTGGAATTGTCGGAGAGAGTGGGAGTGGCAAATCAACACTTGTTGATATAATAATAGGTCTCTATAGACCTCAAAGAGGGAAAATATCTGTCGATGGAGTGGAGGTCAATGAGAAAAATCTCAAGAGTTGGCGCAAAAAAATTGGCTATATTCCACAACAAATCTACCTCTTTGATGGGACAATTGCACAAAATGTAGCATTTGGCGAAGAGATTGATGAGGAGAGGGTAGAGCGGGCATTGAAAAAAGCAAGACTCTTAGATTTTTTAGAAAGACACCATGATGGTATTTATACAAAAGTTGGAGAAAATGGTATCAAGCTCAGTGGTGGGCAAAAACAAAGAGTAGCCATTGCAAGAGCACTGTATAATGATCCGGAAGTTTTGGTCTTGGATGAAGCTACAAGTGCTTTGGACAGTGAGACAGAAGCCAAGATCATGGAGGAGATTTATAAAATTGGAAGTGATAAAACTATGATAATAGTAGCGCATCGTATAAGTACTCTTACTAGTTGTAATAGAATAATTGAAATCAATGATGGTAAAGTTAATATTGAATAATGCATAAAGAATAAAGTAAAGAAGAATGGATAAAGCTGGTGAACAATATTGGGAAAAGATTTGGGATCAAAAAAGCGATATTCACAAAATAGATACGAACTATTATACATACTCTTTACTTCATCAATTATTCAAATATTATTTGGAATATAATAGTCAAAAGAGCATATGTGAAATTGGTTGTGCTATGTCTCCATATTTACTCTGTTTTCATGATAAATTTGGATATAAGATCAATGGATTTGATTACGAAAAAAGTTCTATCATAAAAACTAAACAAATTTACAATGAAATGGGCTATGAAGCAAATATCTTTTATCAAGATTTATTTGGTAATTATGAGGGAGAAAAATTTGATATATTGACATCTTTTGGTGTTTTTGAACATTTTGAAAATTTAGAAAATAGTATTGCTCATACCAAAAAGTATATAAAAGATAATGGAATAATAATTACTGTGATACCAAATATGAATGGAATTGTTGGTTTTTTGCAAAAGAGATTTAATAAAAGAGTCTATGATATACATATACCGTATACTAAAGACGATCTTCTTAAAGCTCATGAAAAGAATGGGTATTCAACTCTTTTTTGTGATTATTTTGGATTGTATCAATTTGGTGTAGTTAATATTGATGGAATCAAAAACGAAGATATTGTGAGAAAGATTTTTGCCATACCAGGAAAACTATTTTATTATTTTTATAAATTTTCCAAGTTACGATTAGATTCTGTATATAACTCTCCTTATGTTATTTATATTGGCAAAAAAATATGAAAATAGCTTTTATTATCTCATCACTTGGTAGCGGAGGAGCCGAGAGAGTTGCAACTCTCATTGCTAATGAATTAGCTAAGAGACATGAAGTTTATATAGTAACATTTTCAAAAGATGAGCCTTTTTATTCGTTAGAGAAAAATATAAAACTTGTACAATTAGATCTTTTAAAAAAATCAAAGAATAGTCTTGAAACTATCAAAAATACATTTAACAGAATTTTTGTTTTGACTAAAACTCTTCATACAATCGATGCAGATGTAAATATTAGTTTTATGACACACACAAATATTTTATCTACAATCGCATCAAAGATTCAGAAGCAAAAAATCATTATCTGTGAAAGAATTGCTTATGGTTTTTACCAATCAAAAATGTTATATTTTTTAAGAAGAGTCGTATATCCTATGGCAGATTTATTGATAACACAGACAAAAGAGGACAGAAAAAATTACAAATTTTTAAAAAATGTAAAGGTTATTTATAATCCTATAAATATTCCTCAAATTCAAAATAATAAAGAAAAAATAGTATTAGCTGTAGGGAGACTAGAGAAGCAAAAGGGTTTTGATAGTTTGATAAAAGCTTTTGCAAAAATAAAGAGTGATTGGAAACTGGTAATTGCTGGAGAAGGTAGTGAGAGAAAAAATTTGGAAAATTTGATAAGAAAACTCTCTTTAGAGAAAAAGGTCTTTTTGATAGGAAAGCAAAAAGATATATTTGATTGGTACGCAAAAGCTTCGCTATTTGTTTTATCCTCTAAAAAAGAGGGATTTCCAAATGTGTTATTAGAAGCTATGGGAAGCGGATGTGCCTCTATAAGCTTTGATTGTCCCTATGGTCCAAGAGAAATTATAGAGAATGGGAAAAATGGAATTTTAGTAGAAGATCAAAATATTGATGCATTAGTAGAAACGATGCAAAAACTGATTGATGATAAAAATTTGAGAGAAAAATTGTCCAAAGAAGCAGTAAACGTGCGAGAAAAATATAATATCAAAAGAATCGCTAGCGAGTGGGAAGAAGTGATAGAGGAAGTTATAGGTGCGTAAGGTTAAACTTATTCTTGCAATTCGCTCTCTTGACATTGGTGGGGCAGAGAGACAGTTTATTGAACTTGTCAAACATATAGATAAATCAAAATTTGATATCCTAGTTTGCACAATGTATGGAGGAGTGCAAGAAAATGAGGTAAAAGCTATTCCTAACATAAAGTATATCAATTTAGAAAAAAAAGGAAGATACGATTTTTTCAAATTTTATTGGAAATACAAAAGTGTGTTGGAGGAGTTTGATCCTCATGTGATTTATTCATTTTTAGGTGAGATGAATCTCTTTTCTTACTGGTGCAAGCCTAAAACACCAAAACTTATTTGGGGCTTTCGGGCTGCCAATATGGATCTGTCAAAATATGGAAAACTATCCCAATTTCTCTTTTGGCTTCAAAAAAAATATTCCAAAAAAGTAGATAAAATCATTGCTAATTCCCATGCAAGTATAGAGTTTCATAAAAAGCAAGGTTTTGCAATGGATAGAGCTGTTGTAGTGTATAACGGGATAGATATACAAAAATTTAAAAAAGATGCAATGAAAAGGGAAGAGTTTAGGCAAAAGTATAATATGAGGGAAGCCCAGAAAGCTATCGGAATGGTTGCAAGGATTGATCATATGAAAGGATATCCTATATTTACAAAAGCTGCCATGAAGATTTTACAAAAATATAAAAACGTTAAGTTCTTTGTAATAGGTGATGGTGATAGTACAATAAAGCAAGCATGTGAAAATATCCTTGGCGAATTTAATGAGAGCAGATTCATATGGCTTGGAAAACAAAGAGATGTAGAGAATTTCTACAGCGGTTTTGATATTTATGTCTCTTCTTCTTTTGGGGAAGGGTTTAGCAATACTATTGCTGAAGCAATGGCTTGCGAAGTACCCTGTGTGGTCACTGATGTTGGTGATAGCAAAATCATAGTAGGAGAGTGCGGGGAGGTGGCACAGCCTCGAAATGTAGAAGATTTGGTAGAAAAAATTGAAATGATGTTTGATAGAGATTTGCAAGAACTTGGAAAATGCAGTAGGAAGAGAATAGTGGAGAATTTCTCACTTGAAAAGATGGTACAAAAAACAGAAGATGAGATACGCAAATGTGTGGAATCGTAGGCTATAATTTTAACAATGCTGCACTCCTGGATGAGATGCTCCAAACTATCCATTACAGAGGCCCTGATGATAAGGGAGTCTATGCAAATGATAGTATCTCTTTGGGACATGTGAGGCTCTCCATTCTTGATCTTTCCTCTCACGGCCATCAACCTATGGAGTTTGAAAATCTTGTGTTGATTTATAATGGAGAGATTTACAACTTTAAAGAGATTAGAAAAGAGCTTGAAAAATATGGCTATAGCTTTATTTCAAACAGTGACAGTGAAGTTTTGCTCAAAGCTTTTCATAAATGGGGTAAAGAGTGTGTGGAAAAACTAAGAGGTATGTTCGCCTTTGCTCTTTATGATAAAGCACACCAAAAAATCACCCTTTGTCGCGACAGAGTTGGTGTAAAACCGCTCTATTACTATTTTGATGGCAAGGATTTTGTTTTTGCAAGTGAACTGAGGGCCTTGAGAAAATATAAAAAATTTCCAATAGATAAAGTTGCTCTTGCTCAATTCTTTGCATACGGATATATCACTCACGATAGATCTATTTTTGAAGGGGTCAAAAAACTCCTTCCTGCCCATTTTTTGGAGTTTGATCTAAAGAATAAAAAGTTGACTTTGCAAAACTATTGGAAATATGAGGACTATTTTAAAATCGCAGCAAAGAGTGAAGAAGAGATAATTGATGAGTTAGAAGAGGTTTTGACTGAAGGTATCAAGTATCGTATGGTAAGTGATGTGGATGTCGGAGTCTTTTTGAGTGGGGGTGTGGATAGTAGTTTGGTGAGTGCAATTTTGCAAAAACATTACGGCAATATCCACACTTTTACTATTGGATTCAAAGAGCAAAAATATAATGAAGCCCTCTATGCCAAAAAGGTGGCTAATCATATCCAATCAAATCATACTGAATATATTCTTGGTATCAATGAAGCAAAAGAGATATTATTAGAAAAATTTCACGAAATTTATGATGAACCTTTTGGAGATAGTAGTGGAATACCTACATTTTTAGTCTCAAGAATAGCAAAAGAGAATGGTGTCAAGGTAGTCTTAAGTGCTGATGGAGGAGACGAACTCTTTTGTGGATATGAAAGATATTGGTGGAGCTATCATCTTGGTAAAAAACTGCAAAAAATTCCTGCTCACAAGATTTTTGCAAAAGCTCTGCACGCCTGCAAACCCTGTTTGAGCAAAATTCCTATAAAAAATATAGAGCATAAACTCGAATTTTTGCAAGAGCTCTTTCAAGCTGATAGCTGGGCACAAATTTATGATGCAATTTTAAAAAATTATAGAGAAGATATGAGGTGCTTGGGATTGGTACCGCCTTCAAATATTTCAAAAGATGCCTTTGCATTTGGTGAGCAAATTCACCCAATGCAGGGGATGATGCTATGGGATTTTTATAACTATTTGCCAAATGATATTTTGGTCAAAGTGGATAGAGCTACTATGATAAACTCAATAGAAGGAAGAGAGCCACTACTGGATAATAAAATAATCGAATATAGTGCTACTATTTCATTTGATTTGAAATATAGAAATGGCCAGAGCAAATATATACTTAAAAAGGTTTTGGAGCGCTATTTACCAAAAGAGCTGATATATCGCAAAAAGATGGGATTTGGTATACCCATGTTTGAGTGGTTTCGCAGCGATCTTGCAGCTTTGTTTGAGCGCTATTTCTATGAAGATGAGATTATTGATATGGAGTATCCAAGAGCACTTCTACAAAGTTTCAAAGAGGGAAGGTATGTCAATGTCAATAAACTCTGGTTTGTATTAGTTTATAAGATGTGGAAGGAAAGGTACTATTGAAAGTAGCGATTTTGCTCTACTCTCTTGGAAGTGGAGGTGCTGAGAGACAGGCTTCGCTCCTTGCAAACAGATTAGCAAATGATGGGTATGAAGTAGAGCTCTTTTTGGTGTACGATAAGATTTTTTATGATCTTGATTCTGCTATTAAGCTTCATATACTCGATAATGCACCACTCTTTTTGTCTCCATATAAAAAATTTGCAAAATTATTACCATTAGCAAAAAAGTATGCCAAACTATGTAATGCTGATATTTCCATATCTTTTATGAATCGCCCAAACTACATCAATATACTCTCCCGATTTTTTGGCAATAGAGCCAAAATCATAGTGAGCGAGCGAGGAACTCCTTCGACTTATTATCAAGGTTTGCAAGGATTTGTGAGCAGGTGGCTTATCCGTTTTCTCTACCCACGTGCAGATATGGTGATTGCAAATGCCGATGCCAATCGCAAAGACCTTGAAAAGAACTTTTATATAAAAAAGATACAGACTATTTATAATATGTTTGATCTTGCACAGATCGAAAAACTTTGTCAAAATGCAAAGAGGTATGAGAAATTTACATTTATTACAGTTGGAAGAATCGATGAATATAAAAATCAGATACTCCAAATTGAAGCTTTAGCACATAGTGGTTTGGATGCACAATTAGTGATAATTGGTGATGGTCCTTTGCGATCAAAACTTACCGCAAGGGCTAAAGAGTTAGGAATTGGAGAGAAAGTCCACTTTTTGGGTGTGCAAAAGAATGTGTTTTCTTATCTTAAAAATGCAGACTGTTTTTTACTGACATCAAGAAGCGAAGGCTTCCCCAATGTTTTGGTTGAAGCCATGGCATGTGGTTTGCCAGTCATTGCAACTGATTGTAAGAGTGGTCCAGCCGAAATTTTAGAAGAAGGGAAATTGGGTATACTTATTCCAAATAATGATAAAGATGCCTTAATAAAAAGTATGCAAAAAATTTATCAAGATAAAAATTTGCGCAAACAGCTTAGCAAAAGGGCAAAAATGCGTGCCAAAGATTTTGCAATCGATAAAATTTTTGATAGTTGGAAGGAAGTAATTGATGAGTATACAAAAGGATAAGTTTTATCTCATAGTTGCAATGATTGTAGCGACGCTTTTTAGTATATGGTTTCGTCAAATCTATCTCGATGTAATGCCCCAATTTATGGATATTACCTATCATGGAAAATTCTATATTCTCAATAACAATGATGGATACTACTGGGCTGAGGGTGCAAGGGATATCCTCGCAGGCCACCACGAGCCAAACGACCTTTCTCCCGTTAATTATGCTGCTTCAAAACTGACAGCCATAATCGCTCAAATTACAGGAGCAAATTTTGATAATCTTATCTTTTTTCTTCCAGGAATTCTAGGGAGCCTTCTTACTATTCCTCTCATCCTTATAGGGTATGAGCTTGGCAATACTTTTATGGGATTTTTGGCTGCACTCCTTGCTCCCATAACATGGAGCTACTATCATAGGACAATGTATGGATACTATGATACAGATATGCTTGTCATCGTTTTGCCACTTATGGGAATATGGGGGATTGTGCGGGCATTACGTACTAAAGACTTTAGAGATTTTTGGATAGCTCCTCTCTTTTTTACTCTTGGTATCTGGTGGCATGCAGGACTTTTAAATATTGCAATAGCTACATTTGTTTTGACGGTTCTTTATATTGCAATATTTGATCACACAAAAAGAAATTTTATCTATCTCCTGCTATTACTCATTCCTCTCTTTGATATTCCATCTCTTTATAAAATAATTTTTATATTTGCAGCGAATCTTGGATTTTGGCGCTATGAAAACATAGTAAAAAATCATATTATCTATGCTGTACTCATTGGTGTGCTTCTGTATCTTTTATTGGGTGGTTTTAGTTGGATGAAACAGCTGTTACACAATGTCTATTTTGTACGTAGCAGTGTAACAACTGAGGAGCATCTGCATTTTTATGGTGTGATAAATACTGTAAGAGAGGCGAGTCATATTGGCTGGGATACTGTGATTCATCGTATTAGTGGGAGCTACATTGGATTTGTTTTGGGATTGGTAGGTTATATTTTATTGCTTATTCGCAATCCAAAACTTCTCGTCTCACTTGCAATGGTTGGATTGGGACTCTATGCGCATTGGGGGGGATTGCGTTTTACAATCTTTGCTGTGCCATTTTTTGCATTGGGAGATGCTTACGTTATAGTCCTTGTTGCGCAGTTTCTTGCAAAATTTATAAAAAATCGTACTCTTTCTCGAAGTGTATATTTTGGTATAGGTCTTCTTGCCATTGCAGCACTTATCTACCCCAACTATATCCATGCAAAACGCTATCTCACACCTCCAGTATTTTCAGCCCACGAAATAGATATTCTCAAAAAGTTTAAAAAAATAGCTCAAAGAGAGGATTATGTGCTTACATGGTGGGATTATGGATATCCAATCAGATACTATGCAGATGTCAAAACGCTTGTAGATGGTGGCAAACATAGTGGGGATGTGAATTTTCCTGTTAGTTTTGCTCTTACTACCCCAAATCAGCAGGCAAGCTACAACATGTCTGTGCTTGATGTCTATTTTACCGAAGAGTTTTACAAAAACAATATACAAAATAAAACATACATAGAAGCAATGATGGAATACTACAAGATTAAAAATCCAAAAGATTTCTTGGAATTTATCCAAAATCCAATTCCACTTCCTCAAGTAAAAGAGAATATCTTTTACTATCTGCCTCTGCGTATGCTTGATATCTTTCCAACTGTTGCGAAATTTAGCAAGATTGATCTAGCAACTGGTAGAGAGGGTGAGATATTTTTCTATCAATCACGCCGCTTTTTTGAAAATGGTAATTTTTTAGTACTTGGTAATGGCTTGAAGATAGATTTGAAAAAAGGTATGCTTCTTTTAGGTGCTAAAAAACTTCCACTTGCACGATTTGCTACAGTAGTATTTGATAAAGAGGGTAATGCAAATCCAAAGATCCAGACTCTCTATCCCACAGGATATCTCAATGTGCTCTATCTGCCGCAGATGCAAAAAATAGTTATATTGGATAATAGTCTCTTTGAGAGTACATATATACAGATGTTTTTCTTTGATAATTATGAAAGCAATCTGTTTGAACCTGTTATAATCGATCCAATGGTAAAAATTTACAAGCTTAAAAAATGAGAATCGGTTTTGTATCGCACATTGATTGGAACCTCTATCTTTTTCGCCTTCCCATCATGCAAAGACTCAAAAATGAGGGATGGGAGGTCTATGCAATAGCACCAAAGGGTGACTACTTGCCTCTCTTTACAAAAGAAGGGATAAAGACGGTGCACTATGAGATAGAGAGGGGAAGTCTCAATCCTTTTAAAGAGCTCAAAGTAATATATAATCTCTATAAAGCTATAAAACCTCTCCAACTAGACATTTTGCATACATTTACTGTCAAACCAAACATTTATGGCACATTTGCCGGCTACTTTGCAAAAGTTCCTCATATTTTGAATCTTGTAGAGGGATTGGGATCATTTTATATAGAAGATAGTATGCGCGTGAAATTAGTGAGATTCATGATAGAGAGGCTCTACAAAGCAGCATTTTCTTTGAGTGTAGGTGCGGTATTTGTCAATAATGATGATCCAAAATATCTCATACAAAAAAAGATTATTTCACAAGAAAAAGCGCATATCATAAAGAGTGTCGGGATCGATACCAATTTTTTCGATCCGCTAAATATCGATGCAAGCAAGTTAAAAAAAGAGCTCTCACCATCTGGTAAACCTATTATTATGATGGTTGGCAGAGCTATATGGCACAAAGGGGTTAAAGAGTTTTATGAAGCGGCAAAGAGACTTCACAATGAAGCGGTTTTTGTCTATGTAGGGGGGACATATCCTGATAACCCTTCATCTGTTTCTGAAGATTTTCTCAAACAAGATTTTGTTCATTACGCAGGACACCAAGATGATATTCATAGATGGATAGCAGCTTGCGATATTTTTGTATTGCCTAGTTATCGTGAGGGCTTACCTCGCACACTTTTAGAAGCAGCCTCTTTGGCAAAGCCACTCATTGCTACTGATACTGTTGGGTGTCGTGATGTGGTCAAAGATGGATATAACGGTTTTTTGGTGCCAATAAAAGATATAGAGAGTTTGACTAATAAAATAAAGTTACTTATAGAAGATGAAAATCTGCGTCAAAAATTTGGTAAAAACGGGAGAAAAATGGTCGAAGAGGAGTTTGCTCTTGAAAAAGTAGTAGATGCATATGTAGCACTCTATAAAAGGGCTCTTAATGTATAGGAAATTTTTTAAGCCTCTTTTGGATCGTATACTCGCTTCTATTCTTCTAATTCTTTTTGCACCTGTTATGATCATCGTGGCTCTATTGATATATTTTTGGGATGGAAGACCGATTCTCTTTATCCAAGAGCGTCCCGGTTATAGAGGAAAAATTTTTAAAATATACAAATTTCGCACAATGACAAATGAGAAAGATGCCCAGGGCAATCTCTTGCCTGATGAGAAGCGCCTCAAAGGTATTGGCAAAATAATCCGCACACTCAGTCTTGATGAACTGCCACAACTCTTGAACATCCTCAAAGGAGATATGAGTTTCGTTGGCCCTCGACCACTTCTCAAAGAGTATCTGCCACTCTATAACAAAGAGCAGATGCGCAGACACGATGTCAAACCAGGAGTCACAGGCTGGGCGCAGGTCAATGGACGCAATCTTTTGGATTGGCAGACAAGATTTGTCTATGATGTTTGGTACGTAGACCACTGCTCTTTTTTACTTGATCTTAAAATTTTGTGGCTAACATTTATAAAAGTTTTGAAAAGAGAGGGGATAAGTTCACAAAAGAGTGCTACGATGGAGAAATTTAGAGGTAACCCTTGATTTTTGCGGGATTGCCATAAGCAATAACTTTTGGTGGAACATCTTTGAGCACAACTGATCCAGCTCCTATGATACTCTCTTTGCCAATTTTTATCTGGGGTATCACACAGCTTCCAATTCCTATGAAGCTACGATTATCTACCTCTACACCACCTGCGAGTGCACAGTTTGGAGCGATATGGCAAAATTTGCCTATTTTGCAGTCATGCTCGATAATTGATCCAGTGTTAATGATAGTCCCTTCTCCAATCTTAGCATCTGCATTGATCACTACGCCAGCCATCACTACGCACCCTGGAGCAATTTTAGCTGAGTTTGATACCATAGCTTGCGGATGTATGAGAGTGATCTGTTCGCTTACTCTTTGAGCAAGGGCGGCTCTTGTCGCATTATCTCCAATGCCCCAAGCTATTGGGTAGTTATACCTTTTTTGATAAGTTGCAAAATCGATATATTCATTCTTTCCGTCATCAATGAAAATATACGTATATCCTAAAAGTGAAGCGATATCGGCTACTACTTTTCCATGCCCGCTTGCGCCATATATACCTATCTTTTTCATAAGATTATTTTAGCTAAAATAATCAAAAATCCTAAAGGAATTTTAATGCAAAAGATATTGATCACGGGTGGGGCTGGGTATATTGGCTCTCATGTAACAAAAGAACTGCTCAAACGTGGTGGCTACGAAATTACAATAGTTGATAATCTCTCCACAGGCTTTGCCGAGACGATTGAGAGGCTCAAAGAGTTTTATGGAGATGTAGATTTTATCAAACTCGATCTCTCAGACTGGGATGCGGTAAGGAAACTTTTGGAGCAAAAGAAGTTTGATGCAATCATCCATTTTGCAGCTGCTCTTGTAGTGCCAGAGTCAGTTGAAAATCCTCTTAAATACTACCTCAATAACACTGCCAATACTGCAAATCTCATAAAAGCTGCTGTAAAGAGTGGAGTTGGAAAATTTATATTCTCCTCTACTGCTGCAGTCTATGGCGAGCCAGACTCAATCCCTGATACTGGGATCACTGAAGAGGATGAGACTTCACCAATCAATCCTTATGGCCACAGTAAACTTATGAGCGAGCAGGTTTTGGCAGATAGTGCCAAAGCATATGGTGGTTTCAAATATGTTGCACTTCGCTATTTCAATGTGGCAGGAGCTGATGTGGGTGGAAAGATTGGGCAATCTACCAAAAATGCTACACACCTCATCAAAGTTGCTGCAGAGACAGCTCTTGGTAAACGAGAGAAGATGTATATTTTCGGCGATGATTATCCTACACCAGATGGCACATGTATCCGCGACTATATCCATGTAGACGATCTTGCTCTTGCGCATCTTGAAGCATTAGATTTTCTGGATAATCATGAGAGCGATGTTTTTAATGTAGGGTATGGCAGAGGTTATAGTGTCAAAGAGGTGATAGATACTATGAAGAGAGTGAGTGGGAATGATTTTAGAGTAGAGATTATAGGTCGCAGAGCTGGCGATCCTGCTATGCTCATAGCAAATTCACAAAAGCTCCAAAAGGCTACGAACTGGCAGCCAAAATTTAATGATTTGGAGCTTATTTGCAAAACTGCGCTGGAGTGGGAAAAGAGTCTTAGCTAGACTTAAGTCTAAAAAAGAGATGTGCTAAAACTGATACAAAATATACTTGCAAGAGCATACCTGCAAACGGTATGAGTGTAATGAGGTAGAGTATGAGCGTAGTGCCCATGATTTTGGGTCTATGCTTTTTGAGCACTTGCATGAGTTCATTTTTGCTATATATTTCGCCTCCAACATCGAGGACATAGAGTGAGTGGAAAAAGTAGTAAAAGGGAATATTGACTGCAACTGCATTGAGCAGAGGTATAAAATAAACGAAGAGTGTGAGGATAAAAACTCCTATCGCTTTGAAAAAAACTGTCACTAAGAGCCACAAGTACTCCAAGATACTGAGCCCCTTGCCAAGTTCAAGATGTGCATAATGGCGTTTATGAATCTCACGCACAATTGTAGGGATGAAAAATCCCATCACCATCGTTGCAACTGCAGTAGAGATGAGAACTGCAAGGAGTGTACCAAGAATCGCAAAGAGTGCTCCAAATATATAGTGAAAAATTGTGCTCGATGCTATGGCTGCAAGCCAGTGATGCTCTTGGGCAAATTGCGCTATCTGTGGGTCATTGATGGCATCTGGATTTAGTGCCAAAGATGATAGAAGCTCAAAGAGCTGTGAAAAAGAGCCGTAAAAGAGTATTCCCAGTAGAACGAGAGAGATAAAAAATGGCAAAAATGTGATTGTGAGAAATTTTTTAGTCAAAAAATCTTCTAAAGCTATAACAAATATCGACTTTTGCATCGTTTTCCTTTTTATATTAAACTTTCAAGAAAAAAGAGGTTGTCTTGGCTTGCTTCATTTTACCAAAACTCTATGAAGGTATCGAACTCCAAAAAGCCCTCAAGCGATACAAAATCAAACTAAGCGATATCAAAAAGAGATACTACGCCAATGGCAAAACACTACTGTGTCTCAAAAAGCGTGTCAAGACCAGATTAGATAAGTCACTCTTTCCTTCGCATCAAGAGGAGCAAGAGATTATCTATGTAGATGAGTTTGTATCCCGCCAGACATATCTAATCGATCAGGAGCGTCGTGCTGAGATTGAGACGACTATCGGTGAGATCAAAAGTATGAGTGGAGTTGAACGCGAGATTTATGGCAGAGCTATTTTGGGGCTTCGAGGGCAAAAGATGCCAAGCCGCCTCAACCTCTATTTTGTAAAATTTGGCCGTAGCAAAATTATAGATACAGAGATTAGTTCCGGAGATATTGTTTTGATTTCACGAGGTGAACCACTCAAAAGTGATACAACCGGAACTGTGAGTGAGATACGCAAAAATTTTATCACCGTTGCCTTTGAACAGCGTCCTCCAAAATGGGTCTATAGAGGTGATATACGTATAGATCTCTATATTAATGATGTAACTTTTAAACGTATGGAAGAAAATTTGCAAAATCTTCGTCATGCGACAGGTCAAAAACGTGTATTGCGCAATATTGCTTTGGGAATATTTGAACCGAAAATACCGAATGAACACGCTATTGAGCCAATTACGAGACTAAATAATTCGCAAAAGACTGCAGTAGCAAAATCACTTGGAAGTGAAGTCTTTTTGATACACGGTCCTCCTGGAACCGGCAAAACATCTACTCTCATAGAGCTTATCTTGCAAGAGGTAAAAAGAGGTAATAAAGTTCTTGCTACTGCAGATTCCAACACTGCAGTAGATAATATGCTCCAGCGATTAGCCAAGCATGATCTCTCGCTGGTGCGCATCGGTCACCCTGCTAGGATTCTCTATGAACTTGAAGAGTTTAGTATCCATGCAAAATATGAAAAATCACTCGAAGCTGAGGCTATTAAAAAAGGGTGGGAGGAGATTGGCTTTTTGGTCAAAGAGCGCGATAAGTTTTCAAAGCCTACGCAAGCAAGGACTAGGGGTATGAGTCATGAGAGGATTTTGACTTTAGCTGCTCATGGGAAGAGTCAAAGAGGAGTGAGTGCAGCGACTATGCAGTCTATGGCAAAATGGATCAAACTTGATAGAAAGATCGATACTCTTGTGAAGAATCTTCGTTTTGAAGAGGAGCAGATATATAAAAAGATCATCCATGAAGCAGATGTAGTGCTTTCTACCAACGGTATGATTATGAGTGAGATTTTAAAAGATGAGGATTTTGATGTAGCTGTGATAGATGAGGGAAGCCAACAAATTATAGCTTCTACGCTCATTCCTATCATGCACGCTCATCGGTTTATCATCGCAGGTGATCACAAGCAGCTTCCAGCCACTGTCGTGAGTGACAATGATGAACTTAAAAAATCACTCTTTGAAGAGCTTATTACAAAATTTACGCAAAACTCTAGTATGCTGCAGGTGCAGTATCGTATGCATGAAAAGATAATGGGATTTTCCAATGAGAAATTTTATGATGGGAAGCTCATAGCAGATGAGAAAGTGAAAAATCATACTATCAAAGATTTGGGACTAAAGCCATCAGCGAAATTTCCAGATATTTTAGATGAAGAGCCGTTGGTGTTTGTAGATACCAAGGGGAGTGAGACAAGTGAGGTACTCCCTGATCGAAGTACGAGCTATGAAAACCCCTATGAAGCAGCTATTGTCAAAGAATTAGTTCTTGAGCTATTGGCGAGGGATGCTAAACCAGAAGATATTGGAGTAATAAGCCCTTATGTAGCACAAGTCAAAAGAATCAAAAAAGAGCTTGATTTAGAAGATAAAATTGTAGAGATTAAGAGCGTAGATGGATTTCAGGGAAGAGAAAAGGAGATTGTTATTATCAGCTTTGTGCGCTCCAACCCAAATGGAAATATCGGTTTTTTAAAAGATCTTCGAAGGCTTAATGTGGCGATTACAAGAGCCAAGAGAAAACTCATATGCATTGGGGATTCGCAAACACTACAACATGATCAAACATATAGAGATTTTTTAGACTATATAGCTAAAAATGGCAAAATAAGGAGCTATAATGATTGAACTTAAAAGTATTGCAGAGGTAGAAGCAGCTCTCCAGCAAAATGAAGGTATGCTCTTATATGTAAGTGCACCAAACTGTAATGTTTGCGTGACTCTACGCCCAAAAATTGAGGAGCTTTTCCAATCAGCTTTTCCTAAAATCAAGCTCTTTAAAACTGATATTGCAAAAGTCCCAGAGCTTGCTGGTAGATTCAATATCCTCAGTGCTCCGGCGATTTTGCTCTTTTTTGATGGTAAAGAGTTTTTGCGTGAAGGGCGCAATGTAAGTCTTGAGCTTTTAGCGCAAAGAGTCCAAAAGGTGTATGATCTTTACTATTCATAGCCACGCTCTTTGCGCTTTTTGGCAATCTCTTCTCTTCGTTTCAAAGCTTCATTGGATGGAGATTTTGGATCACTAAATAGTGCCTTACCATAAAGTGTACATCCCTTATCGCCGGGATTACAAGGTTTTTTGAGCAGATCACAAAATTCGCCAATTTGGTGTGAACATGTCCAACCTCCCATCTATTCTCCTTGTTTACTTGTGTTATAATTTATTCCAAAATGGAAAAGAAGGGATTACAATGAAAAATATTTTTCTTTTTTCGATTATAGCACTTTTATTCGTTGGGTGTACGCAAGAGACACAAAATAAACTTGGACGTGCGATTGTGAATTGGACTGGAACAAATGGGGTACTAGAAATTTATAGTGGAGGAAAAGTGGTTAAGAGAATCATGGGAATCGATAAAATTTCTACTGCTTATGGGACAGATGATAACAGGCCAAGACCTTATCGCTATGGCTATGGGTATCTTGATGCAAATCTCGATGGTGTATTGCAAAAAGAGGAGAAGCGTAAAAAGATCTATTTTGAATTCAGTGATTATGCTACGCAGTATCTTTTTTACGAGCATCCATAATGATTCTTTATATTCATGGATTTAAAAGCTGTGGATGGGGGAACAAGTCTCGCACTTTACAAGAGTTTTTTAAAGATGTAATAGCCCCAGATCTGCCGCCGCGTCCCATTGAAGCTATGAAGCTTTTACAGCACATAATTGAGAAAAATCCAGTCGATATGCTTGTAGGATCATCCTTGGGTGGATACTATGCGACGTATTTAGCGCAAAAATTTACTATTAAATCTGTGCTTATTAACCCCTCTACAAGACCCTATCACACTCTCAAACCATACATTGGAATACAGAAACGCTTTTGTGATGGGGAGAAGTTCGCATGGAAAGAGGAGTATATCAAAGAGCTTATGCAGCATGATACGAATAACTTGCGTAAAAATCTCTTCTTGGTTCTTTTGCAAACTGGTGATGAGGTGTTAGATTACAAAGTTGCTTTGGAAAAGTATGCAAATCAGCGGCGCATTGTGGAATATGGAGGCAATCACCGCTTTGAAAATATAGATGACTATCTTTTTATGATCAAACATTTCAGGGAGGGACATGGAGGTCGTTGAACTTTTTAAAAAACTTCTCTCATTCCCTAGCATCACTCCAGATGATGCAGGGAGTTTAGATTTTATTCGTGAGTATCTGCCAGATTTTCACGCATTGTGGTTTAATAAAAATGGTGTAAAGAACCTCTTGATGTATAAAAAGTTTGGAGAGGGTGAGCATCTCTGTTTTGCTGGGCATGTGGATGTAGTACCTCCTGGTGAAGGGTGGGAGACGGATCCCTTTGAGCCAGTTGAAAAGGATGGCTATATCTATGCACGGGGTGCTCAGGACATGAAGAGTGGTATAGCAGCATTTGTCCAAGCAGTCAAAGAGGCTGAAAATTTCAACGGAACGCTTTCTATTTTGCTTACAAGCGATGAAGAGGGTGATGCAAAATGGGGGACAAAGTATGCGCTAGCTGAGATGGAGCGCATGAAGCTCATACCAGACTATGCGGTTGTGGGTGAGCCCACATGTGAAGCGGTTTTCGGTGATGCTATAAAGATAGGAAGACGCGGTTCAATCAATGGTATCATAGAAAAAATTGGCAAACAAGGACACGCTGCATATCCAGAAAAAGCTATCAATCCTATACATAAAGTAGCTCAAGTGCTGCCACATATGGCTGGAGTAGACTTAGATAGTGGGGATGAATATTTTGCACCGAGTAAATTTGTTATAACTGATATAAGAGCTGGTATGGAAGTGACAAATGTCACACCTGGAAAATTGAAGATGATGTTCAATGTGCGTAACAATACAAAAACCACTATGCGCGATATCGAACGCTTTGTCCATAAGTATTTTGATGGGATGAACTATACGCTCACGCTCAATGAGTCAGCTAAGCCTTTCATCACTGATCCCAATGCAAAGATTGTAAAAGTCATCGATAGAGCAATTCAAAAAGTGACAGGTATCACTCCTCGCCACTCCACTGCTGGTGGAACAAGTGATGCGAGATTTTTGGCAGCATATGGAGTAAAAACTATTGAGTTTGGTGTCAAAAACGATACTATTCATGCTCCAAATGAGCGAATACACAAAGATGAAGTGATAGGACTATATAAAGTCTTTCAAGAGGTGATAGAGAGCTTCTAATCAAGCCAATAGGCTTGATTAGTGTGTAGGAATTGTAACTTGCTGCTGCACTTCTTGTGCGCTTCCTTTAATCTGATTGATAACCTCTTGTGCTTTTTGTTCTATACTTGAGTTATTTTGTTCATTGGAACCGTTCTCTTCGGTATTTGTTGCTGGAGACTTTGCTGCTGGAGCTTGTGGTGTTTGTTCTGTTGTTGCTGGAGCTTGTGGTGCTTGCTCCTCTGGTACTGAAGTAGCAGCTGGAGCTTTTGATTCTTGTTTTGCAGGAGCTGCTTCTTGAGATTTTTTTAACTCATCTTGACACTTTTGTAGATCTTGCTTACAGCTATAAATCTCATCTTCAAGATCCATGATCTTATCATCCATATCACTGACAGCCTTTACGTTAGCTCCATATGTATAGACAAGTTCTCCACCATCTTTTCCTTGCTTGAGGACAAATCCTACAAATAGTGCAAGCATTACCACAAAGAATATTTTCGCAGCCATCTTATTGATGGCACTGATGATGAGTTTGAGAATAAAGACAAGGCCAATTCCATAGACAAGATAGATACCTAAGAGTTTATGCTCTTTAAGTTCAGCCTGTCCTTGTTCACTGAGCAGCGAAAAAGCTTCTTTTCCATCAGTTTTCCCTGTCAAAAAGGCTGCAAAATAGATAAAGAGTGCAAGAAGCAGCAGTAAAGATGAGATGACACCAATGCATCGTCTTTTAAGAAAGATATTGCTAATCTCTAATAAGAGTGCAATCACAGGCAAAGCTATCGCAAAATGTACGATTGGCGGGTGGAGGTGTATTGGAAGAGCAAAAGGAAGCTTGATTGCGTCTAGGAGTTGAACGAGTGCATCCATGAGTAATCCTTTTTATTGAAGTTTTTTTTGATTGTATCATAAAAAATTATGAGAGTTGCTTATAAATTGTATCTTTATCGTGCAAGATATAGTGATGGAGCTCTTTGCAAAAGTTACTATAGCAGACAATATTTTGCTCTTCGATATTTTTGCTTGCTTCAAATTGCATGCGCAGATAGTCGCAATCTCTTCTTCTTAAAAAGAGAACTCCAGCATAGAAAAATCCAAAAGAACGAAGCTCATCCACAACAGCATCGATATTGGTACATTTATGAAGATTGATATCTGCATAGATCATATCAGGATGGAGGGCAATTGCATCTTCAAAGGCACGTTGTAGTGTCTTTTTGAACTCTTTTGCTACAGTGTCTATGACAATTGTAGCTATTTTGAAAGTATCATTTGGCTCTATTGTGATGCGATTTTTTGCACTTTGCTGGGGATCTGTAGTGGTAAATGCAATATTTTGCAGCGCATATGTTTTTTGAATGATATCTCTATACCTATTTGGAATTGAAAGTGCTGGTTGATACTTTTTAAAAATCTTATACTCCACTGCTACAGCGCCTCTATTTTGGCTAAAGGGGTATTTGTGGTCTTTGAGTTTTACCATATGGTGTACCTCCCCTAGCAAAAGTGCACTTGTTTTAAAGCCATAGCGAGCATTTGCACGCTGGGAGTAGGGATGGAAAGTGATTGCTTCGCCAAAGAGTGCATCGAGTCCAATTTCCTGAGCTTTTTGCAATAGCAGAGCAAACATCTCTTTCATAATCCCCATACCCTTAAAGGCTGGATCAACCACTGCGATGCCAATCTCGGCGATATTGGAGTTTGGCACTCTCACAAGTGCAAAATGTCCTACAACTTTTTGGTCTACTTGTGCAACTACTGAGAGAATTTGGCCATCTCTTTCCTTTTGTAAAATCTTTTCTGGATAGTAGAAGGTATCTTTAAAATATGTATAACCATAGTTTTTATATATAAGCTTTGGAATCCAGACTTCATCTCCTTCTTTGAATGTTCTTACTTGCAAGCGCTCTCGCAAGATCTCTTTTGCATCTTTGTCAAAATCATCACCTATATCGCTATAAAACCCACTCTCATTTTTAAGACGTAGTTGAACCGGAAGGAGTTTGAGAATGGAGAATTTCTTGCCTTTGAGTCCAAGATTGTGAAATTTCAAACCATCTACAAGTTGGTAGACCCTATTGAGCCCCTTTTGCTTCTCTTTAAGATTGAGAGGGACACTCTGAACGATTTTTGGATCGATCGGAATCCCAAAGTCATGCACATCTATCTTCATGCCATTTTCAAAAATCTCAAAAGTAATTTTGATCTCTCCGTCTTCACCTTCATATGCATGGACGACCGCATTTTCAAAGAGCTCATAGAACGCGTCTGCTAGCTCTAGCCTCTCTTTGACTGGAAAATCTACAAGTGTACAGAGCTCTTCATAGAAACTGCGCACAGGCTTCCAAAATGATAGATCATTGTAAAGCTTAATAGTGAATCTATTTTTCATTGTTCATGACCTCTAATGCAACGGCACTGAGCACCTTCATACCAATTGGCAATGCATCTTCATCTATGTCAAACTTTGGATTGTGCTGGGATACGCATGTGTGCTTTTGTGGATTGCACACGCCAAGACGAAAAAAAGCTCCAGGGACTATTTGGAGATAGCGGCTAAAATCTTCACCACCCATTACTGGATCTTTGAGATCTATGACATTCTCTTTGCCCAAGATCTTTTGTGCCTCTTGAACTAAGATATCCACCATTTTATCATCATTGATAAGTTCAGGCTGTCCAAACTCATAATCAAACTTATATTTTGCTCCCATG
Organism: Nitratiruptor sp. YY09-18; assembly: GCF_016593235.1. NCBI lineage: Bacteria > Pseudomonadati > Campylobacterota > Epsilonproteobacteria > Nautiliales > Nitratiruptoraceae > Nitratiruptor > Nitratiruptor sp. YY09-18. The sequence goes on from NZ_AP023065.1 coordinate 599,672, forward strand.
GAGTGAGTGATCCCTTTGATGCTATCTTCCATCATTGCCGGAATCTTTTTACGGATCTGCTCATTGACTGTGCGCACAGTTCCAGTAAGTTTGACATGATCACAGATAATATTTGGTGCTGTTCCTCCCTCAATAGTTCCTAGGCTAATAACTGCTGGATGGAGAGGGTCTATGCGGCGAGAGATGATATGATTAAGCGAGTTGACACACATTGCTGCAGTGAGAATTGCATCAACTCCTTCATGCGGTCTTGCACCATGAGCACTTTTGCCAAAAACCTCGACTGTGAAAATATCGGCACTCGCCATCATCACTCCATATTTGTATCCGATCTGACCAGTCATGAGATAGGGATAGACATGAAGTCCAAAGATAGCTTTGACATTTTCCAAGGCTCCATCGCGGATAAGCTCCTCACTTCCACCCTCGTTGATCTCTTCAGCTGGCTGAAAAATGAAGCGGATATTGCCTGGAAGTTTTTCTTTTGCCCCTGCAAAAGCGATAGCTGCACCCACAGCAATTGCAGTATGGGCATCATGCCCGCAAGCATGCATTACACCTTTGACCTGTGAAGCATAGGGTTTACCGGTTTTCTCTTCGATAGGCAGTGCATCCATATCTGCTCTTATCGCCACAAAAGGCTTCTTCTCATCTACTACAAGATCAGCTACCAGACCATTATGATCCTCAAACTCTTTGATTTCATACCCTTCGATTTCCAAAATCCCTTTGACGAGGTATTTTGTGCGCACCTCTTGTCCCGAAAGTTCAGGGTGCTGGTGAATATCGCGTCTAACTTTTATCACTTTATCTTTGAGAGAATCGATAGTTTTAAAGAGTTCTTGCTTTAAGCTCTCTTTATCCATTTTAAAGCCTTTTTTTTCTATGATAATCCTAAAAAACTAAAAAGGAAATAAAATGCAAATTGTCCATACCAGCAATGCTCCAGCTGCAATTGGTCCATATTCGCAAGCTGTAAAAATAGATAATCTTCTCTTTACTTCAGGTCAGATTGCTCTGAGGCCTGATGGAGATGATTCACTATTACGTGAGGATGTGGAGACACAGGCGCATCAAGTACTCAAAAACCTTCGTAGTATTTTACAAGCTGCTGGTGCAGATTTGGAAAATGTAGTGAAAACTACTATATTTCTTGCCAATATGGATGACTTTGCAAAAGTAAATGCAATCTATGAGAGCTACTTTGGATCTCATAAACCAGCACGCAGCACAGTAGCAGTGAAGACGCTTCCAAAAGGTGCGTTGGTAGAAATTGATGCTATTGCTAAAGTTTAAAGTTCTCTTAAAGCTAATTTTGGTAATATTGCGAACCAAAAAAGTTTAGGCAAGGACAGAGCATGTATGCGATTATAAAAAATGGTGGCAGACAATATAAAGTGCAAGAGGGCGATATCATCTACTTTGATAAGATGGGTTTAGATCCTAAATCAAAAGTTGAATTTAAAGAAGTGCTTGCTATCAACGATGGTGAACTTAAAGTAGGTACACCATTTGTAGAGGGTGCTGTAGTAGAAGGCGAAGTGATCAATGAAGGTCGCGGCAAAAAAGTAATCATTTTCAAAAAGAGACGTAGAAAAGACTCGAAAGTAAAAAGAGGCTTTAGAAGAGACTTTACTCGCGTCAAAATTACTGCTATTAACGCATAAGAAGGAGAAGAAATGGCTCACAAGAAAGGTCAGGGGAGTACACAGAACAACCGTGATAGTGCGGGACGTAGATTAGGTGTCAAAAAATTTGGTGGTGAGTTTGTAAGAGCTGGAAATATTATCATTCGCCAAAGAGGAACAAAAGTTCATCCAGGCAACAACGTAGGTATTGGTAAAGATCATACTATCTTTGCTCTTATCGATGGCTATGTAAAATTTGAAAGATACGACAAAACTCGCCAAAAAGTCTCTGTATATCCTGCCGAATAACTTTTGGGCTTTTGCCCAAGAGTAGAAGCATCCTCTCTTCCCTCAATAACTAGTAAGGAATCACAATGTTTATCGACAGTGTAGAACTCACTGTACACTCAGGCAAAGGCGGCCAAGGGGCTGTTAGTTTTCGCCGTGAAAAGTTTGTACCAAAAGGTGGTCCTGATGGTGGTGATGGAGGAGACGGAGGCAATGTCTATTTTCTTGTAGACAAAAATACCCACACGCTCGCTCACTATAAGGGCAAAAAGGTTCTCAAAGCACAAAATGGACGTCCTGGAGAGGGACGAAAGAAACATGGGAAAAAGGGTGAAGATCTCATTCTCATAGTTCCTCCAGGTACTCAAGTGTTTGATGCCAAGACAAATGAGCTTCTTTTGGATCTTGTAGAAGATGGGCAGAAGGTTCTTTTCTTAGAAGGTGGCAAAGGTGGTAAGGGCAACTGGCATTTCAAATCAGCTTCAAACCAGCGCCCAACTTATGCACAGCCAGGGCTTCCAGGAAAAACTCGCCAGATAAGACTCGAGCTCAAACTCATAGCTGATGTAGGACTTGTAGGCTTTCCAAATGTGGGCAAATCTACCCTCATCTCTACTATCTCCAATGCAAAACCAGAAGTTGCAAACTATGAGTTTACAACGCTTACACCAAAGCTAGGAGTGGTGCGAGTAAGTGAATTTGAAAGCTTTGTCATGGCTGATATTCCTGGGATCATCGGAGGTGCAAGTGAGGGCAAAGGTCTTGGACTACAGTTTCTTAAGCATATCGAGCGCACAAAGTCGCTCCTGTATATGATCGATATTACAAGCTATCGCGATCCAGTAACGCAGTTTAAGACACTGCAAAAGGAGCTTGCTAATTTTAGTGAAGAGCTAGCCAAAAGAGACTACGCCATTGCACTAACAAAGATCGATTCATTAGAACTTGATGAAGCAAATGCAAGAATTGATGCATTTTTAGAAGCAATAAAACTCTCACCAACTTCGAATAATAGATACGGACTTGATGAGCGCTACCACTTCTATTTGCAAGAGCTTGAAGAGTATGAACCAAAAAATCCTTACTTTGTCTTTGGTATCAGTGCAGTTGCCAAAATAAACATAGAACCGCTAAAATATGCTCTCTATGACCTAGTCAAAAAGGCACGCAGTGAATAGAATCGTTGTAAAAGTTGGCAGTGCAGTCTTAACAGAAAATAACCGTCTTGCAAAAGAGCGCATGAGCAATTTGGTTGAGTTTTTGAGTGAATTGCAAAAAGATCATCAAGTCATCCTTGTCAGTAGCGGTGCAGTAGCAGCAGGCTATACAAAAATCAAGCTCGATAAATCCTACCTGCCCAACAAACAGGCTCTCGCAGCAATAGGGCAGCCACTTCTTATGCGCAGCTACCAAAAGAAGTTTGAAAAGTATGGTATCAATGTGGCACAGGTGTTACTCAGTGCTGATGATTTTGATAGCAGAAAGCGCACGGCCCATGCGAAAAATGCTATTGAAGTGCTTTTGGAAAATAGAGTTATTCCAATTATCAACGAAAACGATGTGACGGCAACTGAAGAGCTTGTTTTTGGAGACAATGATCAACTCTCAGCACATGTAGCCTACTATTTTGATGCTGATATGCTTGCGATTTTGAGCGATATTGCGGGTCTTTATGACAAAGATCCAAAAAAACATAGTGATGCGAAGCTTTTAAAAGTTGTCAATGAGATTCCACAGGAGCTTCTTGAGACTGAATGCAATCCAAACTACAATTTTGCTACAGGTGGAATAGTGACTAAACTCAAAGCTGCGCAGTTTCTATTGGAGCGCGGAAAGCTAGTCTTTTTGGCAAGCGGTTTTGATCTTAAGGATGCAAGGGAGTTTTTGCTGCATAACAATCACACAGGTGGAACGCTCTTCTTGCCATGCGTCAATACCTAAACTCTCCTCATCTTTCATTTAAGTTCAAACAAAACAGCGCTGACTTTTTTGTTGAAGAGATACCTCTCATTGCATCTAGCCAAAAAGGGAGATTTCTTTTAGTCAAAGTAAAAAAAGAAAATCTCTCTTCTTGGCAGCTCTTTGATATTTTTGCAAACTACTGCAACTGCAAAGTGGGGTATGCAGGTCTTAAAGACAAAAATGCAACAACTATCCAGTATTTAACTCTTGATGAGAAGTGCTATAAGCAACTAAGAAGATTCAAACATTTAAAAATCGAGATACTCTCTATCGAAAAAACCAAAAAACCTCTGAAAATGGGTGATTTAGCAGGCAATAGATTTCGGATACATATCTATAATGTAAATGAGTATACAAGATTGCAAGAGGCCCTTTCTCTTTTGGAACAATATGGCGTTCCTAACTACTTTGGTTACCAGCGCTTTGGGAAAGAGAGCTTGCAACAAGCCAAAGATTTCATAGAGGGTGAATACTTTACAAAGAATAAAAGATTGCAAAAACTTCTCGCTTCAATTTATCAAAGCGATCTTTTTAATAGATGGCTCATTTATAGAGTAAAGTTGAGTAGTGATACTTTTTTGCAACTGCCAGGAGATGTCTATGTAAAGGATGGGCGCTACATTACTTCCAAAGAGATTGTAAATGATAGATCATGGATAGTGACAGGTCTCTTGCCTGGCAAAGGTGCATTTCGAGCTAGAGGCAAGGCACGAGAGATAGAAAAACATTACGATGAGCCACTTCCATTTCGTGGTGATAGACGCCCAGCACTCTTTTTCCCCAAAGATGTAGAAGTTACAAAGCGTGGCAAGAGAGTTACCTTGCACTTTACTTTACCAAAAGGAAGCTATGCTACTATTTTGCTAGAAAACTTAGCTGGCAAAGAATTGACAGCTGAAGGGATATAGTATGCGTATTGTCTTCATGGGAACTCCCGATTATGCTACAAAAATTTTGGAAGGACTGCTTGATTCTTTTGAAGTAGTTGCACTTGTGACTCAACCAGATAAGCCCGTTGGACGCAAGCAGATCCTCACACCTCCCCATACGAAAAAGTTTGTGCTCGATCGTGGACTCTCTCTTAAGATTATGCAGCCACCAACCCTCAAAGATGAAAAAATCATCGAAGAGCTTCGCAGTCTTTCACCTGATTTTATTGTCGTGGCAGCCTATGGGATGCTATTGCCAAGAGAGGTTTTAGAAATTGCACCATGTATCAATTTGCATGCTTCTCTTTTGCCAAAATATAGAGGAGCAAGCCCAATTCAAAGTGCTCTACTCCATGGCGATACTACCACTGGTGTTACAGCTATGCTCATGGATGAGGGACTCGATACCGGAGCGATACTAGGCTACAGTGTATGTGATATAACCATTGAAGATACTGCAATAACACTCTTTGAAAAACTCTCTCTTCTAGCAAAAGAGCTCACACCTGTGATTTTGCGAAACTTCTCTTCTATCTTGCCAATTGCCCAAGAGGATGTGGATGCAAGCTACTGCAAAAAGATAAAAAAGAGTGATGGTCTTGTTAAATTTGTTAATGCGCTGGAGGTCTATAACCGCTACCGTGCATTTATAGTATGGCCAGGAGTTTATCTGGAGAGTGGTTTGAAGCTCAAAGAGATACATCTTGTAGAGACTACCCAAAAACATAATGCAGGAGAGATTTTAGAGATTGAAGATGAAGCAGTTATTGTAGGATGTTTGCAAGGCTCACTCAAAATTGAGCGGGTGCAACCACCATCAAAAAAAGAGATGAGCGCAATTGATTATATTCGAGGAAAAAGGCTGAAAGTTGGAGATTATCTACTTTGATGCAATAGACTCAACGCAAAAGCAGCTCATCAAAGATATAAAGTGTGGCAAAGCAAAGCCACCTATTGCATATTTTACAAATAATCAAACAGGAGGAGTAGGCTCGCGCAATAATCAGTGGATAGGTTTGCAGGGAAACTTCTTCCTCTCCTTTGCGATCCAAGATCTTCCAAAAGATCTTCCAAACACCTCAATTGCAATCTATTTGAGCTATATTTTAAAGATAGTTTTAAAAAATCATGGATCAAATGTGTGGATCAAATGGCCAAACGATTTTTATATTGAAAGCAAAAAAATTGGTGGATGTGTGACGAATAAAGTAGAAAATTTCTACATCTGCGGAATTGGACTTAATACAAAAATTGCACCTGCGAATTTTGGGAAGTTAGATATTGAAATTGATGATAAAAAGGTACTTGCTGAATATTTTGGTCTGCTAGAGAAAAAAATTTCATGGAAGGAAATTTTTAGCAAATATCAGTTAGAATTCTACAAAAGCAAAAAATTTTTTACCCATGTCGGGGAGAAAAAAATCTCTTTATCTCATGCACGCCTCGCCGAAGATGGCGCTCTTGTTATAAATAATGAAAGGATTTATAGTCTACGATGAAAGAGATAATCGCGATAGCCAATCAAAAAGGTGGAGTTGGGAAGACCACTACAGCAGTAAACCTAGCAGCATCACTGGCAAAAGAGGGAAAGAATGTTTTACTCATCGATGCTGATCCCCAGGCAAATGCCACGACGAGCCTGGGATATAGTAGAACTGATTATGAATTTAATATCTACCATGTAATGATTGGCTCTAAAAAACTCTCTCAAATCATTTTAAAAACAGATATCGATAAACTCTTTCTGGCTCCATCAAATATTGGACTTGTGGGAATTGAAAAAGAGTACTATACAAATGATAAAAAGCGTGAACTCCTCCTCAAAGAGGCTATTAGCGAGGTTGAAGGAGAGTTTGACTATGTTATTATTGATTCTCCACCAGCTTTGGGGCCAATGACTATCAATGCTCTTAGTGCAGCCCACTCAGTAATCATTCCTATTCAGTGCGAGTTTTTTGCGCTCGAGGGTCTTGCACAGCTGCTTAATACCATCAGACTCATTCGCAAAACTATCAATCCTAATCTCAAAATCAAAGGTTTCTTACCTACAATGTTTAGCCGCCAAAATAATCTTTCAAAACAGGTACTTGCTGATCTTACCCACCATTTTAACGATAAGCTCTTCATCGACAAAGAGAGTTCAGCCTATATCGTGGTACCACGCAATGTAAAGCTTGCTGAGAGTCCAAGTTTTGGAAAGCCAGTGATTGAGTATGACAAGAACTCTACCGGAGCAATTGCCTATAAGACGCTAGCCAAAACTATCCTAGGATCACAGAATGGCTAAAAAGAGCCTTGGTCGTGGTCTTGGCGCAATTTTGGGTGAAGTTGCACAAGCTTATGAGAATGAAGTACCAAATGAAGAGGTAGTAGAGCTCGATATCGATGCTATTAGACGCAACCCTTATCAGCCGCGTAGACACTTTGACAAAGATGCATTAGAAGAGCTTGCTGATTCGATCAAAACCCATGGACTTTTACAGCCTATCATCGTCATTGAGGATATCGATGGGTATATGCTCATAGCTGGTGAGCGAAGACTACGAGCCAGTAAGCTTGCAGGACTTAAAAAGATTAAAGCAATAGTTGCTTCCATTGATAAAGGTCGCTACAGAGAATTTGCCCTCATAGAAAATATCCAAAGAGAAAATCTCCATCCTCTCGATTTAGCTTATAGCTACAAAGAGCTTATCGAAGAGTATGGAATTACGCACGAGGAGCTTGCAGATATAGTCAAGAAGAGTCGCGTACACATTACAAATACACTGCGTTTGCTACAACTTAGCGACTATGCAAAGAGAGCTTTGCAAGAGGGTAAGATAACTGCTGGACATGCAAAAGTGCTTGTGGGAGTTGATGAAGAGGAGCAAAAGCTTCTTGTCGATTCAATTGCTGGCCAAAAACTGAGTGTTCGTGATGCAGAAAAACTTGTAAGTACTAAGAAAAAAGGTGTTACAAAAAGTGATAGAGCGCAACAGCCAGATCTCAAGCTTCAAGAGCTAAAAAAACTCCTCCAATCCTTTGGTTTTGATGTAAAAAGCTCCAAAAATAAGGTAACAATACATTTTGCATCCCAAGAGGATATCGATAAATTGAAGCAATTGTTATCATAACTTGCTGTTTTAGTTTAAAGTTCTTTATAGTTTCTTATGATAAAATCTCTTCAAAATTAATAAGGGAGAAGCATGCTTGATATCAGCTTAGGTTTACTGGTATTGACCGCTGTGGTCTTTTTTGTGCTCCTCATTCTTCTCAATAGCTGGGTGTATAAGCCACTTCTAGCTTTTATGCAGCAGCGAGATGAGAGCATTAAAAGAGATCTAGAAAATGCAGTCTCAAATGAAGATGAGTCGCAAAAACTGCTTCAAGAGGCGCAAGCTATTATTGCTGAAGCGCGCACAAAAGCAGCAAAAGAGAAGCAAGAGAAACTTGATGCTCTCAAAAAAGAGATCGGTGAACAGGTTGCTAGCAAAAGAGCTGAACTAGAAAAGAGATATGAAGAGTTCCTCGCTGAGATTGCACAAGAAGAAGAGCAGATCAAAAATGCACTGATCTCGCAAATGCCGCTCCTCAAAGAGGCACTCAAAGCAAAATTTAATCAACTGTAAAGGAGAGGGTGTGAGTATAAGACTGGTAATTATGCTGCTGCTAAGCGGTTCACTGCTCTTTGCATCTAGTGGACATGCTGAGGGTGGTACTGACATCGTTCCCCGTACGATCAACTTCCTCATTTTTGTAGCGATTTTATACTATCTTGCTGCAGAGCCAATCAAAAACTTCTTCAAAAATCGTAGTGCAACAATTGCTGCACAGCTTGAAGAGGTACAGGTAAAACTCAAGCAGGCTAAAGAGGATAAGCAAAAGGCTGAGGCAGAACTTGCAAAAGCGAAAGAGCTTGCGCAAGAGATCACTGAAACTGTCAAAAAAGAGATCGAACTTCTCACAGCTGAACTTAAAAAACAGGGCGAGCAAGAGGTTGCAACGTTAGAGAAGAGTTTCGAAGAGAATATCGAACTAGAAAAGCGTAAACGTGTCCGCACTATTGTCAAAGAGGTACTAGAAGAGATGCTTGATGATAAGACTCTCGAAATTGACAAAGAGAAGTTTGTGAATTTGATAGTAAAGAAGGTGGCGTAATATGGAAGAGTTGATTGCAAAAAGATATATCAAAGCACTGGTTGAAGTATCGAGCCTAGAAGAGCTCAAGGCTTATGAAGAGTTCTTCACAACTCTTGCAAACCTCTTTAAAGAGAGAAAAATCAAAGAGACACTCACTTCACCAGAAGTAAAGAGTGATGTAAAGCTATCATTTTTGCTTGATGCAGTAAAAGGCAACAAGAAGCTCGAAAATTTTATCAAAATACTTGCACAAAAGAATAGATTCTCTATCATACCATCTCTTGCAAAAGAGTTGCAAGATACTATTGCAAAGCTAGAGAAAAAGTACATTGCAAAACTCTACTCCTCATATGAGCTCTCACAAGAAGAGCTACAAAAGCTTGCACAAGCTTTGGCAAAAAGAGTTGGTGCAGATGTAGAGATTGAAAAGGTAGATGATGCATATGATGGTTTAAAGGTGGAAGTTGAGACAGCAGGTGTCGAAATCGACTTTTCAAAATCAAAAATCAAAAAACAACTTATAGAAAATATTCTTCAAGCAATATAGAAAGGAGTAAATGTGGCACAAAAACTACAAGCAGATGAAATCAGCTCAATCATAAAACAGAGAATTGAGGATTTCGAACTAAAAATCGATGTAGATGAGATCGGTAAAGTTATCTCTTTTGCCGATGGTGTTGCAAAAGTATATGGCCTCAACAATGTAATGGCGGGCGAAATGCTTGAATTTGAAAATGGCGACAAGGGTATGGCTCTCAACCTCGAAGAGACTGATGTTGGTGTCGTTGTTCTAGGACGCGGTGAAGGAATCAGAGAGGGAAGTAGTGTCAAAAGACTTGGAAAACTTCTCAAAGTTCCTGTAGGTGAAGGACTTGTTGGTCGCGTTGTAAACGCAATCGGTGAGCCAATCGATGGAAAAGGTCCTATCGATGCTACAGAGTATCGCTATGTTGAGGAAAAAGCTCCTGGCATTATGGCGAGAAAATCTGTCCATGAGCCACTCCAAACAGGTATCAAAGCAATCGATGCACTTGTGCCAATTGGTAGAGGACAGCGTGAGCTTATCATTGGTGACAGACAGACAGGGAAAACTACTGTTGCAATAGACACAATTATCAATCAAAAAGGTCAAGATGTTATCTGTATCTATGTAGCAATTGGCCAGAAGCAATCAACTGTCGCACAAGTTGTAAAAAAACTTGAAGAGACAGGTGCTATGGACTATACTATTGTAGTCAATGCAGGTGCAAGTGAGCCAGCTGCACTCCAATTCTTGGCAGCATATACAGGCTGTACGATGGGTGAATACTTCAGAGACAATGCAAAGCATGCACTTATTGTTTATGATGATTTGAGCAAGCATGCTGTGGCATATCGTGAAATGTCATTGATTCTTCGTAGACCTCCTGGACGTGAAGCATATCCTGGGGATGTTTTCTATATACACTCAAGACTTCTTGAACGCGCAGCAAAACTCAATGACAAACTTGGTGCAGGAAGTTTAACTGCACTTCCTATCATTGAGACACAAGCAGGTGACGTTTCAGCGTACATTCCAACAAACGTTATCTCTATTACTGATGGACAGATCTTCCTCGAGTCAGACCTCTTCAATGCTGGTATCAGACCTGCAATTAATGTTGGTATCTCTGTATCACGCGTTGGTGGTGCAGCGCAGATCAAGGCGATGAAGCAAGTTGCAGGTACACTCAGACTCGATCTTGCACAATATCGCGAGCTTGAAGCATTCGCTCAATTTGCAAGTGATTTGGATGAAGCAAGCCGCAAGCAGCTTGAGCGTGGTCAAAGAATGGTTGAAATTCTCAAGCAGCCTCCATACTCACCACTTCCTGTTGAGAGACAGGTGACTATTATCTATGCTGGTGCAAATGGCTTCTTGGATGATATACCTGTAAATGCGATCAACAAATTTGAATATGAACTCTATAGTTTCATAGAGGCTAAGTATCCACAAATTTTTGAACTTATTAAAGAGAGAAAAGCTCTTGATGATGAGATTAAAGAACTTCTCAATAAGGCGATAGAAGAGTTCAAGGCAACATTTAGTGCCGAATAAGGATAGTTAGATGGCAAACTTAAAAGATATAAAAAGAAAGATAGGTAGCGTCAAGAATACGCAAAAGACCACTCGTGCAATGAAGCTGGTCTCTACCGCGAAACTTCGACGTGCTGAAGAGGTCGCCAAAAGAGCAAAATTTTATGAAGATGCCATCAACAATACTTTGGCTGAGATTGCAACTGCAATACGTGCATATAAAGTAGGTGGCATCAAAGGGCGCTTTTTTGAAGAGCCTGCAGTTGAAGGTTTGGTTGATATTATTTTTATCACTGCAGACAAAGGCTTGTGTGGTGGATTTAACTATCACACAATCAAAACTGTAAAAGCGCTGTATGAAGAATATATACAAAAAGGTGCGAAGGTTCGTTTGCGCGCTATCGGAAAAAAGGGTATAGAGTACTTCAAATTCCAAGGGTATGATCTTGAAGATGAGATCGTAGGCCTTAGTTCTGCACCAAGCTATGAAAAGGGTGCAGAGGTGATCAAAAAGAGTGTAGATGACTTTCTCAATGGAAAAGTTGATCGTGTAATTCTCGTTCATAATGGTTATAAAAATATGATTACTCAGGAGATGAAAAAGATCAACCTCTTACCAATTGATGTAAGCAAGTTTGAACAAAAAGAGGTGAAGTCTATGATTGAACTCGAACCAGATGAGGGTGAGAAGGTACTTGAATCTCTTATCAATAAATATATCGAGTTCAATATCTACTATGCACTTATTGATTCACTAGCAGCAGAGCATAGTGCACGTATGCAGGCTATGGATGCAGCGACCAAGAATGCAAAAGAGATGGTTGATTCTCTTACTATTTCTTATAACAAAGCAAGACAAGAATCTATCACCACTGAGCTTACCGAGATTATCAGTGGTATGGAAGCAATGAAATAAAAAAAGGAGAAGGGTAATGTCTAATAAAAAGGGAACTATCGTTCAAGTTATGGGTCCCGTCGTAGACGTGGATTTTGAAGACTATCTACCTGCTATCAATGAAGCTCTTGAGCTGACATTAGATGTAGAAGGTACAAAAAAGAGACTTGTTTTAGAAGTTGCTGCGCACCTTGGTGACAATCGTGTCCGCACAATTGCTATGGACATGACTGATGGCCTCGTTCGTGGCCAAGAGGTAGAGGCAACCGGAAGTCCAATCAAAGTACCAGTGGGAGAAGAGGTTCTTGGAAGAATCTTTAATGTTATCGGTGAGACAATCGATGAGGGAGAACCGCTAGAAGCAAAAACTTACTGGTCAATCCACAGAAGTGCACCTCCTTTTGAAGAGCAAAGTACAAAAGAGGAGATATTTGAAACCGGTATCAAAGTTGTTGATTTGCTTGCTCCATATAAAAAGGGTGGTAAAACAGGTCTCTTTGGTGGTGCTGGTGTTGGTAAGACAGTTATTATCATGGAGCTTATCCACAACGTTGCTTTCAAACACTCTGGTTATTCTGTTTTTGCAGGTGTTGGTGAGAGAACAAGAGAGGGGAATGACCTATACTACGAGATGAAAGAGTCAAACGTTTTGGATAAAGTTGCTCTGTGCTATGGTCAGATGAACGAGCCTCCTGGAGCAAGAAATAGAATTGCACTTACTGGTCTTACAATGGCGGAATATTTCCGTGATGAGATGGGACTTGATGTTTTAATGTTTATCGATAACATTTTCCGCTATGCACAAGCAGGTGCTGAGATGTCGGCACTTCTTGGACGTATTCCATCAGCTGTTGGTTATCAGCCAACACTTGCTAGTGAGATGGGTAGACTTCAAGAGCGTATTACATCTACGAAGAAGGGTTCAATTACATCTATCCAAGCAGTCTATGTTCCGGCAGACGACTTGACCGACCCTGCTCCTGCATCAGTTTTTGCTCACCTTGACGCAACAACAGTTCTTAACCGTAGAATTGCAGAGAAAGGTATCTATCCAGCAGTAGACCCACTCGATTCTACATCTAGAATGCTCGATCCAAATATTGTTGGTGAAGAGCACTATCAAGTAGCTCGCGGAGTCCAAGAGGTACTGCAAAGATATAAAGATTTGCAAGATATCATTGCGATTCTTGGTATGGATGAGCTCTCAGAAGAGGATAAACTTACAGTTGAGCGTGCAAGAAAGATCGAGAGATTCCTCTCTCAACCATTCTTCGTTGCTGAAGTTTTCACAGGAAGTCCTGGACGCTATGTAACTCTTCAAGAGACTATTGAAGGATTCAAGGGACTCCTTGAAGGTAAATATGATGACCTACCAGAAGCAGCATTCTATATGGTAGGTAATATGGACGAGGCGCTAGAAAAAGCAGAAAAGCTTAAAGAAAAAGCAAAATAAATCGAAGCAATGCTTCAAAAGGGTAGTAAATGGATACACTCAGACTAGAAATAGTTACGCCTGAAGGATTGATATTCGATCAAGATGTCAAGAGCGTAACATTTCCTGGTGAAGAGGGTGAGTTTGGTGTTTTGCCAGGTCATGCCTCTTTGCTGTCTCTGCTAAAACCTGGTGTGATAGAGATCGAACTTCCTGACGGGAAGAAAGAGTCGATTGTTATCAACTGGGGACACGTAAAAGTTGATGAAAATAAAGCGGTAGCTTTGGTTGAGGGTGCTATCCCATTGGCTGGAGCAACTGAGAGCGAAATTGCGAAGAAAATCGAAGAAGCCAAAGAGCTTATCAAAGAATCAAGTGATTCAAATGCACTCCTTGGCGTAGTAGAGGCAAAAATCGAAAAAGCTGCAAAACTTATATAGATGAAACAGTTCGATCTTTTAGTCGATTATCTACAAAACAGTAACTATATAACGATAGCCGTTCTTGGCGTGCTATCGTTGTATTTCATAATAGTTAATTGGATATTTCTCTATCGCTATATTATTTTATCACTTCAAAAACGCAATGAAGCTCACTCTTTGCACACTATCCAAATGGGTAATAAAAAGCCAGCACTCAACTCATTTTTGCATAGATGCCTCCAAAATAGAATCAATGAGCAGACGGGGGAGTATTGTATCTTTAAGATTACCAATGAGAGTACAAAAGGGCTTACATTCCTCTCTATTGCAGCATCAACTTCTCCTTTCATAGGTCTTTTAGGAACTGTTGTTTCTATCTTGGAGACATTTTATATCATGGGAAGTACCAAAGCAAGTCTCGCTTCAATTTCAGCTTCTATTGGTGAGGCTCTTATAGCAACTGCTGCTGGGATATTTGTAGCTATTTTTTCATATACGTATCACCTCATTCTAAAACGCAAAGCATTTGAACTTGTATCATTTGTAAAGATGCAGCTAGACCTTTTACTTGGACGATGATGTTTGATTGGGATGAAAAACCTGAACTCAATATCACGCCTCTTGTTGATGTTATGCTGGTTCTCTTGGCCATTCTCATGGTGGCTACGCCAGCAATCGTTTATCAAGAAGATATTAATCTCCCTCAAGGCTCTCGCACTAAAGCCTATAAAAAAATCAAAAATATTAATCTTAAAATTACAAAAGATAAGATTATCTATATTGGAAAAAACCGCTACGATTTTAAAAATTTTGCAGACAGTTTCTTACTCTATGCACGAAGTATTGATAGGAGAACCCCTGTTTATATAAGTGCAGACAAGGCGCTTAGTTATGGTGAGGTGATGTATGTGCTCAAAGTCATAAAAGAGGCTGGATTTTCAAAGGTATCACTCATTACCAATGGATAGGCTACTCTTAAAACTTCTCTCATTTTTACTCTCGCTGCTACTCTACTTATTATTATTAATTTTAGGTTTAACGCTTTTTTTTCAAGTATCAAAGCCGCAAAGAATCGAAATAAAGGGAAAAGCTATTGATGTGGTAGTACTTGAAGAGCCCAAAAAGGTGCAAAAAATTATTCCAGTAAAACTGCCAAAAAAGAGCGGTTCAAAGAGTGCTACCGGATCACAAAGCCCTAAAATCAAAGCTCCTGATATCAAATCGTTGTTTGCTTCACTCAAGATAGATCAAAAAACAAAAGCCAAAGAGCCAAAAAAGAGCGCTCAAAAACCGAGTCGCTTCAAAGGAAAAGGTGGCAAGAAAGCGCAAGAGCTTCTCAAAAAACTCGATACTGAACAGTTACCAACACTTTCACACCATTCTGTGAAGGCTGTAAAGGGAAAAAAAGATCCCTATTTACAAAAAGTCTATAAAATACTCTATGGACTGTGGCTACCATCAAAAGAGAGCGCTGGGAGTAGAGCCAAAGTTTTGGTCATAATAGATAAATATGGGAATTTTGACTACAAAATATTGCAAAGTTCCCAAAACGAGATATTTAATAGCGAGCTTAAAGAGTATCTTGAGAGGCTCAAGCAGCGAGAATTCCCGATTCCAAAAGAAAAAAGAGAGATAGTTGTGTTTTTTGAAGCAAAAGAGTAACTTTTTTATGTTAAAATCACCCAAAATGGTTTAAAGGGAATAGATGAGAAAAATTTTATTATTAGCTTTATTTACACTCTATGCATTTTCCCTCGATTTGACACTAGAAATTGTAAAAGATGTGGGAGAGAGACCCGCAATTGTCATAGAGGACTCATCTACTGATATAAATTCGCGCATTGATGCAAAGTTTTTTAAACTTTTAGTAGGTGATCTAGAAGTAACAGCTCACTTTAATGTGGACAATCAAAAACACCTTGCTGATTTTGCTGCTCCAATTGCTTATAAAACATATCAAAACAAAAACTATCTTCTACGCTATAAACTCTATAATGACGATTTTGGCAAACTTCGTGCTGATATTCGCTATATGGATCTTAAAAATGGTAAAGAGATACTTACTAAAAGCTACAGTATAACTGACCGAGAACGCTATCCCTTTTTGGCTCATGCAATCATAGTAGATATCAATAACGCTGCTGGTTTTCCAGATGTGAGCTTTCTCAAGAGATTTGTCATATTTAGCAAATATACCAAACCAAAGCATGCTGATATAGTTATAAGTGATTACACTCTTACATATCAAAAAACAGTAGTGCGAGGAGGGCTCAACCTCTTTCCTAAATGGGCGAATGCTAAGCAAGATAGCTTCTATTATACGGCATTCGAGAATGAGCCAACACTTTATAGAGTCAATATCTATAAAGGTACACGCCAAAAAATCATCTCTTCACCAGGCATGTTAGTATGCTCAGATGTAAGTGATGATGGATCAAAACTTCTTCTCACAATGGCACCAAAGATGCAGCCAGATATCTATGAATATAATCTTGTAACCAAACAACTACACCGTGTGACTCGCTATCCAGGTATTGATGTCAACGGCAACTATATAGAAAATGAGCACAAAGTGGTTTTCGTTTCAGATAGACTTGGATACCCTACAATTTTTTCTAAACGCATAGGTGCGAGAGCTGTAGAGAGAGTTGTCTATCATGGTCGCAATAACAGTGCTTGCTCCGCATTTGGTGACTATGTAGTCTACTCAAGTCGTGAGACAGACAATGCTTTTGGACGTAACACTTTCAATCTCTATCTCGCATCTACAAAAAGTGACTATATTCGTAGACTCACAGCAAATGGAGTCAATATCTTCCCCCGATTTGGTATTGATGGTGAAACAATCATGTATATAAAGGAGTTTGGAAGACAAAGCGGTCTAGGTATCATACGCTTGCGTTACAACAAGGCATATATCTATCCGTTACAAGTTGGAAAAATTCAATCACTTGATTGGTAAAATTAACCACATAGAAAGGATGTACAATGAAAAAGTATATTATCTCAGCTGCACTAGCAGCTCTCATATTCACAGGCTGTTCTCAAAAGAGTGTAGAGGTAGAAAATCCTCAGCCACAACAGAGTGAGCAAACAACTCAGGTCAATGAGGGTGCTGGTATTCAGCCAGTTAATCAAGAGCAAAGCAGCGAAGAACTCAAACTACAAAAAATGAAAGAGATTGAAGCAAAAGCACAAAAGATCTATTTCGATTTTGATAAATACAATATTCGACCAGATCAACAACCTCGAGTAGAGTATGATGCAAACCTCTTCAATCAAGATGATGCAAAAGAGTTCAAGATAAAAGTAGAGGGTAACTGTGACGAGTGGGGAACAGATGAGTATAATTACGCTCTTGGCCTTAAACGTGCAAAGAGTGTCAAAGAGGCACTTGCAGCAAGAGGTGTAGCAGCAGATCGTATGACTATCATTAGCTATGGAGAGAGCAATCCAGTCTGCACAGAGCATACAAAAGAGTGTTGGGCGAAAAATAGACGCGTTGAGTTTGAACTCATTCCATAAGGATACTCTTTGAAAAAACTTATCTTTTTTTTTGCTGCAGCTGCACTCTTTGCAGCTGAGCCCTCAGTGTTTGAAGCGGGAGATCTTAATAGCCAAAACCCCTACGGCTTGACTCCTACAGAAAAAGCGATCTATAAAAACAAAAAAGATATCCAGTTACTCCAGCAGCAGCTCTATTCACTCCAAAGTAGTGTCAACTCTTTGCAAGAAAGAGTTGCTGGAATAGAAAGTTTAGTTGAGGGGATTGATGAGAATCTCAATAAGATCCGCAAGAGTGGATCGGTTGAGCAGCAAAACTCTTCAGCCTTTTTGGAAGAGCTCCAAAGCGAACTCAACGCTACTATAGACTATCAAAAAAAAGAGTTTGCAAAACTCAAATCAATTCTCCGTAAACTCACAAAAATGGTTGATCATATAGATGCTACATATGTGAGTAAGAGTGAACTCAACAAAGAGCTAGCCAAAATCTATAAGATCATCGGAAAAGGTGCTCCACATTCTGCAAGTTCTAGCAAAAGCAGCAAAAAAACATCACTCAAACTCTCTGGCAAAGAGGCGTATGTCAAAGCACGCCAGGCATACAAAAAGCATCAGTACAAAAAAGCAAAAGAGCTCTTTGAGCTAGCTGCAGCGGCCAAATATAAGCCGGCTACAAGTAATTTCTATACAGGTGAAAGCTGCTACTATACAAAAGATTATGCTTGTGCTGTGCAAAAGTATAAAAAGAGTGCATCGCTCTATGCGAACTCTTCCTATATGCCAACACTCCTTTTGCATACAGCTATTTCACTTGAAAAACTTGGTAAAAAAGATGAGGCACAAAAGTTTTATAAAAATCTTGTGCGCCTCTATCCTAAGAGCAAAGCAGCAACTTTAGCTAAGAAATATATGAAATAAAATTAAAAAAAAGCACAGCTTATTGTGCTACAATCGAAATGCAAATTTCAATAAAAGGTATGAACAGATGGCGATTGAAGATAACAAAGTAGTAGGTATTGAATATACTGTAAAAGATGCGCAAAGTGGCGAAGTACTTGATAGCAATGTTGGGCAAAAACCACTCAAATTTATTACTGGTAAAAACCAGATTATTCCAGGTCTTGAAAAGAAGATCAAAGAGATGAATCCTGGTGAAAGTGCAGATGTACTTGTAAAAGCTGACGAAGCCTATGGTCAAAAAGATGAGAGTGCAGTGCAAACTCTTCCAAGAGAGCAGTTCCAAGGAATCGATCTGCAAGAGGGAATGACTCTCTATGGACAGGGAGAGAATGGAGAAACTGTACAAGTAACTGTAAAATCTTTTGATGATAACAACGTTACAATTGACTTTAACCATCCTCTAGCAGGAAAAGATCTTCTTTTTAGTATCAATATTAAAGAGGTTAGAGAAGCTACACCAGAAGAGGTAATGACTGGACAAGTGCAAGAAGAAGAGCACTGCGGTAGTGGCAGCTGCGGCTGTAGTCACTAATCTAAGCCCTTTGGGGCTTACCTCCTTTTAATATCTTCTTTGTTACAATAGCTCCTAAAAAACAGGAGTTATTATGCCTCATATAACTTTTCTTTTTCCTGGTCAAGGAAGTCAAAAAATCGGGATGGGAAGAGATTTTTATGAAAACTCTTCACTAGCAAAAGAGCTTTTTGAAGCTGCAAGTGATCGTCTCAAAATCGATTTTACTAAACTTCTCTTTGAAGAAAATGAACGTATTAATGAAACTGCATATACACAACCAGCTATTATGCTTGTAAGTCTTACAGCATTAAAACTATTACAATCGCAAATAAATATAACGCCTCAATTTGCACTTGGGCACTCCCTCGGTGAATTTGGAGCGGTTGCAAGTGTGGGAGCACTAGATAGTATTGATGCTATAGAGCTTGTGCACTATCGTGGAAAATTTATGAGCGAAGCAGCAAAAGATGCAGATGGTGGTATGATGGTAGTGATGGGATTGAGTGATGAAGAGGTGGAGCAGATTTGTGCAAAAGCAAGAGATGAGGGCAAAAAGGTTTGGCCAGCAAACTATAATAGTGATGGACAGATTGTTGTTGCTGGATTAAAAGCAGATCTTATCAGTCTCGAGGGAGTTTTTAAAGAAGCTGGTGCTAAAAGAGCGTTGCTGCTTAATATGAGTGTAGCTAGCCACTGTCCTCTTATGGAGCCTGCTCGCAAGCCGCTACAAGAATATCTGCAGCAATTTTTACAAGATAGTTTTGCTGCTCCTGTAATATCTAATGTAACAGCAGCGCCATATAATACAAAAAATGGTGCAATTGAACTTCTATCAAGGCAACTAGTAGAGCCTGTACGCTATAAGCAATCGATTCAAAATATTGAAAATGATACTGATATTTTTATTGAATTTGGAGAGGGAAGTGTCTTAAAAGGTCTTAATAGGCGTATTACGAAAAAACCTACAATGAGTGTAAATAGTATGAAGAGTCTTGAAGAAGCGCTTGAAGCTATTAAAAAGTAGTAAATACGCAATTTGCCCCCTTTCAAAATAATTTATGAATGTAATAAACTAAACTAAATTATTTATAAAAAATTTCTATAAAGAAAAATAGGTAAGATATTTGTAAAACAAATATAAAGGGGGCACAAATGCGAAAAATTTTAGGAGTTGCTTTAGTTTCTGTTGTAGCTTTTGCTCAAATGCAGCCAAAAGAGGCTTTTGATTATATGAAAAAGGTATTACCTGGAATTTGGACACTCTCTCCTGCATCAAAACAGATAGGTACAACAGGAGCTCATAATCACCCTGCAGTCAAAAGAATGCTTGGAACTGATAAGACTGGTGTAGAGTATGTAGTAATAGGAAGAGGATCTGCAATTAAAGAGGAGCTTTTGCCCAATACTGTGCGTTGGATGGTAACGATGTATCATTGTGATGATTTTCATCAGTGCAAAGAGTTGCGTGCGACGCACTACTGCGCAAAACAAAATCAACCAAGTTTTATATTCAATACAAAAGAGAGCACAAAGCAAAAGCTTGTATTTGATTGTGATGAGGAGCGTAGTGAGGTGTGTGATAGCGATGAGTCACATGTACATAGAATTATTTTAGAGCTATCAAATAATAATAAACATCTCAAATCATCCTATATTGTGTACAAAGATGGAGAACAAGCGCAAAAGCACTCTATTTACCATTTTGATAAAAAGAAATAACTTTGCTACAATCTCCTAAAAATTTGGAGGAGATTGCATGAGAATTGGTATCATGGGAGCTATGGTGGAGGAGATCGAGCCAATTTTAACTAAGCTCGATCCTACTTTAGCTCCAGAGAGTGAACTCTCACAAATAATTGCTAAGATGCAACATATTAAACTCCACACAATTGCTGGAAACCGTTACTTTGAAGCAAAATATAAAGGGCATGAGATTTTCATAGCCTACAGTAAAATTGGTAAAGTCTTTGCTTCTCTTACCGCTTCTGTTCTCATTGAGCATTTTAAAGTCCAAAGGCTTCTTTTTAGTGGTGTAGCGGGTGCAATAAATGAGGATCTCCATATTGGTGACTTGATAGCTGCAAAGAGGCTATGCCAGCACGATCTCGATATTACTGCTTTTGGTCATCCTTATGGATATGTACCTGAGGGAAAAGTCTATATTGAGAGTGATGTAACACTACGCCATTTGGCACAAGAGGTGGCAAAAGAGCGAGGAATAGAGCTCAAAGAGGGAACAATTGCTACAGGAGATCAATTTATTGCTGATCCAAAGAAGAAAGAGTGGATCCGAGAAACTTTCCAAGCAGATGCAATCGAGATGGAAGGTGCTGCTGTTGCAGTGGTATGTGATGCGTATGATATTCCATTTTTTATTTTGCGCTCTATTAGTGATGCAGCTGATATGGATGCAAGTTTTGATTTTGATGCCTTTTTGAAAAGTTCTTCCAAAATTAGCGCAGATTTTATTATTGCACTTTTAGATAAGATCGTAGCATGAAGCGAGCAGAGCTTTCCAAAAAACTTATCAAGCAAGTAGCTCGGACGAATGTAGAGTTTGAACTCTTACAAGAGGGTGATAATGTCTTAGTAGGACTAAGCGGTGGAAAAGACTCCCTCACGCTTATCCATGCCCTCAAGCATATTCAGCGTGTAGCTCCTTACGATTTTCGTTTTAAAGCTGTGACAATTAGCTATGGGATGGGGGAGAATTATGAGTTTTTACAGCGTCACTGTGAAGAGTATGGAATTGAGTATGAAGTATATGAGACAAATATTTTTGATATCGCGCAAGAAAAAATTCGGCAAAACTCCTCATATTGCAGCTTCTTTTCTCGTATGCGACGAGGGGCGCTCTATACCTATGCACTTGAGCATGGCTTTAATAAAGTAGCTCTTGGTCACCATTTAGATGATGCGATTGAGAGCTTTTTTATGAATATGTTCTATAACGGCACGATGCGTTCTATGCCTCCTATTTACAAAACAAAAAAAGGGCTCTATGTTATTCGTCCACTTATTGAGATAAGAGAGTCTCAAACAGCTGGTTTTGTCAAACGCAATGGCTTTTTGGCTATTGGAGATGAAGCGTGTCCAGCTATGCGTTTTGATATTAAAGAGCCATATGTGAGAGAGAATATGAAGGAGTTTGTCAAAGACTTAGAATCGCGTTTCAAAGATGTAGTCAAATACATTCGCGCCTCCTTTCGCCATATCCATGATGACACTTTCTTTGACAAGAGTCGCTTAAAGGTTTAGCCCTTTTGCCGATAATTTTACAATGTTTACTATAAAGCCAATTGAGAATACACAACAATATATCACTATCTCCCCTACACCTCCTACTGCTCTCAAACCTGATCAAACTATAAGAGCTAAAGTGCTCTCACAAAATCAGGATGGAAGCTATACACTTTTGCTAGGAGGCGCAAAAGTTACTGTACAAAGCAGGCTCAAGCTCTCACTCAATCAAACCCTCCTCTTGCAAGTAAGTGAGTTGAGCAAAAATAGAGTGCAACTCAAAATTGTTGCTACCTATCCAAAATATAGCGATCTAAGTTTTTTGCAAAAGCTCGATCCTATGAGTATTGCAACACTTATCAATTTTGATGAGAAGCTCAAGCAGCAGATAAAGAAGCTGCGTTTTGATAGTACATACTATGAAAATATATCGTCGCATTTGCAGCAAATTAACACAATTTTAGACAAAGTCAAAAGAATTGATCCAAATCTACATAAAAAAATTGCACAGATTATCTATATTCCTCCCCATATCCAGAATACAAGAGAAAAGATTACCGATCTGCTCAATTTTCAAAAACTTCTGCGTGATCTCAAAGATTTAGTGGATACGCAAGATAGACCTAGTGCGAAACTTGTGCAAGAACTCCTTGCAATGTATCAAAACTACTATCTTTTGGGGATGCTTTCCAATGCATATATTCTCACTCTTCCTCTAGCTTGGGAGAATTTGGAGGAGAGTACTCTTACAATCAAGCGCGTGGCAAATGCATGGATTTGCAAAGTGCTGCTCTACTTTAGTGACATCAAGCATATTAGCACTACTTTTATCTTGCAAAAACGCTATCTCAAAATCTACATGGCGATAGAGGATGGGAGATTTAAAGAGCACGTAGCTGCAAATTTGGATTATCTCAAAAGTGCATATGCCGGACAAAATATCTACCTAAGAGTCGAACTCTATGAGTATATGGGTGAAAATATTGAGAACTTTTTAAAAGCTAGCCAAATGGCAAAGAGAGAAGCATGAAAAAAGCTGTCGCAATCAAGAAATTTGTAGAAGATATAAGAGTTGTTGGCAAAGGTGAGGGATATATTGCATTGAAAATTATTGAGACTGCAAAAGAGGAAGGTATTCCTATCTATGAAGATAAAAAACTTGCCGATGAACTTTATGAAGTTGAGCTCTATGATGATGTACCTGAAGTGCTTGTAGATCATGTTGTCAAAGTCCTCGATTTTCTATACAATATGAAAAAAAATTAAGGAGCCACGAGATGGCAGATATAAGTATCAAAGGTGCTGCAAAAGTTATCAAACTCTACAATGTTTCACGATTGGAGATGGAAGGTGTTGAGATCGATGAGTTCGATTTAGAATCTGCTGAAGATGTCAAAGAGCTCTTTGAGCTTGTTAATGAGTTTGTTGAAAGTGGAGAAGCTGATGCAATTGAGCCACCTTTAGAGCTTCAAGGAGTTGATCCTGAAGAGTGTAGCATCAAAGTGGGGGATAAAACACTCTATCCCGATGAGATCACTCTCAAAAATGCAAATATTATAGATCTTTTACAAGAGATCCAAGATGCCAATGAGGGCGAAGTCTACTATATTCGTAGTTTTGAAGGTGATGGAGTTTGGGATCTTGAGAGTGAAGAGGAGATCATAGATGCACAAGCTTTGAGCATCGATTATGTTGACTGCTCAATTCTCTTTGATCAATATGATCTTTTACGTGAGGGTTATCTCGATATCATTTGCGATACGATTCTTCCTACAAATATTACTTATAAAGGTACAAAAGTAGAAGTAGAGGAGTTTATCTTCCATCCAACGCAAATTTATGGACAGCTTTATGTTGTCAAAAAAGATCCTATCGAAGATATTAATGTGTTGCAAAAGGTTGATTTTGGCGGAAGAGTGCTCGCTGGCACCGACTTTATTGTAGATGATTTTGAAGAGAACTAGAGGGCTATATCCCCTCTAGGAGAATACTCCACAAAACTTCGATCTCCTTATCACTTAGAAATTGCGTATCAAAATGCTCAAAGAGATAGTGAATTCTCTCTTTATTAAAAGGTTCTTGTGCGATACAGCTTGGATGAGCTGGTAAAAAAGATCTCGCAAGAGCTGGATTATTAACTTTTTTTTCACATACAAAGCAGACAAAATCTTTGTGCAGTCGTCCCTCATGTGCCAAAAGTTTACAATACTCCTCTATGATTGCTCTTTTTGGTTCTTGGCGTTCAAGTTTTTTACATATGCGATCACAAAGAGTAAAATAGAAACTATCGACACTCTCAAGTTCTCTTAGATGTTGGTACAAAAGACGAATAAACTGTTGCCATACCATATGCTTGTAGATATTTTTGAGCCATGGAAAACCAAGATGGGTGATATGGCGCAGTTTTGGTAAATAGCCTATTTGATACTCTATCTCAAAATCGATTTTATAACCTAGATTTATGGTGCTGTGCCTTGCTCCATAGAAGCGATAGAGAGTGTAGTGGTGTGAAGATGTGAGCACATTGACGATGAGGTCTTCATTTTTTACTTTTGTTACATTTATTATGAAACCCTGCATAAGAGGCTCTTTGTAAGTAGTTTTTAACAAAAAAGTCGATAAAATACTTTACTTATACTAAAAGAAGTATTAAAATTGGTTTAAATAGCCTCAAAGAAAGGGTGGATATATGGATCTATTGACAAGCTACAAAGACAACTGTGGGTTTGGACTCCTCGCGAGTATAGAAAACAAGCCCTCTCACCAGAATGTAGAAGATGCTATTACTTCACTTGAACGCATGATGCACAGAGGTGCAATTGCTGCAGATGGGAAAAGTGGTGATGGTAGTGGACTTTTGTTTTCTATGCCTCACAAATTTTTCAAAAAGGTTGCTGAGCAAGATGGGTTTGTGCTTCCAGACCTCTATGCAGTTGCGATGGTTTTTTATAAAGATGAGAAA
Source organism: Nitratiruptor sp. YY09-18 (assembly GCF_016593235.1). NCBI lineage: Bacteria > Pseudomonadati > Campylobacterota > Epsilonproteobacteria > Nautiliales > Nitratiruptoraceae > Nitratiruptor > Nitratiruptor sp. YY09-18. The sequence continues at coordinate 624,583 of NZ_AP023065.1, forward strand.
AATCTTGAAGTGATCAAAGAGTACTGTATCAAAAACGATCTCAAAGTCCTCCATATCCGTCCTGTTCCTATCAATACAGAAGCTTTGGGAGAGCTAGCGAAGCAGACGCTGCCAAATATTGTGCAGATTTTTGTAACACCCAACTCTCTCATAGCCACAAAGAGATTTGATGCTCTTTTATATCTGACAAGACGTGAAATTGAGAAGGCATTGGAGAGTGATGAGGATTTTTACATCCCATCATTTTCTAGTAAAACCATAGCCTACAAAGGCTTGGTGATGCCAACATATATTAAAATGTTCTATCCGGATCTCCAAGATGAGGATTTTGAGGCAAGTTTTGCACTCTTTCACCAGCGCTTCTCTACAAATACATTGCCAAAGTGGAAACTAGCTCAACCATTTCGTATGATTGCCCACAACGGTGAGATCAACTCTGTCACTGCCAACCGCTATAATGTCTATGCAAAATGTGAATCGATCAAGAGTGAAGTATTTAGCGATGAAGAGCTTGAGCGCATCCTTCCACCCCTTGAGCCTGAGGCGAGTGATAGTAAGAGTCTTGATAACTTCTTTGAATTTTTGATTGTTAATGGTGTAGAGTTTTTCAAAGCAGCCCGTGCTCTTATCCCTGCACCATGGCAAAATGCTCCACATATGGATGCAGAGCTTCGCGCATATTACGAGTATACAAGTACATGTTTTGAAGCGTGGGATGGACCAGCTGCGGTAAGTTTGACTGATGGGAGATATATCGGCTGCGTGCTTGATAGAAACGGATTGCGCCCTGCTAAATATATCATCACAAAAGATAAGCGACTCATAATTGCTAGTGAGTATGGGATTCTTGGAGTGCCAGAAGAGAATATCGTAGAGCGTGGTCGCTTGCAAAGTGGTGAGATGATCGCACTCGATCTCAAATATGGAATCATTCTTAAAAATGAAGATATCAATGATTACCTCAAAAACTCCAACCCATATAGCGAGTGGCTCAATGAGCATATGGTCTATCTCCAAGAGCATATTGATGCACCATTTAGCAATCTCAACGAGTATCAGATAGATGATATTGTTCATAAGCAGCGTTACTACAACTACACCCATGAGCTCATCGAGCAAGTGATAGAGCCAATGATCAAAGAGGGTAAAGAGGCAGTAGGAAGTATGGGTGATGATACTCCTATGGCTGCTTTTAGTGACAAACAGCGTAATTTCACTGACTTTTTCAAGCAAAAATTTGCCCAAGTTACCAACCCCCCAATAGATCCAATCCGCGAAAAGATTGTCATGAGTCTCAATACCGGTTTTGGTGAAATTCACAATATCTTAGATGAGGATCCAAGCCACGCTATCAGACTCAAAGCTGTCTCTCCGATATTGATTAAAGAGAAGATGGATGTACTCCTCTCTTATGGAGATCCCAAACATCCTCGCTACCAAGAGTGTTACAAAAATAGAATTTTCTCTACATCTTTTGAAAAAGACCTCAAGGGTTCGCTAGAAAAGCTCACTGACGAGATTGTAAGGAGTGTCAAAGAGGATGGTGTGCGCATTATCGTTCTGGATGACAGAGAACTCAGCCCTCACAAAAAGACTATACCTATGGCGATGGTTATAGGGCGCCTGAATAAGAAGCTCCTTGATGCAAAAGTGCGCCACCTTGTTTCAATAGTTGCAGCAACTGCTGAAGTACAAGATTCTCATTCTGCTGCTGTTATGATCGCATATGGAGCGAGTGCGGTCTATCCATATCTGCTTTTTGCTACCGTGTATGAGAGACTCAAAAAACAAAATCTCACACAGTTTGAGCTCAAAAACAGATTTAAAAATGTCTTTAATGCTCTCAATGGTGGATTCTTGAAGATTATGTCCAAAATGGGCATCTCTACAATCGCCTCATACAGAAACTCAGCACTTTTTGATGTATTGGGCCTGAGTGAAGAGATTGTTAATGAGTGCTTCCATGGAAGTGTAGGACTTTTACCAGGTCTTACATATGAAGATATCGAGCAAAGACTTGAACGCTACCACAAAGATGCTTTCGAGATCGATATAGAGCGCCATATTTTCCCTCTCAAAGTTGGTGGTTATTATAAATATATCGATGGAAGCGAGTATCACGACTTTAACCCAAATGTTGTGAATAAAATTCATGAAGTCTCCATCACTGGGAATCCAAACGATTATGAACAGCTCAAAAAGATGATCCATGATAGAGGGTATCGCTTCATTAGAGATTTTCTTGAATTTCACAGTGATCGCAAACCTGTCAGTATCGATCAAGTAGAGCCTGTTGAAAATATCTTTAAGCGCTTTGATAGTGCGGCTATGAGTCTTGGTTCAATTAGCCCTGAAGCTCATGAGTGTATCGCTGAAGCAATGAATACAATCGGTGCGAAGAGCAACTCTGGTGAGGGTGGCGAAGATGAAAAACGCTTTGGTACTATTAAAAATTCAAAAATCAAACAAGTAGCAAGCGGACGTTTTGGTGTAACTCCTGCATATCTAAGAAGTGCTGAAGAGATTCAGATCAAGATCGCTCAAGGTGCAAAACCAGGTGAAGGTGGACAGCTTCCAGGTCACAAAGTGACTGCACTTATTGCAAAACTGCGCCATACTATGCCGGGAGTTACTCTCATCTCTCCTCCGCCACACCACGATATCTACTCTATTGAAGATCTTGCACAGCTTATCTTTGACCTTAAACAAGTCAACCCTGATGCAAGGGTCGCTGTAAAGCTTGTTTCCACTGCAGGTGTTGGAACCATTGCTACAGGTGTGGCAAAAGCCTATGCTGATAAGATTATCATCAGCGGTGGTGATGGGGGAACAGGTGCTGCGCCTCTTACATCTATCAAATTTGCTGGTAACCCTTGGGAACTTGGACTTACTGAAGCACATAATGCACTCAAAGCAAACCACCTCAGAGAGTTTGTAGAGTTGCAAACTGACGGTGGTCTCAAAACAGGTCTCGATGTAGTCAAAGCTGCAATTATGGGCGCAGAGAGCTATGCATTTGGTACAGGGGTGCTCACAATTATTGGATGTAAGATTCTAAGAGTCTGCCACCTCAACAGATGTACAGTAGGAATTGCAACACAAAATGAGTTTTTGCGCGAGCATTATGTGGGAACAGTCGATAGACTTATCAACTATTTCACACTAGTAGCTGAGGATGTGCGTAAGATCTTGGCTGAGCTAGGATATACAAGACTTGAAGATATTATAGGTCGCGTAGATCTGTTGAGAGTAGTAGAGAATGAACTGGCAAAGAAGTTTGACTTTAGTTCAGTGCTGCGCAGACTTGATGGCGTCGATACTTGCCAAATTCCATCAAATGAGCCTTTTGATAACAATGAATTTGAAAAAGAGGTACTCAAAGAGGTGTTTCCAGCTATCGAAAATCCTCAGCAAAATGTGATTGTAAATAAGAAGATTAGCAATATCAATAGAAGCTTTGGTGCTCGCATCAGTGGTGAGATCGCTAAATATTACGGCGATGCTGGGCTCAAAGATGGTGCAATTACGATCAATCTTGCAGGAGTTGCAGGGCAGAGTCTTGGAGCATTCCTCATCAATGGCGTAACGATCAATCTTGTAGGTGCAGCAAATGACTATGTGGGCAAAGGTATGAATGGTGGTAAGATTGTCATTACTTCAAAATTGCAGCATGAGCGATTTAGCTTAGCAGGTAATACATGTCTCTATGGTGCTACAGGTGGTACACTCTTTGTAGCTGGAGAAGTGGGAGAACGCTTTGCAGTGCGAAATTCTGGCGCTTTGGCAGTTGTAGAAGGTACCGGAGATCATGCTTGTGAATATATGACTGGCGGTATTGTGGTAATTCTAGGCAAAACAGGTATCAACTTTGGAGCGGGTATGACTGGTGGTTTGTCATTTGTATATGATGAGGATCACACATTCATCGAAAAGATTAACCAAGAGCTCATAGAGGCTAGACGCATTGATATCGATGATTTTGATGAAGCACGCCACTACCTTAAACGACTCTTGCGAACTTTCTACGATGAAACAGGCAGCCAAAAAGCTAAAGATATTTTAGATAACTTTAGAATGGAAATAAGGAATTTCTGGATGGTACGCCCTAAAGAACTGCGTAAAGTTCCTTTGAACTTAGAGGAAGGGGAATAAGATGCAAAACTTTATATTCAATGAACGAATAGAGCCTAAAAAGCGTGCAGTCAATGAGCGAATAAAAGATTTTCGTGAAATTTATGAGATTTACAATCCCAATGAGGCCTCTGTACAGGCAGACAGGTGTGTGCAGTGTGGTGATCCGTATTGTCACAACTCATGTCCGCTGCACAACTTCATCCCTCACTGGCTCAAAACTGTTGCAGAAAAGGATCTTGAATTAGCTTTTAAAATCAGTAACGAGTCTTCCCCTTTTCCTGAAATTATGGGGAGAGTGTGTCCACAAGATAGACTTTGTGAAGGAGCATGTACCCTCAATGAAGGGTATGGTGCTATTACTATTGGTGCGATAGAGACATTTATTAGTGAAGAGGGATTCAAAAAAGGGCTTCGTCCAGAATTTTGCTCTAAAAAGACAGGAAAAAAGGTAGCTATTATTGGAAGTGGACCGGCAGGACTAAGTTGTGCGACATATCTTTTGCGCGAGGGAATTGAACCGCATGTCTATGAGAGAGCTGATAGAGCAGGTGGTCTTTTGACATATGGTATCCCAAACTTTAAACTAGATAAGAAGGTTATCCAGCGCCGTATAGACTGGCTCATGGAGGCTGGTATGAAACTCAATCTAGGTATTGAAGTTGGCAAAAATATAGAGTTTGAAGAGCTATTGGAAAATTTTGATGCAATATTTATCGGCATTGGAGCAACAAAACCACGACGAGCTGGCATTCCTGGAGAAAATGCAAAAGGTGCGTTTATGGCGATGGATTTCTTGACAAATGTGCAACGTAAAGTCTTTGGCGATAGCTATGATAAAGATAAAGAGGTAAAAGATAAGCGTGTAATCGTCATCGGTGGTGGTGATACTGCGATGGACTGTGTGCGTACAAGTATTCGTGAAGGAGCTGCGAAGGCAATCTGTGCATACAGACGTGATGCAGCAAGCATGCCAGGAAGCCGTAAAGAGGTAAAAAATGCACAAGAAGAGGGTGCAGAGTTTATCTACAACGTAGCTCCTACGCAAATTCTCACTGATGATGAGGGAAGAGTAAGAGGTGTAGAGTTTGTCAAAACAATCTCTACAACGACAAAAGATGGCAGCAGAAAGCTTGAGATTGTCAAAAACAGTGAATTTACACTTGATGCAGATGTGGTAATTTTTGCTCTTGGATTTGAAAATACTCCGTTAGAGTTCCTTGCAAAGCATGGAATTGAGACAAATGAGTGGGGAGCAATCAAAATAGATAGCAACTATGAGACTACAAAACCTGGTGTCTTTGCAGGGGGAGATTGTTATAGAGGAGCACACTTGGTAGTTACAGCTGCATATGATGGACGTGAGGCTGCAAAAGCAATCCGCCGAAAACTCTTGGGATAAGATGCAAGAGCTATTTTACGACATAAAAGAGTGTGCACAGCAGATCTACAAAACAATCAAATTTGATATGCATGATAGCTTCTATGAGTATATGGGACAAGGAGTGGGAGGAGATCTCTCCTCCAAAATTGACCTCTTTGCTGAGCAGATATTTATAGATAGACTCCAAAAATATGGCAAGATTATCTCTGAAGAGGCTGGTGAAGTGGGAGAGGGCAAAGATCTTCTCATCATTGATCCTATTGATGGGAGTGACAATCTCCTCTCCTCATTTCCCTATTACGGATCTTCTGTTGCTATGCAAAGAGATGGCAAAACGCTCTTTTCTTTCATAGTCAACTATGCTAATGGGGATTTTTATGTCAAATGGGAGGATTTTTTCAAAAAAGGCTCCCTCTTGCACGATAACCTCAAAGATATCCGTACCAATTACTTTGCAAAAATTGGTCTTTTTGAGAAGGCCTATGCCAATCCTAAAATAGTAAAAAAACTTAAACAAAATAGCTATAAATTTCGCAGTCCTGGTGCAGTTGCCCTCTCTTTGGCATATGCGCACTATGTGAAATTTGTAATTTTTATTGGTAAAATAAGAGCATATGATGTTGAAGCTGGTCTTCATCAGTGTGAAGATCTCTTTATATATAACGATGATACGACAATAATAGTGGCAAAAGAGCGAGAGGTTTTTGCGAAACTATTAGAAATTGTCGGTAAAGGATAAAGTGTGGGACTCAGTGATCTATTTAAAATCAGACGTTCGCAACCAAGTACAGCAGAGCAGCCGAGCCACTGGGTGAAATGTCCTAAGTGTAACGCTTTGATGTATTATAAAGAGGTGCAAAATAGATACAATGTCTGCCCAAAATGTGGCTACCATTTTCGTATTGGAGCACAGGAACGTATCAATATCTTATGCGATAAGGGAACATTTGTAGAGTATGATGCCAATTTAGAACCAGTTGATCCATTGAAGTTTGTGGATAAAAAGAGCTATAAAAAGCGTGTAGAGGAAGGGAAGAAAAAGACAGGAAGAGCCAGCTCCGCAATCAGTGGAGAGTGTCAAATAGATGGAGTCCCAACCCAAATTGTTGTCTTTGATTTTGCATTTATGGGTGGAAGTTTGGGCTCAGTAGAAGGTGAGAAGATTGTCAGAGCTGTACAAAGAGCAATCGACAAACGTCAACCCCTCGTGATTGTGAGCGCAAGTGGGGGTGCGAGAATGCAAGAGAGTACTTTTAGCCTCATGCAGATGAGCAAAACTTGTGCAGCACTTGCAAAGCTCGCTGATCATAAGCTTCCATATATTTCTGTCCTAACTGATCCTACGATGGGTGGAGTGAGTGCCTCTTTTGCGATGATTGGTGATATTATTATGGCCGAACCCGGTGCACTGATAGGATTTGCAGGCCAGCGTGTCATCAAGCAAACCATTGGCGCAGATCTGCCTGAAGGGTTTCAAAGAAGTGAGTTTTTGCTCGAACATGGACTCATTGATATGATAGTAGAGCGTCCAAGCATGAAGCAGACAATTGCGGATCTTTTAAGATTGCTGCATGCTCAAAGGTGATAAAATCTATGCGCTATGCGATTATGATATGTTGCAGCGCTACTCTTTGAGTCTCGAAGAGTTTGTAGTCATTGCCAAAAAATTTGATGCACAAGTTTTGCAGTATCGTGACAAAAATGGCTCTTTTGAGCGTAAACAGCAAAATCTCCAAAAGCTTCGCTCTTTATGGCCCAAAACTCTCATAATCAATGATGAGATAGGGCTAGTGCAGTTTTGCGATGGACTCCATATTGGTCAAGAGGATCTTGCAGTATTGATGAAGAGTTTTGGAATAGAGAGCAAAGCATTAGGAGTTGTGACTCTGCGCAAAATGATCGGTAAAAAGATCATAGGTCTCTCTACACACAATTCCCAGGAGGTTGTCGAAGCAAATAGTTTGGAAATTGACTATATTGGACTTGGTGCTTATAGGATCTCTCAGACCAAGGATGTTGCCGCTGCTTTGGGTGAGCGCCTTACATCCATTGCAGCACTCTCACGACACCCGGTAGCAGCGATTGGAGGAGTGAGACTCTTTGATCATATTCCACATGCGACATATAAAGCTATAGGTAGTGATCTTGTGATAAAAGCATTGACATATGCATAAGATATTTGTCTACTCTATTGGCAAAAAAGATGAGCCACATATGCAAAAACTCTATGAAGAGCTTATCAAAAATGCGAAAAAATATGCTACTATAAAGGTAGTTAATATTTATAATAAAAAGATCAATCAAGCGCAAAGTGCAGAGAGTGCGCAAAAGGTCTATACCAAAGCTTTAGAGCCATATATTTTGAATGATGGGCTCAATATTGCTCTGCATCCAGATGCAAAAGAGCCTGATAGTTATGCATTTAGTAAAATACTCCAAGAGAGTGCGAAGATCGCTTTCTTTATAGGTGGTGCCTATGGATTTGAGGAGAGATTTTTAAAAATGTGTGATAAGAGTTTGAGTCTTAGTAGACTCACAATGAGCCATAAAATAGCAAAGGCTGTGCTTTTGGAGCAGATTTTTCGAGGGCTATCCCTCATTCATAATCATCCATACCATAAATAGGAGCTAAGATGCGACTCAATAAATATATTTTCTTTAGTATCCTCTTGATGCTTATAATTGGAGGATTTGTCTATTCGCAAATTGATGCTAAGTATACTTTTAATCTTTTTGGAATTCCTATTACATTACCGGTAGCAGTTTGGATAGTTGTACCAATGTTTATTATGTTTTTGGCATCTTTTTTCCATATGGCATATTACTCTTTCATAAATTTTATGGTGTTAAAACGCTACAAGAAAGATTATGATATTTTAGTCAAATCTTTTGCAAATGCGCTATTGCGTGAACCAAAAATCAATAAATATAAATCGACTGAAGCTAAAAACCTTGGAAACATCACAGATCACTCACATATTATTCCTCAAGATTTTCGTATTGAGACAAAAGATGAGAGACTCAAGAGAGCTCTTGATTATGTCAAAGATATAACAAATGGAATCTATGTTGATATTTCAAACTATACCCTCTCCCCATCAAATCCTCTCACGGTGCAAAATATCAAAAATCGTCTCAAAGAGGAGCCAACTTATAGCGGAGTAGTGCTTAAAAACTGTGATGAATATCCCAAGGAGCTGTGTAAAGAAGCGCTGCAAGTATATATGGGATTTAGTGAAGTGAGCAAGATTAAAGAGTATGCAAAGATCTTTGATTTTTCGCTTCTCTTGTATATGCTTGAAGCAAAAAAAGATGAAGCGATTTCACATACTGATATCATTTACATCTTACAGCAAGCATCTATGCAGCTTACAATCAAAGAGTATCTGGTCTTAGCACAAAAAACAAAGGATGTGCTCGCACCTGATGAACGACTCAAGCTTTTTGAGATACTCAAAAATGAAGATGAGAAGAGCGAAGCAGCGTATGTCTATACACTTTTGGATCTTGAGATGATAGATAAAGCGCTCGAGTTTTTAGATACTGTGCCTGAAGGGGAGCTAGAGAACTTCAAAGCCTATCTCGAACTCAAAGAGTGTGGCAAAAACTATCCTCTGGAGCTCTTTATTTGCATCTAGACTTTTCAAAACCTCTCTATATTCTCGCTCCTCTTGCAGGCTATACTGATCTGCCATTTCGCAGTGTTGTTAAAAAGTTTGGTGCAGACCTGACCATAAGTGAAATGATCAGCTCCAATGCACTGGTGTATGAGAGCAAAAAGACGATGAAGATGCTTCAAAAAGCGCCTCTGGAAGATCCCTATTTTGTGCAGATTGCTGGAGCTGATAGTAATGTAGTCATGAAGGCAGTCGAAAAACTCAATCAAATTGAAGGCATAGATGGAATCGATCTCAATTGTGGCTGTCCTGTACCAAAAGTGGTGAAGCAAGGAGCCGGCAGTGCACTCCTTAAAGACCTTGACCGCTTCCAAAAAATTATAGAGACAATCAAAGAGCACTCAAACAAGCACTATATGTCAGTGAAGGTGCGTTTGGGATTTGAAAAGATCGATATTGTCAATATTGCAAAAGCAGCACAGAATGCGGGAGCGGATTTTATTACAATCCATGGCAGAACAAGGAGTGGTGGTTTCAAGGCCCCAGTCAACTATGATGCAATCGCTGAGGCGAAAGCTGCTGTAACAATTCCTGTCATTGCCAATGGAGATATCACGGATTATCAAAAGACACAATTTGTTCTAGAAACTACGCAATGTGATGGAGTAATGATAGGACGTGGTGCGATTGGAAGGCCCTGGATATTCTATCAGCTCAAAAACGCCCAGGAGAATATTCCAGAAGATATTAAAGCAAAAATTATTTTAGAGCACTTTGAACAGATGGTCAATTTCTATGGGGAGTATGGTGTGGTACTCTTTCGTAAACATCTTCATACATACTCCAAAGGCTATCCTGGAGCATCAGAGTTTCGTCAAATTATCAATGATATAAAAAGTGCACAGAAGATGCGAGAGCTAATTAGTGAGTTTTTCTTCAAAAAAGCAGCTTAGAGATTACCGCTTGCTTTGCGTTTATACTCTTCTATTGTTGTGAATATCTCCTCTTGTGGTTTTGGTTCAACTGCTTTTGCAAGATCTTGATTATCGATAGCCTTCTCAAAATCTTCATAACTTTGCAAAGCCCCCTCTTCATACTTGCCTAGTAGCACGTTTGTAGAGCCAATGAGTACGAGGTAGTCTATACCTTTGAAAGAAATGAGGGCTATTTTGTTCTTTTCATCAAGAGGCTTTTCAAAAACAATACGAAAATCACTCTCATCATGGGGTACAATGATGCGTTTGCTTTTTCTAGGGCCTGAGAGTTTGCTAAGAAGTTTGGCTAAAATGAGAAGCACGATAATAGTTCCAAGAGCTATACCAATCCATTTAAGCCAAGTAATCCAATCGATTGATCGAGAGGTCTGAGCCGATTTGGCCAAGCTTTTGAGCAAAGAGATCTTGAGGCTAAATCCATCTTTGCTTTTTGCTGCATAGAGTTTGGGAGAAGCCGTTGTATAAATAATAATTGACGTACCTTTTGCTGCAGGTTTAATAGCTACTTGGTAGGCAATTGAGGAGCTTAGCTTCTTTTCCCAAGGAGCGAGGATTTTGACGTCTTGCAAAAAAAGAATAATCTTACCTTTTTCCCTCTTTTGGACAATTTTTCCAGAAAATGGAACATCAAAATTGATAAAAAGATCTATACGCTGAGGTGACTCTTTGACATTGAGGTTCAAAATCATAGTAGCAAGAAGCGGAATAGCTAGAAATAGCAACCAGATCTTTTTCAATAGTGCTCCTTTGCAAGTTTAGATATTATAGTTTTATTTAGATAAATAGATTATAAAATTGTAGTATAATCGCAAGCAAAAAAGGCTCTTGATGGATCTTGTTGCTGTAGGAGTTTTGGTAGGATTCCTCTCAGGCTTTTTTGGAATTGGCGGCGGAACGATTCTTGTGCCAATACTCATGTATCTTGGTTTTGATATCAAAGAGGCTGTGGGGATTTCAGTGACACAGATGGTTTTTAGTTCTCTTTTTGGCTCATACCTCAATTTTAAAAAAAATATTTTTAAAATCCATGAGGGTTTAGCTATCGGTATTGGTGGCTTTTTGGGAGCTTTGGGCAGTGGATACTTTCTTAGTGTTGTTCCAAGCAGAGTGTTAGAGTGGATGTTTTTGGGCTTTGTAGCTTTTGCCATGTATCGCTTTTTTAAAGCCCCACATGCTCAAGGAGCTGCACAAGAAGTCCCAGTATATGTAATGTTTCTCGTAGGAATGGTTATAGGACTTTTTGCTATAAGTATTGGTGTTGGAGGAAGTATTTTGGTTACTCCGATCTTGGTGGGATTTTTCCATCTTGATATCAAAAAAGCCGCATCCATGGGGCTCTTTTTTGTCATATTCTCATCGATTAGTGGATTTATTAGTCTCTCACTCTTTGGACATATCGACTATTTGCATGGATTCTTGGTGGGAGCAAGTTCGCTCATTGGTGTATATTTTGGTATAAAGTTAGCACACAAAATTGAGAGAAAGAAGTTCAAGAAAGCTCTTATTGCCATATATACACTTATTTTAGTATTGGTGATAAGAAAAATATTTTTCTGAGGAGATAGATGAATAAGATAAAAATTTTTGGAGCAAAACAGCACAATCTCAAAAATATCAATCTCGAAATTCCAAAAAACAAGCTTGTTGTCTTTACGGGACTATCTGGGAGCGGGAAGAGTACGCTGGCTTTTGATACACTCTATGCTGAAGGGCAGCGTCGCTACATCGAATCGCTCTCAAGTTATGCAAGGCAGTTTCTTGATAAGCTTGATAAACCAGATGTAGATAAAATCGAGGGGCTTACTCCAGCAATTGCTATAGAGCAAAAGACTACGAGTAAAAACCCGCGTAGTACTGTAGGTACAGTAACTGAGATTTATGATTACTTGCGGCTTTTGTATGCTCGTATCGGCACACAGCACTGTCATCTGTGTGGCAAGCCTATTTCACATATGACTCCTACGGATATTATCAATCAAGTTTTAGCACTTCCTGAGGGGAGTAAACTAGTTATATTAGCTCCCCTTATAAAAGAGAAGAAAGGAAGTTTTACTGATCTTTTGGATTCCTTGCGCCAAAAAGGTTATGTGCGGGCAATGATAGATGGTGTCATGGTTCGCTTGGATGAGGAGATAGAACTATCAAAAACGAAAAAACATACCATTAAAGTGGTAATCGATAGGGTTGTTATCAAAGACGAAAACAGCTCACGTATTGCAGATGATATAGAAAAGGCATTGAAGCTAAGCTATGGTGAAGTGGAAATAAACGTACTCAATGCCAAAGATGTTGGAGCAAAGGAGCACTACCACTACAGCGAACATCTTGCATGTTTTGATTGTAAGGTAAGTTTTGAACCATTGGAGCCTCTAAGCTTTTCGTTCAACTCTCCCAAAGGGGCATGTAGCGAGTGCGATGGTCTAGGTATTCGCTATGCAATAGATTTTGATAAGATCATCGATCAGCACAAAACTATTACCAAAGGCGCTATCAAGTTTTTGTATGGTTATAATAAAAGCTACTACTTTAACTTTCTCAAAGCCTTTTGTGAGAATGAAGGAATACCGCTCGATAAGCCCTATGAGGAATTAGCCGAATATGAGAAAAAAGCGATTCTTTACGGCACTCCAAATCCTGTAAGCTTTACGTGGAAGCGTCACCGCCTTACACGCACTTGGCCTGGTGTGGTGCGCATAGCATACGATATGTTCAAAGAGGAAAAAGAGCTCAGTGAATATATGAGTGAAAAGGTGTGCGATAAGTGTGGGGGTCATAGGCTCAAACCTCAAAGTCTCGCAGTAAAAGTTGCAGGCAAAGGATTGGCTGATATTTTGGATATGCCAATTGATGAGGCCTATTGTTTTTTTGCAGATGAAGAGAATTTTGGCTATTTGAGTGAGCAGCAGCAAAGAATTGCGGCACCAATTCTCAAAGAGATCAAGGAGCGCCTCTTTTTCCTTGTAGATGTAGGTTTGGGCTATCTCACTCTTGGTCGCGATGCTAGGACTATTAGCGGAGGTGAATCACAGCGCATCCGCATAGCCAGCCAGATAGGAAGTGGTCTTACGGGTGTAATGTATGTGCTCGATGAGCCAAGTATCGGTCTGCATGAGCGAGATACTCTCAAGCTTATTCGTACCCTTAAAAATCTTCAAAAGAAGGGCAATAGCGTCATTGTCGTTGAACATGACAAAGAGACAATAGAAGCAGCAGACTTTATAGTAGATATCGGACCAGGAGCTGGAAAAAATGGTGGTGAAGTGGTCTTTGCTGGAGATGTAAAGAGCCTCAAAAAGAGTGATACACTCACTGCTAAGTATCTTAGTGGCAAAAAGAGGGTAGAGTATAGATTTGATAGAGAACAAAAAAAGTGGCTCCATATTCGCAATGTTACTATCAACAACATCAAAAATCTCGATGTGAGCTTTCCACTCCAAAATTTCGTAGCGGTTACTGGTGTGAGTGGAAGTGGTAAGAGCTCACTTGTACTGCAAACTCTCTTACCAGTTGCCAAGGAGGCTCTCAATAAGGCTAAGAAGGTCAGAAAAGTAGCCGGAGTGGAGATTGAGGGACTAGAGCATCTTGATAAAGTGATCTACCTTGATCAAAGTCCTATTGGACGTACACCTCGCAGCAATCCTGCAACATATACAGGAGTTATGGATGAGATACGTGCTCTCTTTGCCAAAACAAAAGAGGCACAGCTCCGAGGCTATGGGCCAGGGCGTTTTAGCTTCAATGTTCCAGGTGGTAGATGTGAGAAGTGTAAGGGGGAAGGTGAGCTCAAAATCGAGATGCACTTCTTGCCAGATATTATGATCAAGTGTGATGCATGCCATGGAAGGCGCTATAATGAGCAGACTCTAGAGGTAGCGTACAAAGGTAAAAATATAGCAGATGTTTTAGAGATGAGTGTGGATGAGGCATTAGAGTTTTTCAAAAATATTCCAAAGATCTACAAAAAGCTCAAAACTTTACAAGATGTGGGACTTGGCTATATAACTCTAGGCCAAAATGCAGTGACACTCAGTGGTGGAGAGGCGCAGCGTATCAAGCTGGCCAAGGAACTTAGCAGGCGCGATACTGGAAAAACCCTCTACATTCTTGATGAGCCTACAACTGGTCTGCATTTTGCAGATGTGGATAGGCTTGTTGGCGTGTTGCACTCTTTGGTCTCACTTGGCAATAGCGTTATTGTGATTGAGCACAATCTCGATGTGATTAAAAATGCCGATTACATCATCGATATGGGACCAGAAGGTGGAACAAAAGGTGGCAAGGTAATAGCTACCGGAACGCCGCTTGAAGTAGCAAAGAGTTACAAAGAGAGCGGTAGTTACACAGGAGAGTTTTTGGCTAAAGAGCTCAAAATTGATTGAAACATTTTTTAGCTTCAATCTCACTCACTGCTCTTCCAAAACAGAGCTTTTGTTTTTCTAGAATTTTTATATCTCTTTGGAGTTTACTCGCATAAAAAGCTTTGGGAAAACTCATCGCAAAGGTTTTGGCAAGGGTATCGCTACGCTGATCGAGAGGGAACTTGTCTATGCAAAAGTTCGCTTCATTGTTCTCTAAGCATGCTAAGCGGCTTTTGTATGTCTGTATAATTGCATCAATCGCTACAATCTGAGACGTTTTCATATCAGCAAAAGCTAATGAAACGATAGCTAAAAGCAAAAATTTTTTCATAGATCTCCTTTGGCGTAATTATACAAAAGGATAGCAATGATTAAAAGTATCAAAGATAAGATGCTAGCATCCGCAATAAAGACAACGCTTAATAATTTTATAAAAGAGTTTGGCAAAATAGAGCATATGAAGCTTGATACGCAAACAAAGAGTATCGAAGCAACACTATTTTTGATAGGTGAGAGAGAACCGCTCGAAGTTACTATCTCAAACTACACTTTGGTACAAAAAGATGATGGATACTATTTGCAACTGCAAAGAATTAAAACTTCAAAAGAGTGGATTACAAAGGCTGCAGCCACATATCTCACCAAGAGGGCTCTTTTGAAAATTCCAGATAAGTTTGTCGCAATAATCAAAAAGGTATTGTGATATAATCTCGATAAAAAGGTTGTGGATGAAGACACTTACAGTCATCGATACCTTCGGTTTTTTCTTTCGCAGTTTCTACGCTCTTCCACCACTCAAAAGCAAAAAGGGCTTTCCTACAGGACTTTTAACAGGATTTATCAACTTTATCAACTCTTTGGTAAGTGAAGAGAAGAGTGATTACATAGTCTTTGCTCTTGATAGTGAAGGGCCAAGTTTTCGCGCACAAATCGATCCAAACTACAAAGCGCAGCGCCCAGAGCCTCCTGCAGAGCTCAAAGAGCAGCTTCCTGTTGCAATCTCTTGGATAGAGAAGATGGGATTTGCAACGCTCTCAAAAGAGGGGTTTGAAGCTGATGATATTATCGCTTCTTTGGTTCAATGTGCAAAAGAACAAAATATCAAAGTCAAAATAGTATCTCACGATAAAGACCTCTACCAGCTCATTGATGATGGCAAGGTGGTGCTCTTTGATCCGATTAAAAAAGAGGAGATCGATGAGGAGAAGGCTACCAAAAAGTTTGGCATTCCTCCAAAACTTATCCGTGATTACCTTGCACTTGTAGGAGATAGTGCAGATAATATTCCTGGAGTGCGAGGTATTGGGCCCAAAACTGCAGTAAAACTCCTCCAAGAGTACGGATCATTAGAAAATATCTATGCCAATCTAGATAAGATTACACCACCAAGAGTTAAAAAGCTCTTGCAAGAGGGTAGAGAGAGAGCATTTTTGAGTAAAAAGCTCGTAGAATTACGCTTCGATGCACTTGATAGATGTGAGCTTGAGCGCTACCACATTCCTTCAATCAATCCTATCATCAAAATAGCAGATGAGCTTATTGAGTATGATATTACTGCAATTTTGCGCAAAATCAAGGCTGCTCCTGTAATTGAAGAAAAAAAGAGTAGATTGGAGTTTGAAGCGATCTGTCTTGATACAAAAGAGAAACTTTTGCACGTAATAGAAAAGATCCCTGATGGAGCACTCATAGCTTTCGATACAGAGACAGATAGTCTCGATACAAAAGAGGCAAATCTTGTTGGCTTTAGTTTTGCTTATGAAGATACGAAAGCCTACTACGTGCCCATCGGACACAAATATCTTGGTGTTGGTGATCAGGTAGCTTTAGAAGATGGACTTGATGCGATTAAGAGACTATTTTCTTATCCAATTGTAGGACACAATCTCAAGTTTGACCTCTCCCTCCTCTATCGCTATGGTATAGAGAAAAAAAGAGAGATTGCTGATACTATGATTTTGGCATGGCTACTTGATCCTGAAAGCAGTGTGGGGCTTGATAGTGTTGCCAAAAGAATTCTGGGTTTCGATCTTATAGCATACAAAGAGACAGTCAAAAAGGGTGAGGACTTTTCAGGTGTGGCGATAGAGAGTGCATGCAAATATGCAGCGGAAGATGCGATAGTGACGCTGCAACTTTACTATAAACTTCTCGATGCATTACAAGCAAAAGGGGCTAAACATCTTATCGATGAAGCAAGGAAAGTGGAGTTTCCTTTCATCAATACACTCATAGATATGGAAAGAATTGGTATCAAAATAGATATACCTTTCTTCGAAAAGCTCAGAATGAAAACGCAGCAAAGGCTTGATGAGCTTACCGAAAAGATCTACCAAGAGGCTGGGACTACATTTAATATCAACTCCACAAAGCAGTTGGCACATATACTCTTTGAAGTGCTCAAACTCCCACCACTCAAAAAGACCAAAAGTGGCTATAG
Organism: Nitratiruptor sp. YY09-18; assembly: GCF_016593235.1. Classification (NCBI taxonomy): domain Bacteria; kingdom Pseudomonadati; phylum Campylobacterota; class Epsilonproteobacteria; order Nautiliales; family Nitratiruptoraceae; genus Nitratiruptor; species Nitratiruptor sp. YY09-18. The sequence continues at coordinate 641,508 of NZ_AP023065.1, forward strand.
CACAGATGAGAAGACTTTGCAAAGCCTTAGAGGGAAGCATCCTATAGTAGAGCTCATTTTAGAGTATCGTGAGCTTTTCAAACTCAAAAGCACCTATATCGATCCACTTTTGAGCTATGCAAAAAAGGATCCAAATCATCGCATATATACGCAGTTTGTCCAGACAGGGACAGCAACGGGGCGATTGGCGAGTAAAAACCCCAATCTCCAAAATATTCCTATTAAAACTGAAGTGGGGCGTCAAATTCGCCAAGGATTCATTGCCCAAGAGGGGAAATTGCTAGTTGGAATTGACTATTCCCAAATAGAGCTGCGCCTCTTAGCACATTTTAGCAAAGACCCTTCACTCATTGAAGCCTTTGAGAAAAACCAGGATATCCACCTCCAAACAGCAATCAAACTCTTTGGAGAAGAGAGAGCGAAGCAGATGCGAAATATCGCTAAGAGTATCAACTTTGGCCTCATTTATGGGATGGGGAGCAGGAAGCTGGCTGAGACATTGGGAATTAGTACAAAAGAGGCTAAAGAGATCATCGAGAGTTACTTTCAATCTTTTCCAACGGTCAAGAGCTATTTAGAAAGTATTCAGGAGTTTGCAAAAAGCCATGGCTATGTGGAGACGCTTCTAGGGCGTCGTCGCTATTTTGACTTTGCTTCTGCAACAGGTGCAAGACTTGCAGCTTTTATGCGTGAATCGATCAATACAGTTTTTCAAGGAAGTGCAGCAGATCTCATCAAACTCTCTATGAACAGAATTGAAGAGGAGATAGAGAGTAAAAATCTGCCAGCGCATATGCTTTTACAGATTCACGATGAACTCATATTTGAGATAGATGTGGAGCATGCCCAGACTCTCGCTCAGCAATTTAAAAAGATTATGGAGAGTATTTATCCCCTCAATGTTCCGCTGCAGTGCTCTGTGGGAGTAGCGAAACGGTGGGGAGAATTAAAGTAATATAAAAGTTAGGTGCTATGTACGATATTATGAGAGTTTTTAGCCCTTTTTGCTTACAATTGATAACTACTTCTATAAAGGTTTCATAGATGCTTAAGAAGATTCAAAAAGCTTTTTTCTCCATTAAATCTGCAGTCATTATGATGATGCTCTTTGCTATGAGCATAGGAACTGCTACATTCATTGAAAATGACTACGGCTCATCTACTGCATGGGCACTTGTGTATACTGCAAAATGGTTTGAGATTTTGCTAGTGCTCCTTGCTCTTAATCTTTTATACAATATTTTCAAATTCAGGCTCTTTCGCAAAGAGAAATTCTTCACAGGACTCTTCCACCTCGCTTTTATCATTATCCTCATTGGTGCGGCGGTAACCCGCTATTTTGGCTATGAAGGAACTATGCATATTCGAGAAGGAAGCTCGAGCAATACAATCTTGAGTGCACGTACCTATTTGCAAATAACAGCAAAAAAGGGAAGAAGATATTTAGAGTATGTAGAACCAATATATCTCTCTAAGATAGGTTCAAACAGCTTCAAACGCGCTATCGATTTTGATGGACATAAAATCACAGTGGAATTGGAAAAATATCTACCCAATGCAACATTTAAGCTTGTTGAAGACAAAAATGGCAAACCGGTAGTGGATTTGGTTCTGAGTGCTGGAAGCGGAAGAGTGGAGAAGGTTTTGCGCCAGGGCGAATTTATAGATCTGGGTGATGTAGTTATCAGTTTTGATGCTGCAATTGCACCTCACAAACCACATATCAAAATCACCAAAGAAGGAAATAAGCTCTTTTTACAAGCACCATTTGTGGTGCAGACGATGCATATGGCTGATCGTAAAAAACAAAGCTACTTTGCCAACGCAAAAGTACCGCTTGAACCTGGAAAACTCTACTCCATAGCTGGACTCAATCTTGTGCTCAAAGATTACAAACCTCATGCGAAAGTAGAGATCCTCTCAAAAGATCGCTATGCCAAAAACTATCCAGGCAAAGATGCAGTGGTTTTGCGTATCAGTGATGGAAAAGAGACAAAAGAGGTTACACTTTTTGGCAAAAACGGGGTCGAAGGAGAACCAGTAACTGTGAAGCTAGGAGATCTGCAACTTACCCTTGCGTATGGAGCAAGACGTATTATACTGCCATTTGCTATAAAGTTACGAGACTTTCAGCTTGAGCGTTATCCTGGATCGATGAGTCCAAGCTCATATGCGAGTGAAGTGACAGTTATAGATAAAGATAAAAGTTTTGATTATAGGATATATATGAACCATGTGCTTGATTACAAAGGATATAGATTTTTCCAAAGCTCATATGATATGGACGAGAAGGGTACAATTCTCTCAGTCAATCACGATCCAGGTACACTCATCACATATATCGGCTATTTTCTCTTGGCACTTGGCATGATCTTGCACTTCTTCTCACCACAAAGTAGATTCCAAAAGCTTGCTAGAATGACTAAAAAGGTGCAAGAGCAGCGTATGAGTATGCTAGCAAAGAATCTCCTTGTACTCTTGCTTTTTGGTTTTACTACACTCCATCTTTATGCAGCCGACCCTCTTGATACTGCTAAAAAGATTGCCAAAACGCACGCAGACAAGTTTGGCGGCAAACTCTTAGTTCAAGATACAAGCGGACGTATAGAGCCTATGGATACACTCTCGCGTATGGTTATGGCAAAACTAACCAAAAAAGAAGAACTCTACGGGCTTGATGCCAATCAGTTCTATCTTGGAATGACTGTTAAGCCAGAAATTTTTCAAAAGATCAAAATGATCTATGTACACCATCCAGCCATCAAGAAGATCATAGGTCTTAGATCAGATGAGAAGTATGCAAGCTTTGAGCAGTTTTTTGATCCAAAAAGGGGAGGAGCATATAAGCTCGAACTCTATGTACAAAAAGCTGTAGCCAAAAAACCTGGTGCACGCAACCAATTTGACAAAGATATTATCAAAGTAGACGAGCGGGTCAATGTGGCGTATATGGTCTATACCGGTACACTCTTTCGTATCATCCCAAATCCACAGGATAAAAATGGCAAATGGCTCTCCCCAATCGATGCTATAAAGATGCTACCACAAAAAGAGGCACAGATGGTACAAGTGGTGCTTGCCAACTATTTCACTGCGGTTGATGAGGGGATAGCGAGTGGTAACTGGAAAAAAGCTGATAAAGCACTTGATGTCGTAGCAGATTTGCAACACTACTATGGATCTGGAATTCTTCCACCACAAAAAAAGATCGAAGCGGAGCTGCTGTACAATAAGCTTGATATCTTTAATCGCCTCGTACCTTACTACATGATCATAGGCTTTGTGCTGCTACTTATTATAATTTTCCATCTTATAAATCCAAAATTTGAGGTGCAAAAAATTGTAAAAATTGGTGTATTTCTCATCTTCTTGGGATTTGTGGCGCAAACATTTGGAATGGCTCTTCGCTGGTACATTGCTGGGCATGCTCCTTGGAGTAACGGGTATGAGTCTATGGTCTATATTTCCTGGGCAACAATTTTTGCAGGATTTTTCTTTGCCAAAAAGAGCCCGATAGCCTTTGCGGCAACATCTTTGTTAGGTGGACTTATTCTTTTTGTAGCGCATCTTAACTGGATGGATCCACAAATTACAAATCTCGTCCCAGTTTTAAAAAGCTACTGGCTTATGATTCATGTTTCAGTCATTACTGCTAGTTACGGATTTTTGGGACTCTCTGCCCTTTTGGCTTTTATCGTGCTCATTCTCTACATCTTCACAACTCCAAAAAATAAAGATTTTATGATTTTGACATTTAAAGAGCTTACCTATATCAATGAGATGAGCCTTATTATAGGGCTTGTGCTCGTGACTATTGGAAACTTTTTGGGTGGTGTGTGGGCAAATGAGAGCTGGGGGAGATACTGGGGTTGGGATCCCAAAGAGACATGGGCGGCTGTGACTATTTTGGTATATGCTTCAATAGAACATATACGCCTTATTCCACGGATGAATAGACTCTTTTTATATAATGTTTTAGCACTTCTTGGCTATTCGAGTGTTATTATGACATATTTTGGTGTTAACTTTTATCTCAGTGGTCTCCACTCCTATGCACAAGGAGATCCTGTGCCAATTCCGCAGTGGGTATATTGGGCAGTTGCAATAGTTTTTACAATTATTGGTGCAGCCTATTACAAAAAACAAAAGCTCGGCTTGGATTTAAAGATTTAAAATACAACTCCTCCCTGGAGAGGGAGGATAAAAATTATTTGCCAAACCAGCTTTTTACTTTTTCAAAAATTGAAGAGAAGTTCTTCTCTTGCGGTCTGCTCTCTACGCCAAAACTCTCTTGGAGTTTATGGAGCAATTCTTGCTGTTCTTGTGTGAGTTTTTGAGGGAAGATGAGTTTAACTTGTGCGATGAGGTTGCCATATTTTCCTGTATGAACATTTTTAAAACCTTCATTTTTAAAGACAAATTGCTCTTTGTCCTTAGTGCCTACATGGAGTTTGAGCTCTCTTTCGCCTCTTGGAGTCGGGATAGTTATAGCCTCTCCTAAGGCAGCCTGAGTAAAAAAGACAGGAACTTCCATATAGATATCGTCTTTATATCTAACAAAATGCTCATCCTCTTTGACATGCACATAGATATAAAGATCTCCACGCAGTCCCGATGGAGATTCATTTCCCTTCCCTTGGACGCGGATGCGGTTTTCATTGTCTATCCCTTCAGGGATATTAATAGTAATCTTTTCATGCTGGAGTGCATACCCTTGTCCACTACACTCTTGGCAACGCTCAGTTGCACTCTCCCCAGATCCGTGACATCGAGGACATGTTTGTGAGAATGTCATAAATCCTTGGCGATAGTATATTTGACCTCTTCCGTGGCATTCTGGGCAGGATTGGAGAATTCCATTTTTGGCTCCTGTGCCTTTACATGCAGGGCAGGGGGTTTTATACTCATACTCAATCTCTTTTTGTGTACCAAAGAGTGCCTCTTGGAAATCTATCTCTATCTCAATGGATATATCAAGTGGATACTTCTCATCACTTCTTGGTCTTCTACCAAATCCTCTGCCAAACGCCTGGCCAAAAACAGATTCAAAAAAGTCCATAATGTCTTCATAGCTGCTCTGCTCAAATCCACTAAATCCCTGATTTTCTAGACCACTTTTGCCATAGCGGTCATATAAAGCCCTCTTTTCTTCATCACTAAGCACTTGGTATGCTTCATTGATGAGTTTAAATTTCTCTTCAGCCTCTTTATCGCCTGGGTTTCTGTCTGGGTGGTATTTGAGAGCCAATTTTCTATATGCTTTTTTTATCTCTTCAAAAGATGCATTACGATCTACTTCCAAAATCTCGTAGTAATCAATATCCACCACAGTGGGTTCCTTTTAAGTTAATTTTAAGTTGAGTGATTATAGCAAAAAATTGTTTTAATTTGCTATAATTGGCGCAAAAAACGGGGTAGGGTGTGAAGCGTCATCTCAAGAAATTTTATAAGCTCGTAGAGGCCCTCGAGCTCTTACCTACAATAGGAAAGAAGAGTGCTACAAGGCTTGCTTTTTATATGGTATTAGAAAAGCCTATGGATGCACTCAAAATCGCGCATGCTATTGAGGAAGCGGTAAGTGATGTGCATAAATGCAGTCAGTGTGGGGGGCTCAGTGAAGATGAGATCTGCTATATCTGTAGCGATACTATGCGAGACAACACTACACTTTGCCTTGTAGAAAACCCTAAAGATATCTATGTAATCGAAGAGAGTGGCGAGTATAACGGCTACTACTTTGTCTTTGATAAGCTCAACCAGCAAAATATTGATAAGCTCAGAGAGGTTATCAACGCGCGGAAAACACAAGAGATAATTTTTGCATTTACCCCATCAATCCAAAGTGATGCACTTATACTCTATATCGAAGATCAATTAGGGGAGTATGATTTGCAGTTTACAAAGATTGCACAAGGAGTCCCTACTGGAGTCAATCTGGAAAATGTAGATACACTCTCTTTGTCAAAAGCTATAGCTGAGAGAGTAAATATATAAATTAATGAGATGTTACTACATCTTTTTGGTATAATGCGTCAATTTCAAAAAAGGGTATAAAAATGAGTTGGAGTCCAAGTAGTTGGAGAGACTTTCCAATCAAACAGCAACCAGAATATAAAAATTTAGATGAACTAAAAGCCGTTGAAGAACAGCTTAAAACTTTTCCTCCTCTTATTTTTGCAGGAGAAGCAAGAGAACTCAAAAGCCAGCTTGCGAAAGTTGCAAAAGGTGAAGCAATCCTCTTGCAAGGTGGAGATTGTGCAGAGAGCTTTGCTAATTTCAATGCTACAAATATTCGTGATCTTTTTAAAGTCTTGTTGCAGATGAATATGATTTTGATGTATGCAACAGGAAAGCCGGTAGTAAAGATTGGCCGCATTGCGGGACAATATGCAAAACCACGCAGTAGCGACTATGAAGAGATCAATGGCGTGAAGCTTCCGAGTTACAGAGGTGATATTGTTAACGATATTGCATTTACTCCTGAAGCGCGCGAGGCAAAACCTACAAAACTTCTCGAAGCATACTATAAAAGTGCTGCTACACTCAATCTCATTCGTGCCTATGCACGTGGTGGCTTTGCGGATTTGCGTGCGATTCACAAATGGAACCTGGAGTTTTTGCAAGGAAATGATCTTGAGAACAAGTTTGAAGAGCTTGCAGATAAGATCACCCAAGCTCTTAAATTTATGGAGGCTTGCGGTATCAATCCGGACAATACACCACAGCTGAAGCAGACTACCCTTTATACATCACATGAGGCACTCTTGCTTCCTTATGAAGAGGCACTGACACGTAAAGATAGCTTCACAGGCGAATGGTATGATTGTAGTGCCCACTTTTTGTGGATAGGTGATAGAACAAGGGATATTGATGGAGCACATGTTGAGTTTTTCAGAGGTATCAAAAATCCAATCGGTGTGAAAGTCGGACCGACTATGCGGCCAGATGAGCTGATAACTCTCATCGAAAAGCTCAATCCTGAAAATGAGCTAGGAAGACTTACTCTCATTGTGCGCATGGGTGCACAAAAGATTGGAGATATCTTCCCGCCACTCTTGCGTGCAGTCAAAAATGCAGGCAAAGAGGTGGTCTGGAGTATCGACCCAATGCATGGAAATACTTACAAAACTTCACAAGGGCTCAAAACGCGTGATTTTGAGAAGGTGTTGAGCGAGGTGAAGCAGTTTATCCAGATCCATAAAGCAGAGGGGACGATACCTGGTGGAATGCACTTGGAGATGACAGGTGGTGATGTGACTGAGTGTACAGGAAGTATCAGCTCAGGTATTACTGAAGAGCTTCTCAATAGTCGCTACCATACCCAGTGTGATCCGCGCCTCAATGCAAATCAGGCACTTGAGCTTGCATTTATGGTAGCCGATACTTTTAAAGATTTGCAAAAATGAAAAAACTGATACTTTTGGCAGTAGCTGCTATTTTTAGTTTTGCATTTGAAAACGTAGATGCTGCTGCATTTGCAAAACTTTTGCAGCAAAAAGATGTGGTAGTTTTGGATGTGCGCACGCCGCAAGAGTTTAAGGAGGAGCACATAAAGGGAGCAAATCTTATCCCTATACAGGTATTTCGCTACCTCTTTTTGGGTGGTAGGGGAATAAGAGATAAGAGTGTTCTTGTATACTGCCATAGCGGTAATCGCAGTGTGAAAGCGAGCAAATGGCTAGAATATTGGGGAGTTAAAAAAGTTTATAATTTGCGTGGTGGTATTTTAGAGTGGAAAGCCGCTAAGCTCCCACTTGTTAGAGAGTAAGCGCCTCTTTGGCAACTCTTGTAATCTCTTCTTTATTAAATGAAAAATCTGTAAAAATCTCAAATGCTAAAATCCCTTGGTAGAGGAGCATCTGGGTTCCATCTTTGTACGTAAGACCTAACTCTCTTGCCAAAGCCAAGAATGGTGTGAGCTTATTATAGATCACATCGACAGCGTATTTTGCCTCTTGCATGAGTGGTTTGAGAATCTTTTGTGGAGCTGGCAGAGCCTCATCTTTGAGCCCTGCGGAAGTTGTGTTGATAATAAGATCATATTTTTCTTGCTCAAACTCATCCCATGTATAGCATATAAATCCACGCTCTTTGAAAAATTGTAGACGTCCTGCGCTGCGATTGAGAATATGGGGATTGTAACCCTTTTCTTTGAGGTAGAGAGCGATCGCTTTGGCAGTCCCACCAGCTCCTAGTATGAGAATATTTTCAAATGCATACTCTTTGATACTTTCATAAAATCCTGGTGCATCTGTATTGTATGCATAGATTTTGCCATTCTTTTCATACCAGGTATTGACTGCTTCTACCTCTTTGGCTATACCATATACTTCATCAGCTAGCTTATAGGCCCACTCTTTGTGCGGGACTGTAATATTGATACCTTTGAGTGAGAGATCAAAGAAGCGCTCTTTGAGTTTTGCGCCATCTTCTACGACTATTTTGGTATAGCACCCATCAAATCCAAGCTTTTGGAAGAGGTAGTTGTGCATTTTAGGTGAGATCGAGTGAGCGACGGGATTGCCAAAGATTGCGTAGAGCTTCATTGAGCTAGCTCCTCAAGGGCACGTTTAAGTGCTCCAAGCTTGTTGTTGACTTCAAGATACTCAAGTTCTGGTTTGCTATCAGCGACAATGCCAGCTCCTGCCTGGAAAACTACTTCGTTCTCTTTAAGAAGTGCTGTGCGGATTGTAATTGCACTATCCATATCGCCATTGAAACCAAAATATCCTACGCTTCCACTATAATAGCCTCTTTTGAGTCCTTCAAACTCTGCAATAAGCTCCATAGCTCTAATTTTTGGGGCTCCTGTCATAGTTCCGGCAGTAAAGGTAGCCATGAAAAGATCAAACATGTCATACTTCTTATCCAAAACACCTACTACATCACTTACCATATGCATCACATGGCTATAGCGCTCTACGCGCATAATCTCTGGAACCTTCACAGATCCAGCCTTTGCCACACGACCCACATCGTTGCGCCCAAGATCTATGAGCATAACATGTTCGGCTACTTCTTTTGGGTCATTGAGCATTTCGAGTTCGAGTTCTTTGTCTTTGAGTGGAGTAGCTCCCCGTTTTCTTGTCCCTGCAATTGGGCGCAAAAGTATCTCTCCATCAGTAAGGCGCACCATCACTTCGGGGCTGCTTCCAGCTATTGCAAAATCATCGAACTCCAATAAAAAGAGATAGGGTGAGGGGTTGAGACTACGGAGCTTGCGGTAGAAGCTAAATCTATCAACGATAGCTTTTTGGGTGAGTCTATTGGATATGACAATCTGAAACACATCGCCACTGCGAATCATCTCTTTTGATTTTTTTACCATTTCAAAAAACTTCTCTTTTGAGTGGGCAAATTGTGGCTCACCCAAAAGTCTGGCTTTTTTGAGCGGATGGTATGTGTAGCTATCTTTGATGCTCTCTTCAACCTTTGCAAAAATATCATTAGCTACATGTTCTCTAGGTGTAATGAGTGAGAGGGTGGAGTTTTTATGTGAATAGGCGACGATAAGTTTTGGGCGTATCATATAAAAGTCTGGTGTGTGGAGAGTATCTTCAAGATTTAGCATAAAGGGTTTGAGAACCGGTTCAAACTCTTTAACCATATCATAGCCGATATAGCCTATAAATCCATCGACAAAGCCAACACCTAGCTCTTTGGATTTTTGTTTATAGGCTGCAAAGTCGATTTTTTTATAATACTTTTTCATAAAGAGCAAAGGATTGCTTGCTATCTCTTGTATGTTGCCTTGGATGTCTTTATAAAAACTCTTGCCATCCTGGCTCCAGATAGCCTCCTCTTCACCACAGACTATATAGCTAAAATTGCCATCGGTTGTATTGACAACGCTTTCAAAGAGGAAGCTCTTCTCACCCTCAAAGAGATCTTTTATCTTTTCATACAGAGCAATGGGTGTGAACTCATCAAGCATAAACTGCTTGGCAGCAATCATCGAGTAACCTTTGCGATGAATGCTCCTCTAGCTATATTTTTGCGCACTTTTGGCAAATATCTAGCAGCTTCGCTTCTGCTTGAAAAAGGACCTACATAGACTCTTTTGACCTTTTTGCCTTTGATAGTAAACTCCTTGATGATGTAAGTAAAACCAATTCTTTTGATTTTTGCCAAAAAGGCTTTATCTGGATCATACATCATAAATGCACCCACTTGAATATAGTAGTTGCCACTTTTATGCACTGGTTTTGGCTGCGGCTTAGGCGTTGCCGGTTTTGCTACTCGCTTAGCAGCACCTTTCTTTGCTTCTTTTGGTTTAGCAATTTTTTGTTCTGGTTGAGGTTTTGGTGCTGCAGGTTTTGTTTGATGAGTAGCACTCTGTTGGTTAACTTTGGTTGGTTTATTTTTAGATTTTTCTGTCTCCATTATCTCATTGAGAACTCTGTCTACTTCCTCTTGGTTAGATTGACTCTCTTCATTTGTAACTTTGCTGCTTTCATTCGTGATTGGAACCTCTTCAAAGTTCTCCTCTTGTTCACTATTTTCCTCGATTGCTTGTGTTGCTACAAGTTTCTCTTGTGGAGCACTGGATGATTCGGTCACCATCTTTACGATACTGATAACCACTATAAAAATTGAAATAACAAGAGCGCCTATAATTGCATAACGCTTGATTTTATCTTTTTTATCGTAATTTTCTAATACAATATCGTCAAGCTCATTGTGATGGAGCTCTTCTAAATCTTCAAAAGTCTCCTGGAGGTTCTCTTTATCCATATTGATGCCTTTGTATATTTTTTATATTATAGGTAAATTTGCTAAATTGTTTATGAAGAGGGGCAATAGCCCCAATAGGTGGTTAGTAAGTTGGCTGCGTATAGATAACAAATTTGCGAGCAAGTGCCACCATCTCCTCTTTGATTTTTTCTTGGAGATTGACATCTTGGATATTGTCTAATATATCTGCGATTTTATTCGCTATGAGTTCAAACTCTGCCTCTTTCATACCACGAGCGGTGAGCGCTGGACTTCCGATGCGAATTCCGCTTGTCACAAAAGGACTGCGAGTTTCCCCTGGAACTGTGTTTTTGTTGACTGTGATACCGGCACGTCCTAGAGCCTCGTCTGCATCTTTACCGCTAAAGTCTCTATCAAGAAAACTTACAAGTACGAGGTGGTTATCTGTACCACCACTGACCACATTGTAGCCTCTGTTCATAAGCACAGTTGCAAGAGTTTGGGCGTTTTTCTTCACCTGTTTTGCATACTCTTTCCAGTCTGGCTTGAGATTTTCTCCAAAACCAACTGCTTTTGCAGCTATTACATGCACAAGAGGTCCGCCCTGAAGACCCGGAAATATTGCACTATTGATTTTTTTGGCAATATCAGGATCATTGGTCATGATCATTCCACCGCGAGGTCCGCGGAGTGTTTTGTGTGTTGTAGTTGTGACAACGTCACAGTATGGAAATGGACTCGGATGTTCACCAGCGGCAACAAGACCTGCAATATGTGCGATGTCTGCCATTAATATCGCACCAACTTCATCTGCGATCTCTCTAAACTTCTTAAAATCGATAACTCTAGGATATGCACTCGCACCACACACAATGAGCTTTGGTCGCACAATTTTGGCAATATCTAGAACTCTATCATAATCGATCCAGCCCTCATCATTGACACCATAAAAAAAACTTTGATAGATTTTGCCACTAGCATTGACTTTTGCACCATGAGTGAGATGGCCACCGTGACTCAAATCCATTCCCAAAATCTTGTCATAGGGCTTGAGGAGTGCAAGATAGACCCCTTGGTTTGCCTGACTACCAGAGTGTGGCTGCACATTTACATATTCGCAACCAAAGAGTTTCTTGGCTCGCTCAATCGCTAGCTCCTCTACCGCATCCGCATATTCACATCCGCCATAGTAGCGTTTGCCAGGATACCCTTCGGCATATTTGTTTGTAAATATACTCCCCATCGCTTCCATGACGGCAGGGCTTGTGAAGTTTTCGCTTGCAATCATCTCAAGATGGTCAGTTTGGCGTTTGAGCTCTTTTTCAAGTATCTCATAAACTGCTGGATCGGCATTTTTTAAAAAATCCATCAACTCTCTCCTTTTTCTTGATTATTTCTATTCTCTTTTGGCAAAGGGCGCATAGCTGGGAAAAGAATCACATCGCGAATAGTGTGTTGATTTGTCAACAGCATCACAAGGCGGTCTATTCCTATCCCTTCTCCAGCAGTAGGGGGCATTCCATAGCCAAGTGCACGTACAAAATCCTCATCCATATGCATAGCCTCATCATCCACATCTTTTGCAGCAACTTGTGCTTTGAAGCGTTCATATTGATCGAGTGGATCATTGAGCTCATTGAAGCCGTTTGCTATCTCTTTGCCAGCAATGAAAAGCTCAAATCTTTCTGCAATATTTGGGTCGGTGTCACTACGTCTTGCAAGAGGACTGATGTCAATTGGAAAATGGGTGATGAATGTTGGATTGATAAGTTTTTCTTCTACAAAATTATCGAAAAGCTCTGCTTGCAATGCACCAAGACTCATTTTGTCTGCAAATTCTAGCTCGATGCCGTTTTCTTTGAGAAAAGTAATGATTTTGGCTCTATCTTCTACAACATCTTCTGGCACATTGCCGATCTCTATGATCGCATCTTTGTATTTTATCTTGTCAAATGGCGTAGAAAAGTCGATAGTATGTTCACCATACGGGAGCTTTTTTGGAAGTCCCAACTTATCAAAAAGGTAATCAAAGAGATCTTCAGTGAGTTTCATGAGATCTTCATATGTATGGTAAGCCCAGTAGAACTCTATCATAGTAAACTCTGGATTGTGCGTAGCATCCATACCTTCATTACGAAAATTGCGGTTGATCTCAAAGACAGCTTCAAAACCGCCTACAACAAGGCGTTTGAGATAGAGTTCTGGAGCAATACGCAAATATCTATCTACACCCAGCGCATTGTGGTGGGTAATAAATGGTCTCGCATTTGCACCACCTGGAATTGGATGCATCATAGGAGTTTCTACTTCCAAAAAGCCATGATCTTCAAAAAATTGGCGTATGAGACTTACGATACGGCTACGCATAACAAAGACTTTTTTCACATCTGGATTCATGATCAGATCGAGATATCTTTGGCGATAGCGTAGCTCTTTGTCTTGGAGACCATGATACTTTTCTGGCAGAGGAACGATAGCTTTTGTAACGAGATTGAGCTCTTTGACATGGAGAGTGAGTTCCCCTGTACGTGTTACAAAAGGATAGCCTATTGCTTCGATGATATCGCCAACTTCGATAAGCTTTTTGACCTTTTTAAACCAATCTTTCCCAAGTTCATCTTGATTGAAGTATATTTGTACTAGGCCGCTCTCATCCTCTATCTTTGCAAATGCGGCTTTACCCATATGGCGCAAAAACTTGATGCGGCCAGTGAGTTTAACGCAAACGCTCTCATCTTTTTTCTCTTCTCTCTCTTTTATATATGCAAATTTTTCTAAAAATTCGCTATTTTTTATCTCTTTACAAAAGCCATGCCCATAAGGATTGATACCCTCTTTGCGAAGTTCCTCGGCTTTTTGAATACGTTGCTGTTCATACTGGTTGTCAAATATCAACTACTGCTCCTTGCTAAGATTTGTTTCTATTGCTTCTTTGATCTTTTTTTCAACGATTTTTGATGTCTCATTTTTTATGTCAGTTTGTAACTCTTTGGTTGTCTGTGCTGTTTGCTCTTTAACAGGAGTTCCTATAAATTCTTGCGGTTTGAGTTTGATGATATAGCCGCCGGTTTTGACAAGAACTGGATAAAGTACAGAATTTTTAGTGTATTTTGCTATAAATCCTTTAAAAGCTTCGATACTTGAGACTGCATAGATTAATACTGCAATGATCAAAAAGATCTTCGCCCAGCCAAAGAGAAGTCCTAGGAGTTTATTGAGCATGCCCATGCCACTTGCATGGGTGAGTTTGGTGACTAGTGAGCCAAGAAGCACCATTGCAAGCCAGATTGTAAAGAGCCCTGTAATAAATCCTACAAATGTAAGAGCTGCTTCATTTTTGATAACAAAAATATTATCACTTATAAATTTGCCTATAACATCAGCGTAGCGGGAACCGTAGTAGATACCGCCTATTATTCCAGCAAGACCAAAAAACTCTTTGACAAATCCATCCAAGAGCCCTTTGAGTCCCAAAAAAAGGATTATTACTCCAACTACAATATCAAAAAAACTAATGCCATCCATTGGAATTCCTTAAAGATTTTTAATGAAATTGATCACCTCTTCGGGGCGATTAGAGTATTTGAGTGCTGTATCTTTATCTATAACGCGATCAAGAAGAAGCTTTTGCAATACCTTTGTCTGGGTCTGCATACCTGTATGTTGCTGTCCAAGCTGCATTTGTGAGTAGATCTGGTGCACTTTGTTTTCACGTATAAGGTTTGCAATAGCAGCGTTGTTGATGAGGATCTCATGGACAGCAATTCTTCCTCCACCAATTTTTGGTAGAAGTGCTTGAGAGATAACTGCTACGAGACTTGTGGAGAGCTGTGCACGGATTTGTGGCTGCTCATCTCCACTAAAAACATCGATGATTCTGTTGATTGTTCCTGGAGCTGAATTTGTATGGAGCGTACCAAAGACGAGGTGACCGGTTTCAGCAGCTGTGAGTGCTGCTTTGATCGTCTCTTGGTCACGCATCTCACCGATGAGGATTACATCTGGATCTTCACGGAGCGCATACTTTAAAGCTGCTGCATAGCTTTTGGTATCAAGACCAAGCTCTCTGTGAGAAAAGAGTGATTTTTTGTTAGGATGGATAAACTCCACAGGATCTTCTACTGTGATAATGTGCTTACGCTCTGTTTCATTGATCTCATTGAGCATCGCAGCAAGGGTTGTTGATTTACCGCTACCTGTAGGCCCAGTGACGAGGATAAGACCTTTTTCTCTTTTGATAATCTCTTTGAATATTTGTGGAGCACCCAGTGTATCGATGGAAGGAATTTCGGTAGGAATTATCCTAAAGGCTGCAGCCATCTCATCAAGAACTTTGTAGTAGTTGGCACGAAATCGTCCCACATTTGGGATAGAAAATGAAAAGTCAAGCTCAAAATTTTCCTCAAATTGTTTTTTTTGTTTTTCAGTAATGAGTGCGTAACAAAGATCTTGTATCTCTTTGCCAGTAAGTTGTGGAAGATTGAGAGGAACTAGTCTTCCATCAATTCTTACTTGTGGCTCACTGCGAGGTACAAGGTGGAGATCTGAGGCGTTATGTGCAGTAACTGTTTTAAACAAAGAGTTAATATCTACTTGCATTATAAACCTTATTCAATAATTTTTGGAACTACGAAAAATTGATCTATTGCTTTTGGTGCGTGTGAGAGAATCTTTTGTGCAATTGTTGGATCATTGTGTGGTTCATCTGCACGTAGTGGGGCTTGTGCATCGATGACATTGAATGTTGGAGGAATATTATCTAGATCTAGTTCATCCAAAACATCTACAAATGCTAAAAACTGGTTGAGATCATCTAAAACTTTTTCTCTGTGAGACTCATCAATCTGGAGCATACTTAAATTTTCTAGTCGTTGTAGCAGCTGCTCATCAATTTTTTGCATGCACACCCTTTAATTTTTTCAACATTTTACCATAAAATAAAGATTTGTTTGATAAGATTAAACCAACTTAATTGCCAAAAGGTGGAGATTTGAGTACGAAAGAGAATATTGAGTATATAAAACAGGAACTAAGCAGCGATGAGAAGCTTTTAGAGTCACTTCTGAAGGCCGAGCGCTTTTTGAAAAAGTATAAAAAACCACTACTTGCTGTAGTGATCATAGCAATAGTCGGTATTGTAGGTTATAGCGGTTATGAGTGGAAAAAAGAGTATGATTTGAGTGAAGCAAACAAAATATATGAGCATCTCTTAGCAAATCCAAACGATTTGCAATCTTTAGTCAAACTAAAAGAGAAGTCTCCAAAACTTTGGGCACTCTATCTCTATAGTCAAGCTGCAAAACAAAAGGATATAAAGGCTCTCCAGGCTCTTAGCAAGATAGATGACCCAATCATCAGCGATCTAGCGAGTTATCACCTTGCTGCTGCAAAAGCTAAGAGAGAAGATATCCATAACTATACGCTCTCTCACGAGATTCTCAAAGATTTCGCACTCCTTGATGAAGCGTATCTACTCTTTAAAGAGGGTAAAATCTCCCAAGCAAAACAGCGCCTTGCGCAAGTGCAGGATGAGAAAGTGAAGGGATTGTATGTGAAACTATTCAACCACTACGGGATAAAGGTAAATAAATGAAAAAAGTAGTAATTTTATTACTTACTGCACTTCTTTTTTTAGGATGTAGCAACAAACGCTATTTTGAGCCGCAAGAGGTAGCTGGGTATGTAGATTTTGACGGGACGCTTCCTGCAAAAATCGTGGATGTATTACGCGATGGAGCAACGCTAGACAATGGGCAGTTTATCTCAAGAGATGGTCTTGAAGATTATAAATTTCCACAAAATTTCATCTTCTTGCATAAATCTGGTGGATACTATATCGCAACAAGCAAGTGTGGCGAACTCCAAGTTGTAGATACTAAGAGTAAAAAACTTGTATTTGATAAGAAGTTTGATATGAAGACACCTGTTGCAGCATCTATCAAAGGCAACTACCTCGCGCTTGTTATGAGTGATAATACACTCATGCTCTATGACTTGTCATCTCAAAAAGTGGTGTATAGTTCTAAGCAAAAACCTGCAATTGCGGTAGATACAAAAGTCGCAAATCCCTTCTTTCTTGATTCTTTAGTGATTTTCCCTACGCTTGATGGAAAGCTTGTGGTAGTTGATCCGCGAAGCGCAAAAGAGGTGCGCAATATCGTAGTAGGAAGTGCAGAGCATTTCAATAATATTATTTTTTTAAATGTCATTGACGAAAAACTCATCGCAGCTACTCCAAACAGAATCGTCTCAATAAATCCGTCATTTATGAATTCACTTGATGTGGATTTAAGTGATGTGCTTTATGTCAAAGAGAGAGTCTACCTCCTAACAAAAGATGGACGCATTATCCTCACTGACCCAGAACTCAATCCTCTCAAACAGCGTAAGTTCCCATTTGCCCACTTTACTGGTGCTATTTATGGAGAGTATATCTATGTCATCGAAAAGGGTGGATATCTCTTAGCATTGGATAAGGATCTCAGAGCTAGCAACATCTTCTCTTTTGCTTCCACATTTGGAATCGGACAAGAAATAGATGAATATATTTTTACTTCCAAAGACAAAGTCTTCTACGCAGACAAATTCTTTAAACTCAACAAACTATGAGCCAGTGCAAAGAGTTTGGAAAAGAGTATGAGGCAGTTGATCCCAAGAATCTTGGGATCAAAAAACGCATAACTCTCTGTCACAAAGATGGTCAATGGATTGTTGTGCTCAAGCGCAAGAGCAGGGTATTGCAAAAGGATGCAAAAGAGCTGGTAGAGGCAATGAAAGGTAAAAGAGTGACAATCTATATCGATGCACCTCTCTGTTCAAAAGCAAAAAAGCTATTTGAAGATGCTGGTTGGAGAGTCAATGCTCTTATGTGATATTGGAAATAGTGGTGCGAAATTTTTTGATGGAGTGCGAGTCTGGAAAGAGAGTCTCCTAGGACTTGAAAAATATAGAAATAGACAGGTGTGCTATGTAAATGTAAACCTCAGGGCACACGCAATTATCAAAAATTTTGCCAAATGGGTCGATATTGCTCCACATGCAGAACTCGAAAGTGATTATGAGGGACTAGGGGTAGATAGGAAAGTTTTGTGCTCCTATTTTACTGATGGTGTGATAGTCGATGCTGGCAGTGCAATAACAGTCGATATAATGGAGCAGGGAAAGCATTTAGGTGGCTATATATATCCTGGAATCAAAGCTATGCACAAAGCCTATACATCTATTTCTAAGGCTCTAGATAAAGAGCCAGAGTTTCTGCCACCCAAAAAGATTGCGCGTAATACCGCACAAGCAATAGGATATGGTGTTTTGGCTCCATTGCTATGTGATATAAAAAGTTGGAACAAAAGAGTCTATATCACAGGAGGAAGCGGCAAGATACTCCGGCACTTTCTTCGCAACGCTACCTATGACAGACTCTATCTCTTTAAAGCCATGAAAAGTATTGTACAAAGGAAAAAACTATGTTAACGATCGCTTTACCAAAAGGGCGTATTGGGGACGATTCACTCGAAATATTTGCTAAGATTTTCGGCCAAGATTTTCGCTTTGCTGAGCGAAAACTGATACTCGAAAAAAATGGGTTTCGCTTCTTGCGTGTGCGTAGCCAAGATGTACCGGTCTATGTCTATCACCAAGCAGCTGATCTGGGAGTAGTGGGGCTTGATGTACTAGAAGAGAAGGGTCTTGATCTTGTGAGGCTCCTTGATCTTGGATTTGGAAAGTG
Source organism: Nitratiruptor sp. YY09-18 (assembly GCF_016593235.1). NCBI lineage: Bacteria > Pseudomonadati > Campylobacterota > Epsilonproteobacteria > Nautiliales > Nitratiruptoraceae > Nitratiruptor > Nitratiruptor sp. YY09-18. Next base: position 659,929 of record NZ_AP023065.1, read on the forward strand.
TAGTGTGAGTATTGGGATCAAGGCTGATGAGGAGCTAGATTTCAGTAAGCCAAGCTACAAAGTTGCTACCAAAATGGAGAATATCACCCGAAAATTCTTTAGCAAAAAGGCAATCCCGGTAGAGATCATTAAACTCTATGGTTCTATTGAGCTTGCACCACTCGTAGGACTTGCTGATATGATAGTCGATATTGTGGAGACTGGAGAGACAATGAGGCAAAATGGTCTCAAGCCAGCCCTTGATATCATGCAAAGTTCAGCTTATCTCATCGCAAACAAAAACAGCTTCTATGCAAAAAAGCATGATATTTTGACACTTCACAACAAAATTGCTGAGGTGGTCAGTGGATCTTGATCTCTATGCAAAAGTAGAAGAGCTTTTAGGGTTTTTCCAAGAGCGTCAAAAACTCTATGATATCTATATCCAAAAACTTCTCTCTTTGGGTGTGAAGAGGGTTTTGGATGTTGGATGTGGCAGTGGTGTTTTTATGCAAGAGGCTCTCAAAACAGGCATCGAGATCGAAGGAGTTGACCTCTCATCTGAAATGGTCAAAAAGGCACAAAACTTAGGCCTCAAAGCCCAATGCATCGATGTATGTGAGGTAGATAAAAGATATGAAGCTGTAACTGCAGTCTTTGATGTAGTTAATTATTTAACTTCCAAAGAGTTGAAACGTTTTTTTAGATGTATACAAGATGTTTTAGAGCCTGGGGGCTATTTTGTCTGTGATATCAATACTCTTTTTGGATTTGAAGAGGTAGCGCAAGGGTGCATGCTTGTAGATAAAGAGAGTGCATGCGTGGGTGTTGATGCAGAGTTTGATGGTACAGTACTAACTACAAGTATAATATATTTTTATGCTAAAGATGGGTATTATCATAAAAAGAGTGGAGTGATTCAGCAGTATTATCACGATATAGAGCTGCTTAAAAATTTGGGACTTAAACTCATCGATATCGACTTTGTAACGATGTATGGTGAAGAAGTCGATAAAGCACTACTGACATTTCAAAAGGAATAGCATGGGTCTCTTTGGATTTGGCAAGAAAAAAAATCAACCACAAGAGAAGAAGAGTGCCTCTGTAAAAAAGGTAATCCTCAACAAAAGAGCAGATGAGCGCTACAAAGTTACAGGTATGCAGACAAATCTTGGCGAGGTTGTAGATATCACAAAGCGTTCCATTGCAATAGCGATAAAAGAGAAGAAGTTGCAAGAAGGCGATAGCATTGAGATAACTATTGAAGGCATTCCATACACTGCACAAGTAAGTGTTGTCTATAAAAATAGAGTAGCATTTAGGCTCGAGGAAGAGATCCCACTAGAAGTGATTCAAAAATATGTTCCTCATACTGAAGTTAAAACAACACAATCAGTTAAAGAGTTTGATCCATCTTCTATGTTGCAAGATGAAGAGGTAGAGATAAATCGGGCAATTATTAATCTCATGCTTGAAATTGAAGATCCCAATACAACAATCGAAAAACTTGAGAAAAATATAGAGAAAGTTCCAAAACTCTATGCAACCATTCTCAAAAGAGCCAACTCAATAGAAAAAGCGCGCGCAGCAAGAGTCAAAACGATAAAAGAGGCCATTGCTAGGCTGGGGTTTGATGAGATAAAAACTATCATTTATGAATTTGTTAACTACGATCTCAACATTACAAATGTGAATCTGCCATATTTTAAAAATTTTGATATTTACAATATTTTGATCAATGCACTCTTCAAAAAGATAGCTCCTTTGGCTTCCTTTAATGATGTAAAGAGTGAAGGGCAGTCTCTTATTGGAATGAGTTATATGGGTTCGAGTTTGCTCAGCAAGCAAAATGCAAAACTACAAGAGTATTATAGGGGTGTGGATGAGCTCTACCATTTTTGTATGCGGGAATTTGAGAGAGCTGAGGTAGGGCAAGATCTCCTTGAGATCAATCGCATCTATTTTCTAGAGGTACTCAAAGTCTTTACATATCTCTATGATGGTTTTGTGCTTGCTTATTTTGATAAAGTTCCTCACTATACAAATCGCCAGAAGCTCATGCTTAGTGAGAGAAAACTCAAATTCTCCTATGTGGCCTATCTTGTGCTTTTGGCAATGGAGTATATTGTGGATAAGAATAAATATAGTGGCTATATTCTTCTCAATAGACTCAAACGCTACGGTCTTTCGCTCCAAGAGGCAAAAACATTTTTGAATAACATCATTACTGAAGTAAATAGTTATCTTGAAAAGATGGATGCAGAGAAAAAGATCGAGTTTGTTAAATTTCCAACTGTCTCATATTCGCTAGAAAACTACCTTGGAACTGGTATCTATTTTGATTATGTGCGTGCTCGGCTAGAGAGTGTCAATAAAGAGCACAACAGAGTGGCTCTGCGCTATGATGATGAGGTGTATGCACATCTTGTCTTAGAAAAGATTTTAAACTTTGATGATTACCGCTTTCATAAGGTACCATTTGTTGTGATAGATGTGCAAAATCTCGAAGATGAAGATCTGCCTCTCGATCAATTTTCTAGCTTTGATATGGTTATATTTAAAAATATCGATAGGCTCCCTCAAAGACTTTTTCAAGATTTCGCCAAAATTTATAAAGATTTTGAGGGAGATGTTATCGTGACATATAGTATGCATAGCTTTATCGACTATACAAATCCCGATCTTTTTACACTAATTCACAGTGATATTGTCTACTTGCCACAAGAGAGTCTCTCAGTCATATATGCAATGAAACTTCTCCAAAATACTCTGCAGCAGTGTAAAGATTTTTCAGGGAAAGAGTGTAATATCGAAGAGTTTAAAGGGAAAAAGTTTAATAGTAGAGAAATTATTGCAGAATGTGTCAAAAGATTCTAGGCAAAGCCTAGAATCTTATTTGTAGATTGGCTCCAACTCGTCCCAAGGATTTGGAACAACTCTTTTTCTATCTACGATATATGGAACAAGCGCAGCGTGTCTTGCTCTTTTGATCGCCTCTTCTACCATCTCTTGGTGCTTTTTACAATTACCTGTGAGGCGTCTTGGCATTATTTTATATCTTTCACTAAGAGTGTGCTTGATAAGATCGATATCTTTATAATCGATATATTCAACCTTTTGTTCACAATATTTACAAGTTCTCTTTTTGAATCTTCTCTTTTCAGCCATCTGTTTCCTTTCTAGAATGGAATATCATCGTCGTCGATGTCAATTTCAGGGATATTTTGTGTAGGTTGTGGAGTCTGTGTTTGTTGTGGTTGTGGGGTACTCTGTTGCGGTGCGGCTCCAAAACCTTCACCTCTTTCGTCTCTTCCACCAAGCATCTGCAGATTGTCCACTGCAATAGAGTGTTTCGAGCGTTTATTACCGCTTTGATCAGTCCACTGTTCAAATACAAGACGCCCCTCAATGAGAACACGTCTACCTTTATGGAGGTATTGGTTGGCGATCTCTGCTGCTCTACCAAATATTGTAATATCGATGAAGCAGGTCTCCTCTTTTTGTTCACCCGTTTGGGTTTTGAATCTTCTGTTTGTAGCAATTGCACTTTTGGCAATTGCAGTACCAGAAGGAGTATAGCGCAACTCAATGTCACGCGTAAGATTACCAACCATTATAACTCTATTATACATGATTAAGCTTCTTGTGTGGTTTCTTCTTTAGTCTCTTGAGATTTGCCTGAGAGCTTTTTTGCTCTTTCGACCATCTTTTCCCAAGCGCGGATATCTTTGTTTGTTTCATATTTGATTGTAAGGAATCTGATTACATCTTCTGTAATTCTGTAGATTCTCTCAAGCTCTCTGACTGTGTGTGAAGGAGCTTTGAAATAGATAATGTAGTAGTGTCCTCGCTCAAACTTTTCGATAGGGTAAGCAAGTTTTCTCACACCCACATCTTCAGTTGCTACAATTTCGCCGCCATTATTCTCGATGACGCCTTTGATAAATTCTAGCTTTACTTTCTTCTCTTCATCAGTAAGAGTTGGCTTGAGCACAAACAGTGTCTCGTAATGTCGCATTTCTTCTCCTTATGGCTATATATCCGAGTTCGACTCGGCAAGGCTTCGACAAAAAAGCACTTCGATTCTATCAAAAATATTCTTGAAGTTTTATTAAACATGAAAGCAACAATCCTTGCTTGTCTATTGCACTCTGCGTCTTGAGCCGCAGCTCGCAGTCTTGGAGGTGGAGAAATATTTGAGGGTATTTTTTGATACGCATTGCAAGAGCTATGCGCTCCTCTTCTATTCTTTTAGGAAGTTTATAGCCCAAAACTGCACTGCTATCAAAACTTCCATGGAGTCGAATATAAGCATAGATCATAAAGAGTTGCTGCAAGAAGTTTTCTAAACCTAAAAGAATGCGCATCTCGTTTTGTTCCTCTTCCAAAATCTTTTCTAGATATGTATGAATAGGTTCTTTTTTAATAATCGCCATATAGAGCTTTTCAAGCTGCAAGGGGTTTATTGCATAGACGAGACTATCCACATCTTTTGGTTCAATTTTTCGATCTAGCAAAGAGAGCTTTTCAAGCTCTTTGAGAGCGTATGAAAGATTGTTATCAAGGAGAGTGAGCATGTGCTCAATCGTAAAGGAGTCTATAGGGATATTTTTTTGTTGTGCGAAGCTGAGGAGTTCAGCCTTGGCTTCATGGAGCTGAGGTTTGAAAAAGCGTACATGTACACCGCCATGCTTTGCATCAAAGAGATTCGCAATTTTTTTGCCATCACTACCGTAGAGTTCATAGATAAGATAGCTATTTGGAGTCTTTTGACAAATCTCAAGAAGAGAGGTGAGCTCCTTTTTTGGAAGAGCTTTATCGTGTTTGATGTGCAGCAGATTAATATCCCCAAAGAGAGATGCTTGAGAGAGATAGTTTTTGGCGCTCTCATAATCATACTCTTCAAAGTAGAGCTTCATACTGTTTTCATTGCCAATCTTTTGTGCAGTATCTTGCCCATACTTTTGGATATAGTATGGCTCTTCGCCCCAAAAGAGATAGGCTTTATGGCTTTTATTATGTTTATCAAACTGCGCTTTGTACATCTATCTTTTCTATAACTTTCCCGTATATTTTAGTAGTTGCGATATTTACATCTATAATCTCTACGATAAGCTTGTCAAAAAGCTCCACTTCGTCACGCGGCAAGAAGATCCTTGCCCCCACAATCTCATCTTCAATTTGCGCAATAGGGGTTGATTCTGGATCAGTTACAATTGCTTGAACACGTTTGCCTATATTCTTGGCTGCCCAACGAGCAAACTTGCGATCCATGAAATCCCACTCAACCTTTGCAGCTTCGCGCTCGAGTTCACTGATTTTGACTGTAAGTGATTCGATATTGCGCAAAATATAATCGAGCTGCTTTTTGTTCTCTTTGATGATGGCTTTGAGAAGCCTATGGAGAGTCAAATCGCTATAGCGCCTGATAGGACTCGTAAAGTGTGTATACTTCTCAAACCCGAGTCCAAAATGGCCAATATTATCAGCTGTATAGCCAGCCTGTTTTTGGGTACGAATGAGAAGCCTATCAACGTGCTCTTTGATACCAAGCTTCTCGGCCTCTTCTTGGATATATAAAAAGAGTTCATGGGTAGTGTTGTACTCTTTTGTAAATATTCCAATATTTGCGAGCTCATTGAGAAGCTCTTCAATCTTTTCTTGTGCTGGCTCTTCATGGGTGCGAAAGATGCCATAATCAAACATCTTCGCTGTAGCTTTGTTTGCTAAGAGCATACAATCTTCTATAAGCGCGTGGCTTGGGGTCTCACGCTCTATCTCAGTCTTTACTAGCTCTCCGTTTTCATCGAGAAGGAGACGAATTTCTGGATTGGAAAACTCAAAGCCTCTTTGGAGTCGCTCTTTGCGTAGTCTCTTCGTTGCTTCATACAGTGGCATCATCCACTCAAGTAGCTCTTTGTCAACTTCATCAAGATTTTCAAACTTGCCCTCTATAAACTCATCGACTCTATCGTAGCTATATTTCCTGCGGCTGCGAATAATAGCTTCAATGAGCTCCTCTTTGACTGGCTGGAGATTCTCATCGAGCGTGATTTTGCTCACAAAGGCGAGTCTATCCACATTCTCTTTGAGAGAGCATATCCCTTCGCTCAGCTTTCTTGGAAGCATAGGGATGGATTTGTGGGGCAAATATATACTAAATCCCCTCTCTTTTGCCTCTTTATCTATTGGTCCCATAGGTGGTACATATTCACTCACATCTGCGATTGCTACATAGAGGGTATTGGTTTTTTTATCGTAATAGATCGCATCATCGTGGTCTTTTGCAGTGACGGGGTCGATTGTACAAAATGGCAGATGCGTAAGATCTATGCGCTCAGGGTAAAGCTCTGGCAGAATCTCATCCGGATAGGAGCTCGCTTCAAGCTCTGCCTCTTTGCTAAACTCCTCTTTTTTATTGTAAAGTGCTAGCGATATCTTCTCATCGACCTTTGGATCATCGAGGACTCCGAGGACTTCAACGATAATTTGTGCTTCATTATCGACTTTGACTACAGTGCCTTCTGGGAGTTTTGCTATCGATTTTTTGCTCGCCTTGACTGCAATTGGCATCTCATTTTTCACATTGAAAAAGATGCCATCTTTAAGATATGCAACACTGTAGCGAAAAGCTTTTTCCAAAATATAGACCACTTTAGCTTTTGGGCGTCCTCCACCACCAAAAATTCGCTTGGCTACGACAATATCACCTTTTGTAGCGCCATTGAGATGTTCTGGCTCTATGAGCAAATCTTTGGCCTTCACTCCAAAAACTTCCAAAAATCCCGTGCCATTGCGGGCGATATCTATCTTTCCTATTCTATATTTGGAACTCAGTTTTACTATCTTTCCATCGATTTTGAGAATTTTATGGCGTATAAGATCGTCAACGAGTGGTAGATGCTCTCGTGGAATATCTTTTTTTTCAATACCTCTTATGAGTTTGAGTAAAAACTCTTTCATTGCAATTTTTTCCTTAAATTTTTTTAAGAATTATATCATATGTGAAATTTATGCAAAACTAATATATTTTTAAGTAAAATTAGCCAAAATTTTCAAAAAGGATGCAAATATGGCATTACCCATTTATTATGATAAAGATTGTGATCTTAATCTCATTAAAAGTAAAAGAGTTGCGATTATCGGTTTTGGAAGCCAGGGGCACGCACACGCTGAAAATCTTCGCGATAGTGGAGTTGAAGTCAAGATCGGTCTCTATCCGGGAGGAAGAAGCTGGAAAAAGGCTGAAGCGAAAGGATTTGATGTCCTAGAAGTAGCAGATGCGGCTGCGTGGGCAGATGTTGTGATGATCCTCATCCCAGATGAGATCCAAAGTGAAGTATACTACCGCGATATCGAGCCAAACCTCAATGCCGGAGATACTATTGCTTTTGGACACGGTTTTAATATCCACTATGGTCGCATCAAGCCGCGTGCTGATATTAATGTCATGATGGTTGCTCCTAAAGCTCCAGGACATACGGTTAGAAGCGAATTTGTTAATGGCGGTGGAATTCCTGATCTCATCGCAGTAGATCAAGACCCAAGCGGCAATACTCTTGAACTTGCTAAAAGCTATGCTGCAGCAATTGGTGGTGGTAGAACAGGTATCATCCACACAACATTCAAAGATGAAACCGAGACCGACCTCTTTGGTGAGCAAGCAGTTCTTTGTGGTGGTGTGAGTGCACTTATCCAAGCTGGTTTTGAGACGCTCACTGAAGCTGGATACCCAGAAGAGATGGCATACTTTGAGTGTTTGCATGAGCTCAAACTCATCGTAGACCTTATCTATGAGGGTGGACTTGCAAATATGCGCTACTCAATCAGTAATACTGCAGAGTATGGTGACTATGTAAGTGGCCCAAGAGTTATCGGTGAAGAGAGCCGCAAAGCGATGAAAGAGATCCTCAAAGAGATCCAAAACGGTAAATTTGCAAAAGATTTTATCCTTGAGGGTATGAGTGGATATCCAAGAATGAACGCAGAGCGAAAGCTCACTGAAGCGCATCCAATCGAGCAAGTAGGAAAACGCCTCCGTGCAATGATGCCTTGGATCACTGCAAACAAAATCGTCGACCAAGAGAAAAACTAAGGGTTCTTTGCCCTTAGTGCCTGTAAGTAATGGCAAAGAAAAAAACTACAAAAAAGCAAGAGAACAAGTACCTCATACTCGGTGGACTTATCACAGGTCTTCTTATAATAATTGCTCTTTTAGGATTCTACCTTTTTGAACTTGGATACGAGCAGGGAAAAAAAGAGAAAATTCACCATACTCCAAAGCATGCTACTACTTCTCAAAAGATTACAAAACCACAAATAAAACCTAGTGAAATTATCGATCTCAAAGAGGCTTCCAAAGAGGCAAAGGAGACTCAAGAGAGTAAAACTCCAGCCAAAGAGGAGAAAGTTGTACTAACACCTTCTAAAATCACAAAGTCTATTCCTAAGAAATTCGCTAAACATAAAAGTGCGCGACTTATTATCATAATTGATGATGTGGCTTATGGCTACCAAGTAAAAGCGCTCAAGAAAATTGGCATTCCTCTTAACCTCTCATTTTTCCCGCCAAATGTGAGGCATCCAAATACTCCAAAGTATGCTCGAAGTTGCAAGCACTATATGATTCATCTGCCGATGGAGGCTTTGCACTATCCACATCCAGAGCCAAATACACTCCTTGTCACTTCTAGTAGTAAGGATATGGAGAGAATTATAGCTTCCATTCGCAAGAACTTTCCACGAGCAAAATATATTAACAATCACACAGGAAGCAAATTTACCGCCGATTACAACGCACTCAAACGCCTTTTGCCAATTCTTGATAAATACCACTTTAAGCTCCTTGACAGTCGTACGACTCCTGAAACTAAAATCCCTCAACTTATGGCTGAGCTGCATAGACCCTATATTGCACGCAACATTTTTCTTGATAACAAACAGGATGTGAGATACATCAAAGAGCAGCTCAAAAAAGCGGTCACCTATGCACAAAAGCATGGACTCGCCATTGCGATAGGGCACCCTCATTCAGCAACAATCAAAGCGATAAGGGAGTCTAAAGGGTTATTAAAAAAAGTTGATCTATTATATATTGATCAGCTTTAAGGATAACGAATGAAAAAGCTCCTCAGTGCAGTTGTATTGGGTTTGGCTCTTTTTGGTCTAGGAACACTTGCCTTCTCTCTCACGCAGGCAAAACTTTTGGGAATTGTTGGGGCTTTAGTCTATCTATGGAGTAGTGAAGCACTTCCTTTGGGCGTTGTTTCATTGCTGCCTCTCATTCTCTTTCCAAGCTTTGGAGTGCTCTCACTGAAAGCGACTGCACCAAACTATGCAAAAAGCATTATCTTTTTGTTTATTGGTGGTTTTTTGCTCGCAATTGCAATGCAAAAAACAAAGCTCCATGAGTATATTGCAGCAAGACTCATGGCAATTTTTCCAAAAAGTGCCCGCGGTATTATTTATGCTCTCGCGATTACTGCAGCAACGCTGAGTGCTTTTTTGTCAAATACCACTGTAACTATTATGCTCATGCCTATAGCGCTCTTTTTGAGTGAAGATATCAGACTCAAAGTTAGATATCTCATAGCGACTGCTTATGGAGCAAGCATAGGAGGGATTTTTACTCCCATTGGCACACCTCCAAACCTCATCCTCTTAGGTTTTTTGGAAGATATACATATCAATCCTCCACCATTTTTGGAGTGGATGTTTCTCACTGCGCCTGTAGTTGTATTGATGATTTTGATAGTGCCATGGATACTTTCACTCTCAGTCAAAGATCTGCAAATAACATGTAAAGAGAGTATACCAGCTCTCAATCGTGAGCAGAAAAAACTAGGGATTATTTTACTCGTGCTTATGCTGCTTCTTTTGGCAAATGCAATTGTAAAGCCATTTTTCCCGTCACTTGTATTAAATGAAAAGATTTTGCTTCTTGGTTTTGGGTTGCTGCTCTTTATTCCTGGTATTGATCTATTGGAGTGGGAAGATACAAGGGATTTACCCTATGAGATTGTATTCTTGTTTGGTGCTGGTTTTGCCATAGCAGCAGCTTTTATCAAAACAGGCCTTGCTTCAAGCCTTGCACATTACTTGAGCAGTTTTGCACATCTCCCACTCTTTGCACTTCTTTTCGTTATTGCTCTATTTGTCTCATTTTCGACTGAAGTAACTAGCAATACAGCCCTTACATCCATTTCGTTGCCGGTTTTTTATGAATTTGCAAATAAGAATGGATTACCAGTAGAGATTATCCTTTTTACTGCTACAATTGCAGCAAGCTATGCATTTATGCTGCCAATTGCTACTCCGCCCAATGCAATTATCATGAGTAGCCGTGTTATAAAAATCAAAGAGATGGCAAAGATAGGGTTTATTGTCAATCTCATAGGTGTTGCGGTTGTCAGTAGTACTGCGATACTTTTGTGGAGATACTTCATTGGTTGATATAGGTGGCAAAAAGTATCACTATAGAGGTAATCTGGCACTTCTTAAGCGGCCAAAAATAGCGATTGTTGGCTCAAGACGACCAAACAATTACACCAAGACTATGACTCTCAAACTTGCAGCAACTCTAGCAAGAAGCGGAAAGGTAATAGTTAGTGGCGGTGCGATGGGTACGGATGCATTTGCTCACAGAGGTGCAGGGGCTCAAAATACAATAGCAGTACTTGGCAGCGGTATCGATATACTCTATCCAGCAACGAACAGAGAACTTTTACAAGTAATCGGACAAGAAGGTCTGCTTTTAAGTGAATTTGCAAAAGATTTTCGCCCTACAAAGTGGAGCTTTGTTGTGCGCAACAAAAGTGTGGTAGCTTTAGGTGAGTATCTCATCATTACCCAAGCAGATCGCAGTAGCGGGAGTATGCGAAGTGCCGAGATCGCACTTGAGATGGGCAAGAAGATCTATGTACTTCCACACAGAATAGGAGAGAGTGAGGGGACGAATGATCTGGTGCGTCAAGGACTTGCGGAAGTGATCTGGGATATCGATGAGTTTTGTGGGGGAGGTGAAGATGATCCTTTCATCAAGTATCTTCAAAGCTCTCCAAGCTATGAAGAGGCAGTGAGTAAGTGGGGTGAGAAGGTGTATGAAGCTGAGATTGAAGGATTGATCGAGATTGAAAACAATACAATCATCTATAAAGGAGGTCTATGAATCGTATACCTCTTGCAAAATATGCAAAGATGAAGAAGATGAGCAGGGCTGAGGTGATTCACAAAATTGTCAAGGGAGAATTAGAGGCTGAGGAGAGAGTGGAAAATGGTAAAAAAATTCGCTATGTTTTGGTGAAGGGAAGTGAAGACGAGAGTTTTAGGCAAGAGAGCAATCCCTCACCAATTCCAGTAAACGTACAAGTCCACATCCAAAAGTTTGTAGATATAGAAAAAATGAAGTTTTGCTATGAAGGAATGCATGAATTTTATCTTGCATTTGAAGATCAGCTTTTGATTTTTAATAAAGAGAGCGCAGTGGTTACTGTTGTGCCTAAGTGTCAGGAGAAGTAATGAGAAAACAGCTTTTAGTAGGAGTTTTAGCAGGGATCTTGATCATTTTGCTATGGAGGATGGTTCCTGTAGTAGAAGTTATGATCGCTGCTAAGCCAAAACCTATCACTCCTCGCGGTGATTTGATGCGTCTTGAAAAGAGCAATATAGAGATTTTTGAAAAAGCAAAACCGAGTGTTGTTTATATCTCAACGCTGCAAAGAGTGGTAGATTTTTGGAGTATGAATGTATGGGATATTCCAAGAGGAACAGGAAGTGGTTTTGTATGGGACAATTTTGGCCATATTGTCACCAATTATCATGTGATAGAGGGAGCTAGTGAAGCAGTTGTGACACTGAGCAACGGTCTTGGATACAAAGCTACACTTGTGGGAGCGGATCCTTCGCACGATTTGGCTGTATTAAAGATCAAGCCGATTCCTGGAGTCATGAAGCCGGTGGTTATCGGAGATAGCGATAATTTAAGAGTAGGGCAGATAGTCTATGCCATAGGCAATCCTTTTGGGCTTGATTGGACGATGACAATGGGTATCATTTCAGCCCTCAATCGTGTTATAAATGAAGAGAGCGGGGCAAAGATCAAAGGTGCTATCCAGACCGATGCAGCTATAAACCCTGGTAATTCTGGCGGACCACTGCTAGATAGTGCAGGGCGAGTTATCGGTGTCAATACTGCAATTTACAGTCCAAATGGTGCCAATGCTGGAATAGGTTTTGCAATCCCTATAAATTTAGTGAATAAAGTAGTAAGCTCTCTCATCGCCTATGGACGCTATATCCCACCAAGATTAGGAATCGAGAGCGATGATAGAATCAATGTTATTTTGCACAGACGTTTTGGTATTGATGGTGTCGCAGTACTGCAAGTAGAGCCGCAAAGTCCAGCTGCAATTGCAGGCCTCAAGCCAACTATTATCTATCCAGATGGGAGAATTGTTTTTGGTGATATTATAGTAGCAGTAGATGGGAAAAAAGTAAGGAGTTTTAAAGAGCTCCAAGAGCTCATACAAGAGCACAATCATGGAGATAAGGTTACTCTCACTCTCTTACGCAATGATCAAACAAAAGATATTACAGTTGAATTAGATTAAAAGGAGGTGGCAAAAGCCATCCCCTTTTACATCATTGATTTAAACTGCTCTACTGCCTCTTTGGCCCTGTCGATTTTCGTTTTGTTGTTGATTGTAAATTCCAAAGTCACATCGTTCCATGTTTTGCCCTGATGCTTTTTGTAGCAGGCATTTGCAATACTTCTTAGGACACTATTTCCTTGAAAATCAAGAATATCTATAACGCCTTTAGCCTTTATTACACCATCTTTTTTAGTGTAGTAAAAAGGTATCTTTTTGGTTACTCCGTTGAGTGTAATGACAACGTCGAGGGTCTTTTCATCTACTTTGAGAACTTTTGCAATGATATCGCCCCTTAGCTTTGCAAAGAAGTACTGATCAAGGGTTTTGTCCCTGTCGGGGTTATTTGTATCGACGCTGTGTTTATTGATTTTGACTTCTGCTCCATCCAGGCAATCTTTGCCTTTGATAAATGCGATTTTGCCAAATGTACCTTTAACACCAAGCTTCAGAGGTGTCTTATAAGCGGTCCATGTGAGGTTTTCTAGCGAACACTCTCCAGCTAAAAGCAGTGCAGCTGCAGCTATTGTGAGTAATAGTTTTCTCATTGTTTACTCCCATCTATATTTTGTAAGTGGTGTATCGGGCTCATTTGCCCACTCTTTCATGCTCGCATCATAAAGTCTGGCTTTTTGAAAGCCAAGGAGGCGGTGCAATACATACCAGTTCATACTGGTTTCGAGTCCTCCCGTACAATAGGTTATCACATCTTTCTTTGGATCAAGCCCTAGTCCATCAATTAACATAGCTTTTAAAGTATTTGTATCTTTGATCTTTTCATTTTCAAAGCTAAATACCCAAAAGTAGCTGGTCGCTTTTGGAATGTGACCAGTACGTTGAAGCACCTTTTGCTTCGCTGCTCCAAAGTAAAAAATTGGATTTCTCGCATCTAGCATCCGTGTTTTTCCAATGTGGGCTAATACAGTCGTTTTATCAACAATAAATTCAGGATGGAAGGTAGCTTTGTAGTTTGATAGTTTTGCTGCAGAGGGTTTATTGGTAAGATCTCCAATTTTGCAATACGCATCCAATCCTCCATCAAGGATAGAGCTATTTGCAAAGCCCATGACCTCCATCGCAAAGGCGATATAGCTGGTTTTCAAAAAGTCTTTTCCCCATCTATGACTATAGAGCACTACTTTGGAATTTGGTGTGATGCCAAGTCTTCGCATCACTTTTTCAATCTCTTTTGGTGAGCGTAACAGTGCATAGTGCTCGATCTTTTGGCGCCATAGCTCGATAGGAGCATTGATAGCTCCTGAAATGTGCTCTTTTTTATAGAGTTTGGGTTTTGAGACATCGATGAGGATGAGATTTTTGTCGTTTAAATGCTCCTTGAGCCACTTGGCCGAAACGAACGGCTCGGCAGCAAAGAGGGCGAGGGCAAAACAGAGTAGTAGTAACTTTTTCATTGGATATTTCCTTTGATTTGATCGATAAATTCTTGGATATCTTCATACAGACTTTGCAGATCCTCTTCATGCTCCACTTCATCTGCCAAGATTTGGCTGACGATATCGTAGGTGACAATATCTTTGCCTTGTGTTATCTCTGCTAAGCGGCTATAGACTTCAATCGCACACTGTTCTCCTTTGATAGCCTGCTCGAGGACTTGTAAGACATCGGGATTGGTAGGGGCTTCATAATCACAGTTTGCATAAGAAAACCAATCTTTAGGATGCAAGAGAGGCTCACCGCCTAGCTGTAAAATCCGATCGGCCACCATTGTGGCGTGTCTGAGCTCATCGGCTGCGTGTTGATTGAGCTCCGCTACGACACCATCTTTCATGATCCCTTTGACCACTTTAGCTTCTATGAAATATTGGTAGTAAGCCAACCACTCATCTGCATAGGCTTTGTTCAAAAGTGCTATCACCTCATCAGCTTCTATTCCTTTTAATATACTTATTCCTTTTCTAGCCATAATAACTCCTTTTGGAAAATATTTATCAAATAAAATATTATATCTGTAAAGACTTTAGGCAAGCTTAATGCTTGCAAGTCAAAAATCTCATTATTTGACAAGATTGGTGACCACATGGGTAAAGCCGACGATTGTACCAAGGGATAGGCCAAGAGATCTGATATCTTTTATTGGCTCCACGATCTATCAATAACTGGTATGCATCTTTGCGCCCAAAGAGAGCCGCAAAGAAAAGAGGTGTCTTTCCCCCTCCTTGATCGGCATCGATATGGGCACCATATCCAAGCAATAGCTCGATCATGTTACAGTAGCCTTTGAAAGCGGCTCCCCCAAGAGGCGTTTGGCCCCTGTCGTTACGCTTATCTACATCGGCTCCAAACTCCAACAGCATCTTCGCCGTCTCCAAATGGTCGTTGTAGACTGCGAGCATCAAGAGCGTATTGCCTTTGTAATCTTGCAGATTGAGTGGCAATCTATACTCCAGCATCTTTTGTAGCTGCTCTTTTTCTCCGCTTCTTGCATACTCTATCGCTAAAGCCAAAAGCTCTTCATACCGTTTTTGCTCACTCATCTTAGAGCCTTTTGCATGTCGGCTTTGTAGGCAGTATCTATTTTTTCAAAAAGAGCGAGCTGGCGATCGATAATCTCTTGTGGTACACCCTCCATCGCCGCAGCGATATTGGAAAAGAGCTGTGCTTTTTGCTCATCATTCATCAAATGAAAAAGCGTACGTGGCTGGGAGTAGTAGTCATCATCGAGCTTCCTATGGTCATAGCGATATCCATCCCCATCCACTCCAAAAGGCGGCTCGAGTAGGCTTCTATCTTCTACCGGTCCGCCAAATGAGTTTGGCTCGTAGTATGCATCACTCCCAACCTGTTCGTCAAATCGCATCGCTCCATTGGCATGGTAGTGGGCAACTTCTATGATAGGTCTGTTGACAGGTAGGGCCTCATACCATGTGCCCACTCTATATCTATGGGCGTCGGCATAGCTAAAGATACGGGCTTGCAGCATCCTATCAGGTGACCAGCTGATACCTGGAACTACATTGGATGGACTAAAGGCATGCCTGTTCCACCTCGGCGAAATAGTGTTTTGGATTCTCATTGAGCTCCAAAATCCCTACATCGATGAGGGGAAATTCGCTGTGAGGCCATACCTTTGTTACATCGAAAGCCTTGAAGCCATACTTTTTGGCTTGCTCTTGCGTCATCACCTGGATCTTTAGCTCCCATTTTGGAAAATCCTCTTTCTCTATCGATTCATAGAGATCTCTTTGATGGGACTCTCTATCTTTTGCGATGATTTTTCCAGCCTCTTCGTTCGTGAAGGTCTTGATACCCTGGAGCGTTTTGAAATGAAACTTCACCCAAAAGCGCTCGTTTTTGTCGTTGATGAGACTATAGGTGTGGGAGCCATATCCGTTCATATGGCGATAACTGGCCGGTATGCCACGATCGGAAAAGAGGATAGTCACTTGATGGAGGCTCTCTGGATGCAAAGACCAAAAGTCCCACATCGCCGTGTTTAAGCGAAGATTGGTTCTTGGATGTCGCTTTTGGGTATGGATAAAATCTGGAAATTTGTATGGGTCTCGAATGAAAAAGACCGGCGTATTGTTTCCAACGAGATCGAAATTTCCCTCGGTTGTGTAGAATTTAATCGAAAATCCTCTCACATCTCTCTTGGCATCCGCTGCACCTCTCTCACCTGCGACTGTGGAAAATCGCAAGAAGAGTTTCGTTTTTGTTCCCGGAGCAAAAAGTTTGGCTTTCGTATATTTAGTGATATTGTTGGTGATGGTGAGAGTGCCGTAAGCACCGCTTCCTTTAGCGTGGACTACGCGCTCTGGGATACGCTCTCTATTTTGGTGGGCGAGCTTTTCGAGTAACTGATAGTCTTGCATCAAAACCGGTCCCGTCGGACCAGCTGTCAGGGAGTTTTGGTTGTCCGCTATGGGAGCACCGGCAGAGGTGGTAAGTCTTTTTTTCATTTCCATTTCCTTAATATGTTTTAATGGATAAAAATTATCTATAAACAAATTATTCCTTAAACAAACTTATAAAAAAGTTAAATCAAAAGAAAATAATTATCAATAGAAATTAAATATTCTTAATTAAAACTTATAATGTAAATTATTTTCAAAATGTTTTGACAATTTTGTGGTTATAGTGTATAAATGCAGTAGATAAAAGGGGGAAGAGTTGCAAAATAAATATATAGAATTTACAAATATACTCAAAAACAAAGAGCTCAAATCGACTCCACAACGTGTTGCAATGCTGGGGATCTTAGAGCAAAAGGGGCATGCTGATATTGAGACTATTTATGACGAGATCAAAAAAGATTTCGTCTCTATCTCTTTAGCTACTGTCTATAAAAATGTCAATACACTGCTCGATGCTGGTATCATTCAAGAGATCAAGATTCCACAGAGAAAAAGTAGATACGAAATAGCTAAGCATAAACATAGTCACTTTGTGTGTGAGAAGTGTGGGGAAGTGTATGATATCGATGAGCCAAAGAGGCTCGATGTAGAACTACCTGAAGGATTTGAGCCTAAAGAGTCATCTGTGATGATTATGGGTGTGTGTAAAAAGTGTCATTAGTCTTTAAAGACTCCAACAATCGGTGCATGATCGCTCGGTTTTGGTGAACGTCTGCGTCTTGTCCACATATCCACATAGATATCTTCACATCTTTTTTTCATAGGGTCGCTTGCTAGGATATAGTCGATGCGCATCCCTTCATCTCTCCATACAGCTGCAGTCATATAATCCCACCATGTAAAACCATGCTCTTCAGGATGGCATTCACGAAAAAGATCGTGCAAGCCTACTTGCAAAAACTCCTCAAATACCTCTCTTTCATCATCCATGAAATCAATAGTTCCATGCAAAAGATCTGGTGCCCATACATCTATATCTTCGCGAGCAACATTGAGATCGCCTACAAGCACGAGATTGTCTCGAGCAAGATTGTAGTGATCTTGGAGATATTGGCGAAGATATTTGAAAAACTGCAGTTTATATGTGTGTTTCTCTCCATCAAGATCTCCATGAGGAGCGTAGATATTGATTACGTCAACACCTTGTATTTTTGCTCGCAAGAAGCGTTTTTGCTCATCCCAAAATGGATCTCCAAAACCCTTTTGCACCTCTTCAAAGCCCAACTTCGAACAAATTGCCACGCCGTTATAGGCCTTTTGACCAAAGACAACACATTCATAACCTATATTTTCAAAATCTTTAAAAGGAAATCGCTCCTCTTCACACTTTATCTCTTGCATACAAAGAACATCTATGGGGTTTTTCTCTGTGAGCCAGCGGATGATGAGATCTTTGCGTGCGTTGATCGAATTAACGTTGAATGTTGCTATCTTCATGTTCTAGTTCCTCTAAAATCTCTTTGTTGATCTTTTTGATATCTACTTCAAAACTCTCATCTTTCTCTTTTGGTTTGCGAAACTCGAGATAGGTTCCTACAAGACCTACCAAAAGAATAAATGCAAAAATCAATATTTTGCTCAGATCTCCAGCTTTGAGTTCCATCAGTGAAGCTTCCTCAACATTTTTGGATAAATTATACCAGCTAATGCAAAATGCTCTTCACCATCCAGCTCAATAACACTAGCTTTTTTGACACGTAGTTGCAGATTGTCACAGCCTACAAGGTGCGAAATAGCCAAGGAGAAATCTGGCTCATGACCAATGAGAGCTATATTTGAATATCCCCTAAACTTCTCTATTAAAAACTCAATATCCATAATAGTAGCACCGGGATTGAGGCGGGATGTTTCAAAGTATTTAATATTGGGATAGTTCTCTTCTAAAATTTTTGCAGTTTGAATAGCTCTTATTGCTTTGGAGCTGATGATGATATCGATATCGTAAATTTTAGGCAGTTTGGCAAATAAATCTTTGGCTTTTTGGATGCCCTCATTGCTGAGTGGTCGTAAAAGATCATCATCTTGCCACTCTTGTCGGCTGAGGGCTTTGGCATGTCTGATAAAAAGCACACGCATCTTCTATCCTTTCCTCATTCTCTTCATTATTATCGATACTTATAATATTTTATAAAGCTAGAGAATGAGCATTGCATCACCATAGCTGTAGAATCGATACTGCTCTTGTATAGCTATTTCATAGAGTTCTCGTGTCTTTTCCAACCCTATGAATGAGGCTACAAGCATGATGAGTGTTGATTTTGGCAGATGAAAATTTGTAAGAAGATGATTTACTCGTATTGGCGGGTTGCCTGGGTGCAAAAAGAGGTCACACTCTCCGTGGCACTTTTTGGTTCTTGCGTAGTACTCGACAGTTCGTGTGACTGTTGTGCCAATGGCTAGGATCTTTTCGTTGCTATCAAGAAGCTTGCATGTAGCAGCTGGAATCTCATAGTATTCACTATGTATAGGATGTTGTGTAATCTCTTCAGCCTCAACCGGTTTAAAAGTCCCAGCTCCTACATGAAGGGTAATATTGTAAAAGGGATGCGATTGTTTGAGGGTTGCAAGGAGTTCGGGTGTAAAATGGAGCGATGCAGTAGGCGCTGCGACTGCTCCAGGTTTTTGGGCAAAAATTGGCTGATATGTCAATTCATCCTTTTTTGTATCCTCTCTATTGATATAGGGAGGAAGAGGAACATGACCGATGGCATCAAGAATAGGGAGAAGTTCATGGATATCGAGTATTTTATCGTTTTGGATAAATGCGACTATGCGTGAGCCATCAGGCAAAAGTTCGATGACTTTTGCTTGTAAAGAGCCAAAATCTAGCAGCGTTCCTTCGCGCACTTTACCACGTATAAAAACATTGAATTTTTTATCTGCTAGTGGTCTGTTGATGAGTAGCTCGATTTTGCCACCACTCTCTTTGCGGCCAAAAATACGCGCTTTGATCACTTTTGTATCGTTGAAGATTATAGAGCATTTAGGAAGATAGGATGGTAGATCTTTGAATATCGCATGCTTTATAGCTTCGGTTTTACGATCATAGACCAAAAGCCTAGCGCTATCAGGTGGGTTTGCTGGATATTTGGCTATGAGAGAGGAGGGAAGATGGTAGTCGTAGCTCTCACTCTTGAGTGGATTGAGGCTCTTCTTCATCTTCTTCATCTTCGCTTTTTGATGGGTTGACAAATTTGGCAATTAAAATAGAGACTCCATAAAGAATCACAAGAGGTCCTGCCATGAGGAGTTGGCTAAGAACATCAGGCGGAGTAAGCAAAGCCGCTATGAAGAAAATGATAATGATTGCATACTTGAAGAAATTTTTGAGAGTCTCATCTGTGACAAGCCCTAATTTTGCTAGGAAAAAGGTGATGACAGGTAGCTCAAATGCTATCCCAAATCCTATCATGAGTTTGGTAAAAAAACCTACATACTCTCCAATACTAGGAAGCGCTGTGAAGAGTTGGGATCCGAAGTTTATGAGGTAGCTAAATCCAAATGGAAAAACCACATAGTAGGCAAAGAGGGCTCCCATGACAAACATACCAGTTGCTGCGATTACAAATGGCAAGACGAGTTTCTTCTCATGTTCATAGAGCCCTGGTGCAATAAAGAGCCATAGCTGCCAAAAAATTACAGGTAGATCGAGAATGAGTGCTGCAAAAAATGAGACTTTGAGTGCGGTGAAGAAGGCTTCACCCACTTTTGTAAAGATCACGTTACTTCCTGGTGGTAACGCCTCTTTGAGAGGCATAATCATCCAGTCAAGAATATGCTCCCAAAATCCAAAACATATAACAAACATAACAAAAATGGAAGCGACGATTATGAGCAGGCGTTTGCGCAGCTCTGCTAAGTGTGGCTTGAGTTCTTCAAACATCTACTTTGTCCTTATCTTCATCAAGATCGATCTTTTTCTTCTTAAATTTCACCACTTCTCTTTTTGGCTCATCAAGAGCACTTTTGATCTCTTCTACTTCTGCGAGTGGATCTTCTTCGAGTTCGGCTGTAATGGTGCCCATCTCTTCTGCAACAGATTTGAACTTCTCTTTATATTCGAGAGCTTCCTCTTTGAGTTCAGCGATTTTGACCTCTTGCTCTAACTGCGTCTTTGCATCGTTGATTGCACGCTTAAAGCTTTTGAAAAATTTGGCAATGTCAATGAGAAACTGTGGAAGCTTTTCAGGTCCTAAGAAAATAATCGCAATCACTGCTATCATCAATATTTCTGTAAATCCCATGCCAAACATAAAAGACCCTTATGAGAAATTTGAAAAATTGTACATCAAAAGATATTATAGTTTGATAAAGTAATACATTTCACACAGTCTCAAAGAAAGAAAATATGTAGGAATTTTTACATTGTATTGAACCATTTCCAGATAGTTACTCCAACTAAAGTAACAGTAGCTACAAAAGCAAAGAGAGCAAAAAAATTGCTCCAACGACTAGAAGTATAGTCTCCCATAATGCATTTATCATTTGCTAAAAATAACGTGATAGCTATGAGAATGGGTATGAGCATACCATCAAGAACTTGGGAGTAGTAGAGTGCATCAACAGCTGATAAATTTGGAATCAAATCTATGATGTCTCCAATAACTAGAGCCCAACAAAGACAAAATAGAATCCCTTCGCATCGCTGATTTTATTGTCCATTCCCTCTCTCCAGCCAAATGTATCGGCAACTGCATAGGCAGTAGATCCAGCAAGAACAGGAACTGCTAAAAAACCTGAGACAATAACACCAATAGCAAAAAGTGCAAAAGCATACTCTCCAGCAGCAGGTTTGAGGGCAATTGCAAGCGTACTAATATCTTGTATCGCATCGCCTTGTCCATAGAGCATAGCAGCACCAGTAATAATCATACAATAGGCTAGGAGATTGGACCATACCATACCTACTAGCGTATCAAAGTTTACTTCATCAGCCTGGACGACGCTCTTTTTCTCCTCTTTCTCTTCGGATGCTTGCCAAAAGAGAAGATAGGGTGAAATTGTGGTGCCCAAAAGACCAAGAGCGGCTAAAATCCAATCTTTTGAGAGTTGTATATGAGGAATAAAAGTGTTTTTAAGCACCTCTACAATAGAGGGTTTTGCCATAATCGCTGCAATGACATAGATTCCAAGAATCACGGTGAGTGTCACCAAAACATGCTTGATCATTTCATAGCGTCCAAATGTGATGAGATAGGCAATGAGGGCAGTAATTGGTATGAGAAAGTAGATTGTTGGATATCCGCTTACTATATGGAGGATTGCTGCAACTGCATTGAGATCTGCTCCAATGGTCAAAATATTTGCTACTGCCAAAACCATGATCATGAATATCGTCAACTTTTTGGAATAAAAAGCTGTGGTGATCTCTGGCAGGCTTTTACCTGTAACTATTGCGATTCGTGCTACCATGTTTTGGATTGAGACCATCATAGGGGTACTCAGAAGCAAAAGCCAAAGCTGACTAAATCCTGTAAAAGCACCTACCATCGTATACGTAACAATTCCGGCAGGATCATCTCCCGCTCCACCTGTGATGATACCTGGGCCGAGCTCTTTGATGCGCTGGCGATTCTTTTCTATATCTTTTTTTATACGCTCTTTGAGAGGAATTTTTGTTGTTGTTTGTATCTGTGGCATATGTCTGTTAGGCTTCTTCATTCTCTAGTGCAAATATTTCGCCATCGAGCTCGTTTTTCAATGTCTCATACGTTAGATAATCAATAGAACCGTTGCGAAAGAGTTCTAGGAGTGTTTGTTTTTGTTCGGTAAGGAGATGGAGCTTGATACGTACAAGCTCGCTTTTGAGAAGTGCCTCTTTTGCAGGTGTCATAGACTGTAGCTTTTGTGTAAGCTCTTCAAGCTCTTTTTGGAAAGTCTCTTGAAGAATCTGCGCATTTTGTTCACTGATAATTTTGTGCTTGCGAAGATATGCAATTTTTTCGAGACTATTTTGCAAAAGTGTGATGCGCGTTCTGATCTTTTCATACTCTAAAATTTGTGCTATAGGAGAGACGAGACCCAGCAGGCGAAGGAGTGGAGCCATAGTAAGCCCCTGGATAAAAATTGATAGTAGTACAACACCAAAAACTAGTGTGACGATGAGGTCTTTGTATGCAAAGCTATCAGGAAGCGAGAGAGCCAGTACCATAGAAAGGGCGCCTCTCAATCCTCCCCAACTCAACACAGGTGTCCAACGTAATGGAAATCTCATCTTTGTTGGATAAAAGATTGCCCATGTGGCAAAAACTACAATAAATCGTGCTACAAGAGTAGCAACATAAGCGAGCAGCACAAAGGGCCAAAGACCCCATAGCATCTTGAGATCGATCGCCATCCCCATCAAAAGAAAAATCAATGAGTTCATAGCAAATGCGATATATTCCCAAAAATTCTCCGTACTTAGACGAATGGCGGGGAAGAGTGTATTGGCAAAGCCTCTTTGCCCAATGACCAGTCCGGTAGCCACAGTACTCATAACCCCTGATGTATCGAGATTTTTGGCAATAAGAAAAGAGCCGTATGCTGCTACAGTGGTAAGGGTGATGACGACCATGGCATCATCGAGATTTTTTATAATCTCTGCCATCAAAAAGCCAATGATTGTCCCGATGATAAGACCAAGACCGACAACACGGAAAAATTCAAAAGCTGCGTCTTGGGGAGTGGAGAGTTGTCCATGGACATAAATCCACACAATCATGAAAAGAACAATCGCCGTACCATCATTGAGGAGGCTCTCACTCTCGGTGATGATGCGCAGACGATTTGGGACGCCCAATTGCTTAAAAAGTGCTACGACTGCGACGGGATCGGTGGCCGCGACGGCAGCTCCAAAGAGGATACCAATCGCCCAGCTGAGTCCATGAAGATCGGGAACGGACTCACTGATTGGAATCATCACCGCTGCAGTAGTCAGTGTAGAGAGAATGACTCCCGGCACCACCAGAGTGGTGATAATCCCGAAATCTCGTTTCAAATCCTCAAATTTTAGATGAATGGCCGCTTCAAAAATAAGAGGTGGCAAGAAAATATCGTAGAGGAGATCTTGTGTGAGATGTGGTGCATTGAGCAGATGGAGTGAGCCGATGATAATGCCAACTGCCATGAGGGCAATTGTATATGGCAGGTGAATGTGTCTTGCTACAACTGCAACAATTGAGGCGATGATAAAGAGTATTAAAACTACACTCTCATAATTCACTGCTTTCCTTTTGACTCTCATCCTCTGTGAAGATTGTATAGATCCAATAGATAAAAAGAAGAATGAGAATGAGTGCAAGAAGCCTCTTTTGTAACAAGATAACAATTTGGATAGCTGTATCACCGAGATAGTAACCAATAGAGGTAAACGTAACAGCCCATAAAAAGACACCTACGATCTCATAGAGAAAAAATTTGGCATAGCTGTAGCCTGTCATTCCTAGTGTAAGCATGACAGGAATATGCGTTCCATAGATAAAACGCTCAAAAATGATTATGAGTGAGCCATATTTTCTAACAAGGCGATTTGCTATCTTCTTTTTTTGCGGATGGGTATTGAGCCATTTTTGAGCTCTATTTTTGAAAAATCTCCCCACAGAAAATGTAAATGTATCACCAAGAAGTGCGCCGATGGAGGCTATGAGAATGATGTTTTCATAAGTAAAGACTTTGCCTTTGTGTGCAAGCCATCCAGCTAACATGAGGCCGATTTCGCCTTCTAAAACACTCCAGATAAAAAGAGCTACATATCCATACCCCAAGAGAAGATGCACAGGATATGTGAAGAGTTTCAAAATCATATTTTCCTCTTATGCACAAATTTATTTGATTATATATTTTTTTATATAAAGATAAATTTAGTTAGTGAGAAAGAGAGCTAATTCATCAGCGAGGAAGAAGTTGGTATTATAGACTCTCTTGCCCTTTTGGACAAGTTTTCCCTCATCGATTAAAATCGTTACTTTTTGTGGATTAAGAAGATCTTTATCTACACCGACAATACTACGTAGTCCCAAAAAAATCTGTTCAAAGCATAAATCTTCGTGATTTAAGTGTTCAAGCTCTTTATGTATTGGGTCTTTTGTATAGTGTATGAGATCAGTATGAGGATAGTAGCGAGTAGTACTCACAAATCCTACTGCACCACAGCCAATGCCAAGATACTCTTCCAATCTCCAGTATCCCAGATTGTGTTTTGATCGATATGCACCAAAGTTGCTCACCTCATACTGCTCAAATGGGATGAGCTCTTTGAGGAGGTAACCAAGGTTTTCATCATTTTTTTGCACGTGCGGGGTGGATGCAAATGGAGTATTCTCTTCGATTGTGAGTGCATATGCGCTAATATGATCGATTGGCAGCTCTAAAGCTTGCTCGATATCGCTCCTGAGTAGCTCCTTGGAATCTATGGCAGTATCGTAGATAATATCAAGATTAATATGCTTAAAGCCAGCTTTTGCAGCATTTTCGATAGCCTCAATAGCATCTTTTTTAGAGTGAGCACGACCGAGAAATTTTAGCTTTGCTTCATCAAAACTTTGTACCCCAAAACTTATACGGTTGACCCCTAGCTCTCTCATACCCTCTAGCCAGCTCTTTGAAGCGCTGTTAGGATTGGCTTCTACAGTTATTTCACAATTTTTATCTAGCAAAGGCTCAAGAGTTTGAAAGAGAGGGATAAAAAGCTCAGGCTTGATAGTTGAGGGAGTACCACCACCAATAAAAACAGTTTCGATTTTTTGGACGTCAAATTCATGCAGATCTTTTTGGAGTTGGAGCAAAAGAGCTTGCATATATCTACTTTTGAGATGATAGTTTTGGGTAAAAGAGTTAAATGCACAGTAGTGGCACTTACTATCACAAAAAGGAATATGAATGTATATGAGCAATTTTTATCCTTTTTTAAATAGTAAGTGAGTATTATATCAATTAAAAAAAAGTGTGACCTAAAGTGAAACATAATTTCGTTTTAGGTCTGGCTTTTTGGAAAAGAGGGTATATGGCAAAAAAGAGATATAGGCCAAATGTAGCAGCGATAGTATTGTCAAGTGACTACCCGAAAAATGTCCGATTTTTAATAGCCGCACGGACTGATGTTGAAGATTCGTGGCAATTTCCTCAAGGAGGTATAGATAAAGGCGAGACACCAAAAGAAGCCCTTTTGCGTGAGCTCAAAGAGGAGATAGGCACAGATGAGGTGGAGATCATTGCTGAATATCCTGAATGGGTAAGTTACGATTTTCCTAAAACAATTGCAAAAAAAATGTATCCATTTGATGGACAGACACAAAAATATTTTCTGGTTCGGCTCAAACCTGGCGCAAAAATCAATCTCGATACAAAAGATCCTGAGTTTAGCGCTTATAAGTTTGTCTCTTATCCAGAGCTTTTTAATTATGTGACATTTTTTAAAAGACCGGTTTATAAAAAAGTCTTGGAATACTTCAAAAAAGAGGGGTATGTTTAATGCTTATTGTCCAAAAATATGGTGGAACGAGTGTAGGAAATCTTGAGCGCATTGAAAATGTTGCTAAGAGAGTAGCAAAAACAAAAGAGGCAGGCAATGATGTTGTCGTAGTTGTCTCAGCAATGAGTGGAGAGACGAATAAACTCATAGAGTTTGCTAAATACTTTAGCCCGACTCCAAGCAGACGTGATATGGACCTGCTACTTAGTAGTGGTGAGCGTATTACTGCAGCATTGCTCTCTATTGCACTCAATGAGATGGGGCTTCCAACTGTTGCCATGACCGGTCGCCAAGCTGGTATCGTAACGGACAAATCCCACACAGTTGCACGCATCGAAAAGATCAATCCAGAACCTATGCAAAAAGCACTCAAAGAGGGAAAAATTGTAGTAGTTGCTGGTTTTCAAGGAATTACTGAAGATGGGGAAGTAACAACTTTGGGTCGTGGTGGAAGTGACCTCACAGCTGTAGCGATTGCTGGGGCACTGGGAGCAGGTAAGTGTGAAATATACTCTGATGTTGATGGAGTCTACACGACAGATCCAAGGATAGAGCCAAAAGCGAAGAAGCTTGATAAAATAAGCTATGATGAGATGCTAGAGCTTGCGAGTCTTGGAGCAAAAGTTTTGCAAAATAGAAGCGTAGAACTTGCTAAAAAGTTAGGAGTAGTGATCGAAGCACGCAGCAGTTTCAACGACAATCCTGGAACAATTATCACAAAGGAAGAGGATATCATGGAAAAACCACTTGTAAGCGGTATAGCTCTTGATAAAAATCAAGCAAGGGTGAGTCTCAGAGGAGTCAAAGATAGACCAGGTATCGCAGCAGAGATCTTCAAAGCTTTGGCAAAAGAGAATATCAATGTCGATATGATTGTACAGACAATCGGTGAAGATGGAAAAACAAATCTCGACTTTACTGTGCCGCAAAATGAGCTCGAGCTTGTGAAAAAAGTGATGGAAAAGTTTAAAGATGAGTATGAAAAGGTTGAGTACGATCCTAATGTGGCAAAAGTGAGTATCGTTGGAGTCGGTATGAAGTCTCACAGTGGTGTAGCTAGCAAAGCTTTTGAAACAATGGCAAATGAGAATATCAATATCGAGATGATAAGCACAAGCGAGATAAAAATCTCTATGATTATCGATGAAAAATATGGAGAGCTAGCTGTTCGTGCTTTGCACGCAGCCTATGAATTAGACAAATGAGCCAGTCAATAGATCAGTGGACACTTAAGACAATACGCTATGATAAGAGCATGATGAATTGGCTAGAGGAGCGCCGCTATGAGTGGATTCCTCTCGCAGCAGATGCAATTGCGCGTATCATCGATGGTTTTAGTGTCTTGGTGCTCACTGATGATGAGCATGAGTGGTTTTGTCGCTATGTAGTCACTTCACTCAACAAACCAAATAAAAACCGTCCCTTTATCCCTGTTTACGATCTCAAAAGAGCATTTCCAGCAACGCAGTTTGTCAATACCAACCAAGATGTGGAATTTTTGTTCGATATGCTCTCTATATCTTTTGAGGAACGCTTCTTTATCTGGTATATTGGAAGATCCACTTCACGATACGTTAAAATTGCCAAACGGAGCGATGATAGCTTTTTGTGGATTATGGATGAGGATATGCAAAACAATTTTACTCTCAAATCATATGATGATCTTTTAGATGTAAAGCTCATACAGCTCTTTCGCCTCTTTGATAAAAGTATCGATGCAGCAATTTTTGGAGAGATCGATCTTGCCATATGATAGAACCGCATAATCAGATTATCATTACCCAAGATTTTGATACTCTGCGTCAAAATTTGCAAGAGAGTATCGAAAAAGAGAATCTCGATATCATTGAAACAGATGAACTCAAAATTGAACATGCCAAAGAGATCATATCCAAAGCCTATAAAGCTACAAAAACTAATCATTACATTGTTGTTTTTGCAAACAAATTCAATATCTATGCACAAAATGCACTGCTAAAAATCTTAGAAGAGCCGCCAGATAATATCTCTATAGTGCTCTGTGCCAAAAACAGATCTCTCTTTTTGCCTACAATCCTCTCACGCTTGCCACAAAAAATATTTGACCAAAAGATTGATAAGGAAGATTTGGAGTTCGAGAGGTTTGACCTTGAGAGACTCTATGAGCTTGTACACAACGCTAAGTTTTTATCTAAAGCAGATGCCAAGGCTTTAATTAAAGCTATGTTACACTTTGCAATAAAGCAAAATTATGCACTGAATGAAAGAGAACTAGATTATTTTGCACATGCGATTAAGTTGATCGATCTTAATTCTAATGTAGCAAATGTTTTGCTTACAGCTGGTTTAATCCTATTAACGCACAAAAAGAGAGGAAAATGAGAGTAGAAAAGCTTGGCTCACTCACTGATGCCGCAGCACTTATGCAGCGACTCAATGTTGATAAGCCAGGTATCAAAATCATGGCAAAAAAATCTGAAATTATGCTCTTTTTAATCAAAGATCTCCATGTAGGAGCTGCAAATATTCTCAAGCAGGATGCTTTAAGTGTGGGAGCCGATTTTGCAGTACCAAATGGCACGATTACATGTCAGTTCAAGAGGGTTGATGGACTACTCATTGGCTCGAAAAAACATATAGAGATTTTGGCAAGAAAAGAGTTAGCTCAGCCCTATGGTTTGAAAGAGCTTGCAAAGGAGCTGCGCAAATATCTTGGCTCAAAAAGCTTTCCTCTGCAGATCATGGGTATTATAAATGCCAATGAAGATAGCTTCTATCCCCAAAGTCGCTTCATGGGCGAAAGAGCGATTGCAGCAATTGAGCAGATGATTGCAGATGGAGCAGATATTATCGATATAGGTGGCATGAGTACAAGACCTGGAAGTGAGGAGATTAGCGAAGATGAAGAGTTTGCTCGAGTCAAGCCAATTATTGATGCAATTACAAAAAAAGATTGGAGTGTGAAGCTAAGCATTGATACCTATAGGCCAAAAGTTGCTCGCTACGCTTTAGAGAATGGCTTTAGTATAGTCAATGATATTACAGGTTTAGAAAGTGATGAAATGGCAAAAGTTGTAGCGAAGTTTAATGCGCAAGTGGTTATAATGCATAAAAAAGGCACACCAAAAACGATGCAGCAAAATCCATACTATGAGGATGTGCTCTTTGAAGTGGAGTGGTTTTTTGCTCAGCGTATTCAAAAAGCACAAGCTTTTGGCATAAAAGATATTATTCTTGATCCTGGAATCGGTTTTGGGAAGCGGCTTGAGGATAATATAGCACTTATAAAAAATCTCTCCCACTTTCAAAAGTTTGGATTGCCGCTATTGATTGGTGCAAGCCGCAAATCGATGATAGATAAAATCGAGTCAACACCAATCCAAGAGCGACTTCCTGGGACTTTGGCCCTCCATGCAGCAGCTGTGCAAGAGGGAGCAACAATTGTGCGCTGTCACGATGTCAAAGAGCACAGGCAATTCTTCACAATCCAGCAAGCATTGGAAAGAGCAGTATGAAAAGTGTAAAAGTAAATAGGAGTGCAGCAAATAAACTCAAAAATCTCTTTCCGTGGGTTTATAAGAGTGATGTAGATGATCTTGCTAAATATGAGCCAGGAGAGATTGTCAAGGTGGTGGATGAGAAGGAGAGATTTTTAGCTCTCGGCTACATCAATCCACGCAGTACAATTGCGGTGAGAGTTTTGAGTTTTAAAGATCATGAACAGATAGAGAGAATTTTAAAGAGCAATATACTGCGTGCTCTAGCTAGCAGACAAGAGCTAGATGCAACCTCTTGCAGGCTCATCTACTCTGAAGCAGATATGCTCCCAGGTCTTATCGTTGATAAGTATGAAGAGTATTTGAGCGTCCAGATACTCAGTGCTGGGATGGAGAGACTTAAAAATGTGGTACTCGATTTTTTGATAAACATCCTCGAGCCAAAGGGTGTCTACATACGTGGTGAAGAGGTGCTCAAAAAGGAGGGATTGGAACCTTATAGCCAAGTGATTGGGCAGATTCCTGAGCGAATAGTTATGCAAGAGAATGGGATAAAGTTTGAAGTAGATATCCAAAACTCCCAAAAGACAGGATTTTATCTCGATCAGCGAAAGAATCGCCTCGAAGTTACAAAGTATGTAAAGCAAAAGGATAGAGTGTTAGATTGCTTTTGCAATACGGGGGGATTTGGTCTCTATGCAAGAGTACTCAAAAGAGCAAAAGTTACAGCTGTAGATATAAGTGCAGAGGCGATTGAGCAAGCGAAGCGAAACTATGCTCTCAACGAAGTGGATGGAGAGTTTGTCGTAGCAAATGTATTTGATTATTTAAGAGATCTGCGCAAGAAAAAGGAGCAATATGATCTTATCATCCTTGATCCTCCATCTTTTGCCAAATCGAGATCTAAAAAGTCTTCAGCCATCAAAGGATTCAAGGATATCACAGTCAACGCTATGAAAATAGTAAAAAATAACGGATTTATAGCGCTCTTTTCCTGCTCACACCATATCCAAATGGATGATTTGGAAAAAGTTGTTATTGAGAGCGCAAGAGACAATCGCAAACTTGTCCATGTTTATGAACATCTCTATCAAGATATAGATCATCCCTATCTCATATCACATCCATTTTCACTCTATCTCAAAGGGTTGCTCTTTCGCGTGAGTGATCTTTGAAAGGATTTGCAATGATTAAAGACTATAAAGAGTATAAAGAGGCGGTAGAAAAACTTAAACGCTGGGCATATGCATACTATGTGCTTGATAATCCAGAAGTTCCAGATGAAGTTTATGATAAACTCTACAAAGAAGTAGAGGAGTATGAAAAAGCTCACCCAGATCAGATCGATCCAACTTCACCTACGCAAAGAATTGGTGCTCCTCCAGCAAAAGAGTTCAAAAAGATTCGCCATTTAACCAAAATGTGGTCAATGGAGGATGTATTTAGTGAAGCTGAGATGAAAGAGTGGCTCAACCGTGTCTATAAAACTGTTGGTCGTACAGATTTACAATTTTATATTGAGCCAAAGTTTGATGGAGCGAGCCTCAATCTCATCTATGAAAATGGTCTGCTCAAAAGCGCAGCAACGCGCGGTGATGGAGAAGTTGGTGAAGATGTGACTAACAATGCTAAAACTATTCCCTCTATCCCCCTTGGAATCGATTATAAGGGCCTTATTGAGATTAGAGGTGAAGTAGTGATTCGCAAAGATGACTTCGAAAAGCTCAACCAAGAGCGTATGGAAAAGGGGCAGTCTACATTTGCAAACCCAAGAAACGCTGCTGCTGGGAGCTTACGCCAGCTCGATCCAAAAATAACAGCCAGGCGCAAGCTCTACTTCTATCCATGGGGAGTAGGGTATAACACCTTAGAGTATAAATATCTCCATGAGATGATGGAGTTTGTCTACTCTTTGGGATTTATGAAGCCGTTCAAACGTGCCATTTGTGAAAAAGAGGAGGAGATCCAGCAGCTTTATGAGGAGTTTACAAAAGAGCGGGACAAACTCCCTGTCATGCTTGATGGTATGGTAGTCAAAGTAGATGAGATAGCTTTGCACGAAGTGCTTGGCTATACAGTCAAATATCCTCGATGGATGGTTGCCTATAAATTTCCAGCAATTGAGAAGATGACAAGAATTATCGATATTGTGCCACAAGTGGGGCGTACAGGTATTATTACTCCTGTTGCTATTTTGGAGCCAGTAGAGATTGGCGGAGTAATCGTAGAGCGAGCAACATTGCACAACTATGCTGAGATTGAGCGCAAAGATATTCGCATTGGCGATATGGTTATCGTCATTCGTAGTGGTGATGTCATTCCAGAAGTGACAAAGGTCTTGACCCAATATCGCACAGGGAAAGAGAAGAAGGTAGAGAGACCAAAAGTCTGTCCTGTGTGTGGGCAACCTGTACTTGATGAAGGACTTCTCATCAAGTGTCAAAACCTCAGCTGTCCAGCGCGTGTGGTTAACTCTATTATCTACTTTGCTTCAAAGCAGTGCCTCGATATTCCAGGCCTTGGCGAAGCGACTGTGAAACTGCTCTATGAAAAGGGACTTGTCAAAGATGTGAGAGATCTCTTTAAACTTACCAAAGAGGATCTCATGAAGCTTCCTGGCTTTGCCGAGAAGAAAGCAGAAAATCTCATCAAAGCGATACAGAGTGTCAAGGGAACGGAGTGCTGGCGATTTGTTAATGCACTAGGGATTGAGCATATCGGTGAAGTAGCCAGCAAAAAGATTTGTGAGGCTTTTGGAAATAACTGGTATAAAGTCGATCCTGAGGAGTTTTATAAACTTGAAGGTTTTGGGCCAGAGATGGTCAGATCTATCAAAGAGTTTGTAGAAGTCAATAAAGACAAGATCGAAGAGCTCATACAAATTATTCAGCCAATTGAGCCAAAACAGGATGAAGAGCTCCTTGAAAACTCTCCGTTTGCAGGTAAAACTGTCGTCCTCACAGGTGAGATGCGACTGCCTCGTGAAAAGATCAAAGAGCTACTTGAGCATGCTGGTGCACATGTGACAAATTCAGTCTCGAAAAAAACCGATTTTGTTTTTTATGGTGAACATCCTGGTAGCAAGTATGAGAAGGCGCAAAAATTAGGTGTGCCGCTACTGCCAGAAGAGAAGATGTGGGAGATGCTCAAAGAGGCTGGTATTGAGGCTTGATAGATATTTAGTAGAAAAAGGCTTTGCTCCTACAAGATCGAAAGCTGCTGCACTTATAAGAGAGGGTAGAGTAAAAGTCGAGGGAAAGGTAGTAACAAAGCCTTCACTAGATATCAAAGATGAGGCGGTACAGGTTGAAAATGATCCATATGTGAGTAGGGCTGCTTGGAAGTTAAGAGGATTTTTAGCATCTCATCCCCTGCATATCAAAGGAAAAAGAATCTTAGATGTGGGGGCCTCTACTGGAGGCTTTACACAAGTTTTACTTGAAAATGGAGCCAAAGAGGTTGTGGCTTTAGATGTGGGCAAAGATCAGCTGCATAGCCACATAAAATCTCATCCAAACGTTATAGATATGAGTCAGACTGATATCCGCTTCTTTGCAGATGATCCCTTTGATATTGTAACTTGTGATGTGAGTTTTATTAGTTTGCGAAAAATTCTCAATGATCTTCATAGATGTGCCAGAAAAGATCTTGTGCTTCTCTTTAAGCCGCAGTTTGAAGTGGGAAAAGATGCAAAGCGCAATA